>NZ_CANLDZ010000004.1:0-315361 GCF_947489545.1 uncultured Ruegeria sp. | reverse complement strand
CTGCGGGACAACCCAGCCTTTATCAAAGTAAGCCGTGTCCAGCTCATAGATCCCAGCAGCTTCGTTCAACGCCTTGTGTTGAGAGGGAATGGAAAACGTATGTAGGCGACAAATAGTACTGCCGCCAGCGACAGGATCTTTGCTTTTTGGGCCTCACATCTTTCGCCCAGCATCCAAACTGATTCCGTTGATCCTGACCTCTTTTCGGAAAAATCAGGGCTGGTTTTTGGAACAGACACCGTAGGCGCCTGTTCCTGCTGATCTGCCACGTGGCGAATGCGGATGGGGTGAGGCAACTTAACTAGATTAGTCAAGGGCGAAAGCAGAAGTTCGCCGCATGTGCAAAACTCAACTTTTGGTTATGTGATAGGAGGCATTCAGGCAGGAATTTTCAGATCAATTAGTAGCGTCTATCCCCCAGAGCAGCGAAGTCTACCTCATGCCGCGAAAGTCGCTCGGCTATTTGCCTAAAACACTTTGCCCGACAGGTGTTCTTCAAGCAGCAATATCCACCCAATCGTAATAAGCGTCGAGACGATGCCAATTGGCAGAACCGCCTTCATGAACTGAGTGAACGTTACTTCAGCGGCGCCCATCCGGTCGGCCATTTGCAGCACGATCACATTGCTGGCGGCGCTAATGATGAACATGTTTCCGGCCAGGGTCGACACACCGGCCAGCATCATCAGGTTCGGCACATCAAACGAGGGCAACAGCTTGAGGTACATATCCACAAGGGGCACGTTCGAAAACACCTGACTGCCGAAGAAGCTGATCCCGGCAGTGACCAGCGGCTCGTTCATATGCTCGCGTTCTTCGCCGAGCATCGCCTGCAGCGAGCCAGAATCCAGCAGCGCGCCGGTTACGATGAACATGGCAACAAAAAACACCAGCGTTGGCCAGTCCAGCCGAACAAAGGTTTTGGCGCGCGCTCCGTCAAACAGATAGACCGGAAGACAGGCAATTGCCGCTGCGACGCCCAACGGATACCCGAAATCGGAACCAGTGGCGGCCAGTATGCTTTCGACCGTCACCAATACGATCAGAACCGCGATGGCCGAAAGGACGGGCCACTGGGTGCCCTCGGCCTCTTGCACCAGATCAGATTGTTCATCGTCGGGCGTGGAGATAATCATGCGTTTTGACAGCCACAATGCGCTGCCCCCCAAACAGATCAACGTTGGTACGATCAGCCAATGCACGAATGTGACCATCGGAGCCGGCACTTCTCCGCTTGCGGCGATCAGCAGGTTCTGTGGGTTGCCGATGGGCGTGGCCATACTGCCAATGGTCACGGCCACACAGAGCGCCACTAGAAACGTCTTTTGATCCGCTCCGGTTTGACTTGCCAGCATCAGGGCAATGGGCGTGCCGATAATTGCAGCGGCGTCATTCGTCAGAACCGCGGCAACCAGCGCGAACAAGAGCATGAAGGCGACAAGAGACACTCCGGGCGTCCTCCAGCCAACCATCCATCCCGCAATCCGGTGCGAGATACCGTTTTCATACAGCGCCCGGCCAATAGAAAAGACCGAGAACAGATACAGCATGACGTTCCAGTCAATCGCCTGGTACGCTGACTTGGGCGTAATCGTTCCACTGACCAGCAGTACGACAGCACCCGCCGTCATTACGTGCCAGATCTTCAGAAAGGAGGGCAACCATTCGCGAATGGCGATGAGCGTGAAGACGGCGATGGAAACAGCAAGACTGAAGGACAAAGGGATCTCTCCGTTTTCTTGGGATCAGGAGGATTCGGCAGCGGGCTGTTTGTGGGCCGCCGTTTCGGGCATCAGGGTTGCAAAGATGATTGCGCCAAGGATGGACACTCCGGCCAGAAAGTAGAAGGCTAGGTCATAGCTGGCGAACTGTACGATTTCTTCCGCAATCAAGTTACTCGCAGACGCGCCAATACCCACAAGTGTCGCCAAAGCGCCCTGAGCAATGTTGAACCGCCCGGTTCCTTTGGTAACGTCCGAGACAATCAGTATGAACAAGACCGCAAAGATGCCATTTGCTACTCCATCCAGTGACTGGATCGCCACCAGAGCTACTGAGTTGTCCGTCATAGTATATAAGATCGCGCGAACTGGCAGAATCGCAAATGCCATCAGGAACAGAGGTTTACGTCCCCAGCTATCCGCTGTTTTACCGCACAGTATCGCCATGCCGATCATGATGAACTGGGCCGAGATGATGCAGGCCGAGGTGAACGCAATGCCCGATTTTGTATCCCCGCCACTGGCGACCTTTTGGCTGACCAATGGCAGCATGCTGGCGTTGGCGCAGTGAAACAGCACGATCGAAGCACCAAAGACAATCAATGTCCGATTACCTAGTATGGTGGCGAACCCGCTAGGTCTTTCCTCGCCTAAGTCGTCCTCGGCCACGCCACCGCGGGCAGCTTCATGGTCGATATCTGAGGGTTTGATCATAAGCGTGCAAAAGATCATCCCGATACACATGACTGAGATCAGCACAAACACACCATCCACATACCCAGCCAGCGCCAGTCCTGCGGCGATTGCAGCGGCAACCACATTGCCCGCATGGTTCCAGGCCTGATTGGCGCTGGTCTGACGCGTGAACGCACGTCGACCGACAACACCCAGGGTGATCGCCGCTATCAGTGGACCAAGAAAGGCAAGGGCCACACCCATCGTGGCCTGTGCGCTGTAAATGGCGTATTTCGCATCCGAAAATACAAGCATCAGCGCGGCCAGGCCCACAGCCGAGACGCATGCCACCATCAACAGGCGTTTTGCACTCGTCCAGTCAATCAATGCACCCGCCGGGGTTTGCGCCAGAACCGTCACAATCGATCCCAGCGCCAATGCAAATCCGATACTTTGCGGGGACCAGTGCAATTGTGCCAGAAGATAGATCGCAAGATAGGGCCCAAACCCCGCAGTCACATCACCGGCAAAAAAATTAATCCCTAAAAGCGGGCGGTTCAAAGCTTTACTGCTCTGTCCAGTGCTGCTGCCGCCTACCAAGATTCCTCGCGCAAGATGCCCGCCTCCCCAATTTCCTTTTTCCGATCTCAGCGCGCTCACGCCGGGCAGCGTTTGTCACGAATGTCGCTTACTTTGCGTCATCAAACAACCCACGCGTGTTTCTCAATTTGAAAACTATTAGTTAGCGATTTTGTTGTGGGGAACAATTTGGAGTCAGATTGACCCCAGACCCGTTCAATTTGGGCGATGCATTCGTACGCCGCACGAAAGCTGCGCTAATTGCTCCAGCGGCTAAACGCGACACCGAGATTGGGTTCACACAGACGACGGTACGGCTGCTCAAGTTCTCTAAGAGCTGAAATAGCTTGTCCAGATCTGATCCAATCTCGAACCGGACACTGCGGGCACCTACCCGACGTTGACGAGGGACAATATCACATGATGCTGCGCTGCATGCGAGGCCGGCTTTGAGTCCAGATCCACAAAAATGTCGTGCTGCTCGGATGGTAGCTTTTGTCAAATAGTTGTTTCGTTGGTCTCGCAGTTCATTTCCCGACCCGCTGTCACTCAGCCCCAATGAGTAAGAACTTAACTAACGATATTTTCAGTGATTTGGGTTAGCCAAACGGTCACAGAGTTGATTCTAAGGAGTGAAAGGTGTTGCAGTCCTGACCCATATTTTGGATGTTTAATGCCTGCGGCGCAAATCTGTGAGGGACAAAAACCGACAGACCTGCGCGCGAAGTAGTTGAAATTTGTTAGACCGGAACAAAATGGCGCTTGAGGACCCCTTCACAGACCTCAAAATAGAAACGCAATCGACCGGGTTTTACCAAGGGTACAATCTGCCAATTGCTTTGGCCAGCAAGCTCTCGGTGTCGCTGTTGGTTATTTGGGCGTTGGTTTGGCCGTTCTCTGCAAACGATACTCTTCGATCTTGGAAGTCCGGATTGCTGTCCGAATTCAATACATTCTACGATTTTTCAGTAGCGCTGTTTGCATTCTTTTTGTTTATCGTCGCACTCATCCCGGCAACTGGACGCATGCGGCTTGGCGCAGATGATGAACTGCCCGAATTTTCTAACTTCTCCTGGTTTTCCATGATGTTTGGTGCGGGATTGGGTGTGGGCCTGATGGTGTACGCAACGGCCGAGCCGCTAGGTCTGTGGGAAACGAATCCGCTGACCGTCTCGGGCGAGGTGAATTCCAAGAGCGAAGAGGCCATACGAGGGGCATACCGTTACACGTTCCTGCACACGGGTTTCCATGCCTGGGCCATCTACGTTGTAACTGGTCTAAGTCTCGCATACTACGCTTACACCCGTGACATGCCGTTGACGATCCGCGCGGCGTTGACCCCTCTTCTGGGGGAATATGCAAATGGAGTTACTGGTCATGTGATCGACATCCTCGGGGTTGTGGCGACGATACTCGGGGTGGCGGTCACCATCGGCTATGGCGTGTCTCAACTGGTCGACGGCGCATTTCTGATGACGGGTATGCAATGGTTAACGGACAATGCAGATTCCGCGATGAAACCTTCGACTGCGGGTCTGATTGCAGCGCTGGCTTTGGTCATGACTATGTCGACCTTGTCTGCCGTTTCTGGTGTCGGACTTGGTGTGAAATACTTGTCCAACCTTAATCTGATACTTTCGATGGTTCTGCTTGCGGTCTTCATAGCCTTTGGGTCGTTTACCTTTGCGATGACAACATACCTTCGAGCGCTGATCGACTACATCGTCAACTTCATCCCGCTGAGTTTCCAAACCCACAGCCCCGCATCGCAAGAGGAATTTGCATCGGTCCTGCCGGTCGAAGCCGCGCCATTTATAGGTGAATTGTTTGCCGGAGCAACAGATGCCTGGGGAACGAAAGAGACCTTTCTGCAAGCGTTGAGTGATGATGCGGCGGCCCTGCCTGATGCGACCAAAACCGCAGCTTACGATGCGGGCACCCAGGGGCGGTTATTTGAGTGGCAATCTGGTTGGACGACGTTCTACTGGGCTTGGTGGATTGCTTTTTCGCCCTTTGTGGGTCTGTTCCTTGCTCGCATCTCGAAAGGACGTACAGTACGCGAGTTCATTTTGGGGGCAGTTATTGCCCCATCTCTTGTTTGCTTTGGCTGGATGACGATCCTTGGCGGCTCGGCTATTGATCTGGAACTAAATGGTGATGCGAATGGTGCGATCCTCGCAGCCTCAACGACGGCAACCCTGTTTGTCACGCTGAGTGAGATGATCTCGGGCAATTTTTTGACGATCATCAGCATTATGTGCGTGATCCTGACCATGACTTTCCTGGTCACTTCCGCCGATTCCGGGATATTGGTAATGAACACGATCATGTCAGGCGGTGCCGAAGAAACGGACCTTAAACACCGTGTGATCTGGGGCGCTTTGCTGACACTCGTGATCGGAACACTGTTGATCGCGGGTGATGGAGGTTTGGAGGCGCTAACCAATTCAATGATTATCGGTGCGCTTCCATTCAGCGTTGTTTTACTGCTGATGTGCGTCTCATTGGCGAAGGCAATGATCAATGACCTTCGGCGATCAAGCCAAAACGGATGGTCAAGCGCATCGTGAAATCAAGAACCAATGCTGCTGGATTTCCATTGAGCTACTAGTCCTATCCGGATTTGTCATACCCACATGAAGACCTTCAACCGGGTTCATTGCAAACGGCGCTAGGCGGCGTTTACAACGCACCACAGGCATGCTTCAAGCTGGAACCCTCGATCGAGACCAGCTTGGCACGAGATCTGATGAGGAATGGGCGTTCTTTGAACACTTCATCCTCGCTATCCGTGCCACTAAAGGGAGCAAACCGACCAACCACCGCCTTGTTCTGGTTGGGATTTTCTGGATCTCCAGAACCGGCTCCCAGTGGCGGGACCTACCTGAGGAGTTCGGCAAATGGTCCAGCGTTTACCGCCAGTTCAGGCGATGGACTCTGGCAGGGCTTTGGGAGGGTATCCTGGATGCCCTGAACCAAAGCGGAGCCGTTCCCGACGCCCTGCAAATGGTTGATAGCACCGTGATCGGCGCGCACCACCAAGCCGCTGATGCAAAAGGGGGACTCAGGAACAGGATTTTGGCCGCTCAAGAGGTGGGTTTTCGACCAAGATTCACCTCCGTTTCAACGCGCACGGCTTGCCAATGAGAACCGAGATCACGCCGGGGCAAACGTCAGATTACCTTGGCTTTGACCTTGTCATGGCTGACAACCTACCTAAGCCGAAAGTGCTGCTGACAGATCGCGGATATGACGCTGATCCCATTCGGAAAAACATGAACGAGAGCAATATCCAGCCGCAAATCCCGATGCGAAAGACCCGCAAGATGCGTGTTGGAGTGGATCATACGCTTTACCCGCTGCGCAATATGATCGAGCGGTGCTGCAATAAGCACAAGCGCGCGCGCCGTGTCGTAACCCGCTACGACAAAACCGCTGAAAGTTTTCTGGGTTTCATCGACATCACGTCAATCCGTCTATGGTTCCGCCATTTGTCAACATGACTAGCGATTGGAGTCACGGCCTGTTCTGTCGTGATTACGTCGTTCTTGAAGCACGCGTTGAAACAGGGCCTCGGTTTCCGCCTGTCCAATTATGACAATCTGATGAAACCTGTGGTCGCAGAAATGCGCAGGCTCGTGCTGGATGCAGACAGCAGAATTGGAGAGACGATCAAGTGGCAAGCTCCGACCTTCACATACAAGGGCAACATTGCGTGCTTCTTTCCACGTGCCAAAAAACATGCCTCGCTGATGTTTCACAAAGGGCCGTTCATCGAAGGCTAATTTCCCAACCTGGAAGGAGGCGGTAAAGAGGCCCGGAGTTTAAAAGTTGCCAACTTGGAAGAGCTCAAAAACAAGGCCGACGAACTTATGGCTATATGTATCGCCTGGTGCGATCAGCAGGATAGGTGAGAGTCTCACGCAATCAACTCGGTCTTGGCATTGATATTGACATTTAAGCATAAACTTAAATATAAATAGTAATGCCGCCAAGCAAAGCATCATCGGACGTCTTTCACGCCATCGCCGACGCCAACCGTCGGACGCTTTTGGGGTTCCTCGCACGTGAGGCCCGCCCTGTAGGCGATTGTGTCGAAGAACTTGGGATCACCTATGCAGCAGTGTCGCAGCACCTGAATGTGCTGCATGAAGTGGGGCTGGTCGAACGGAAGGTACATGGTCGACAAAGGCTGTACCGGAGCCGGTTTGAACCTCTTCAGGAAGTTCATGACTGGACAGATAGGTATCGTCCTTTCTGGCAGGATCGGCTGAAACGGCTGGGTGATTATCTGGACAAGTACGAGGGTGATAAGTGATGCAGGATCTCCGTCTGACGCTGAAAGAATTTTACCCACACCCTGTCGAATCCGTCTGGCAAGCTCTAACTGATCCTGCGGCCATCGCTGAATGGCTAATGCCCTGCGATTTTCGTCCAATTGCCGGCCACCAGTTTTTTATTCGAGGCACCGCGACAAACAATTGGCGGGGGTTTACGGAGTGTGTTGTCGTCTTAGTCGAACCGCCACGACGGATGGAGTGGCAATGGGCCAGCGCGGACATTCCTGAGCCGACCTGCGTGCGGTTTGAACTGGAACCCGTCGATGGCGGAACTCAACTCACTCTGAGCCACAAAGGGATGACCACACAGGCCGATATCGAAAGCCTGTCACAGGGATGGCCCGTGAAACTCAAGCAATTGCGCGTTTGCCTAGCGAATTCTAACTGATTGTTGTGGGAGACAGATTATGACTGGATTCAGCAGAACCTTTGAAATCAACGCCTCCGCAGAAGAGGTGTACCAGGCCATTACCATGGGCATCACGCATTGGTGGACAACAGGGTCCGGGAGTGCCTCACAAGTTGGCACTGTCTTTGCAACCCGGTTTGGTAAGACGTACAACCACATCAAAGTGAGCCAATTGATCGCAAACCAGCGGGTCGAATGGGACATTGAAGAACATTTCCATGACAACGAATCCCTGACCCGGGATGATGAATGGACAGGAACGAAAATCCATTGGAACCTGTCTCCCGTAGGGGAAACCAAAACCCGGCTGAGTTTCACACATGAAGGTTTGGTCGAAAGCATGGAATGCTGGGAGATTTGCGAGGCAGGTTGGGACTTTTTTCTATTTGAAAGTCTCAAGACCTACCTCGAAAGCGGCAAAGGCCAACCCTTTCAGCACGAATGATGTCAATATGACGTGGCGCTATTGCAGCGTTGGTCAATTGAGTCCGCTTGACCCAAGGACGGCAGGTTTGTCCCCGCACTCAAGCTAATAAAACTATGAACTCGCGCCCATAGCGAATGCCGGGAAAGCGGGTTGCGGCTGAAGCATCTTGAGGGTTGGCCGAAGGTCTGGAACGGGCCGCTTCCTCTGGAACGAAATGTGTTTCCCGTGCAGTTGTAGCGCTTGCTCAGGCGGCGGAAGTGAGCCCATAGTAGATTGCTGGATGATCTACACATATCTGTTCAGTGGATTTCATGACGACGAATCCACCTGTTTCTTAGATCCGATTCTTTGAACAAAAAACAATCGTCAGAGGCATGCTTCCAGCCATCCACAGAACGCCCCTGACACGTATTTCGCAGCCAAACTCCTCCGGATTTTGCGCGCATTCGAAGGCAATCATGAGTTAGTTTCGGTCAAATAAACTTGATATTCATTCAGTTGTTGGTTCCAAGAACGCCGATAATCAAAAGCTACTTGTCAAACCCTCAAAACCTTAGCGAAAGGCAGGACATACCACCATCCAGCTTTGCGCAGTCGGTATTGTCGATCTCAACGACCTTATATCCTTCACGATCCAGCAACTCTGCGGTGCGTGGGAAGCCTGCAGCCATCATCACCAGATTGTTGAAACGGATAGCATTGGCGGCAGCTTCTTCCCCATCAGCAACATGCAGCACCCGGTAGCCCTCAAAGCAGCCAGATGCATCCAACCGCCGGGTTGACAGGATTGTCTCGGCATCCATCAGCGAACAATCTGTCTTGAAGTGCAAAACGCCTTCGGGCGTAAACACCTCGCGCAGTTTGTGGCCCCACTCGGAGGTGATTTTAGCCAGCTCGGTGACACCTTCAGCGTCAGTGCGGTCTGAACGGCCCACCAGTATTTCGCGACCAGTTACAAGGATATCCCCACCCTCGATATGACCAGGGCCTTTGATTTCGAAGACAGTTTCGTAGCATGCATGAAGTGTCGAGGCCATTTCGGCCACCTCACCCATTCGCGATGGTGCACCCGGCCGCATCAGCACAGCACCCTGCGGCAGGCAAAGGGCTGTGTCCTCGACAAACTGCGCGTCAGGGAACGCATCAAGGGGATCAAGTTCGATCACCTCAGCTCCGGTGCTTTTTAGTGCTGCCACGTAAGCCTTATGCGCCGCCATCATCCCGTCGAAATCCGGATTTCCGATATCTTCTGCACGCAATCCGCCAGCTATGGTCGGAGCCGGGCGACGGGTGACGGCGTGGGAAAACTCAAAGGTCGGGTCTGACATGTTCAATCTTTCTGAGGTTCGAATTTCGAGGCGGTGACTTCGATCATTGACGGACCATCCAAGGCCGCGATTTTGCGCAACGCGTGCGCGACGGCCTGTGGTTCGGCTTGAGCCGTGGTGAAGGGAATGCCAAATGACTTGGCCGTTGCAGCAAAATCGGGGGGCGAGGGATCACATCCTATGACTGATACCCCCACATCCTGCATCGATGCTGCAATTTCCCGGTACCCGTGATTGTTCCAGATCACGAAAGTGACCGGCAGATTTTCGTCTACTGCTGCCATGATTTCAGGCAAAGAGAACTGCGCGCCTCCGTCACCGATAATGCAGATCACCCGTGCTGCAGGATCGGCGATTGATGCACCGATGGCCGCGGCTACCCCATAGCCGAGCGCCCCATAACCCGTCGCTGCGTTGAACCAGCCACCGGCCCGGTCGTGGTCATAGAAAAGATTGCCGGCATAAATTGGTTGGGTGGAGTCTCCGACTATTAGCATATTTGGGGCCGCAGAGCGTATCGCATTCAGGATTTCTACCAGATGGCGATACTCGGGACCAATTTCCTCCCAGGCGGCGTCGCGTGTCTTGCTGGCACGGTCCGCACCATCGCTTTGCTTTGGCTTATGCGGCAAGGCCTCAAACAGCGCCGGCACAACCAGGTCAACGTCACCTTGGATGGTGAGTGCTGCCTCATGTCGTGTTAGTTGATCGCTGCACCGATCAACCCGTATCAGGCCTGACAGTTCCGCAAATTGACCGGTGGCATACATGTCATAGTCGGTCGGCCCCAGCTCCGTTCCCAGGGCCAGTACGCAATCGGCGCTTCCTATTAGTGCGCGTACCGCGTTCAGGCTGGGGCTGGCCGGAACGGTCAGGGAATGTCCGTGCATCAGGCCGCGCGCGTTGACGGTTTGCACCACGGGGGCATCCAGAGCTTCGGCCAGTGCTTGCAATCCGGCCTCAACACGTTTCGCGCCGCCACCCGCCAGAACGACAGTTTTCTTCGCTTCAGCCAGTTGCTTTGCGGCTTGTGTGATCAATACCGGGTCGACCGGGGGCTCTGGATCGAATGTCCCAACGGGTGTTTCCTGATACTCCGCCGCTGCGATATCCAACGGAACCTCGATATGTACGGGCCCGGGGCGACCGTTTGTGAGGCTGTGAAAAACACGGTCCAAGATCGGGTCCAGTGCTTTGGTGTCAGCAACTTGCTCGGATACCAGCGCAACCGTTTTAGCCAGCCCAAGTTGGTCAGGCAATTCATGCAGATGTCCTAAGCCCTTGCCGAGCGATGCGGTTTTGTTGACACCGGAAACCACTAGCATTGGTACTGAATCGGCGCGCGCCTGGGCCATCGGCGTCAGCGTATTGGTCAACCCGGGGCCGGTGATCACAAAGGCCACGCCCGGTTTGCCCGAAACACGCGCATAGCCATCGGCCATAAAGCCCGCACCCTGTTCGTGCCTGGGCGTAACATGGCGAATTCCCGAGGCCGCGAGCCCTCGGTACAGCTCAACCGTGTGAACGCCCGGAATTCCGAAAACGCAGGTCACACCCCTTTGGCGAAGCTTGGCAACCAGAGCTTCGCCGATTGTAATTCCGTTCATGCAACCTCGCGTGATTTGCTGTTGGCGTGATCGATGATGCGATCGATCGCGGTGGCAAAGCCGGTGTCGCTGATGGTCAGCGCGACCCGCACCCAGTCTTTCAGGCTATCCCCAAAGGCAGATCCTGGCATGACAGCCACCCCGGCCTGCAACAGGTCCCATGCATACGCTTCGCCATCCAGCCCGGTGGCGGAGACGTTAATGAGGGCGAACATTCCCGCTTCGGGTCGGTGAACAGTCAGATCCGTTTCCGCTTCAAGGCGATCGGCCAGCAGGGTGGCGCGCCCTGAGAAACGGACGGCCATGCCGGGGGCCACCTCGGACCCGTCGCGGATCGCCTTTTCCGTCATGTCTGCGATGAAAGGCTGATTACCAAAGAGCATGGTCTCGGAGTACGGCAGCAGCGCTTCACAGAATGCTGCGGGTCCGACACACCAACCGCTGCGGAACCCCGGGGCAGCATGCGACTTTGAGATTGATGATACGCCTATGACACGATTCACCAACTCCGGATTGGCTAAAGGCGAAACGAATTGGGCACCGTCAAAGATCAGTTCTTCATAGACCTCGTCCGAGATGATCCACAAGTCATGCGCAATCGCAAGCTGCCCGATCTCGACAATTTCGGCAGCGGTCAGGATCGCGCCCGTCGGGTTGTGCGGTGTTGTCAGAAGAATGGCGCGGCTGCGCGGAGTGATGCGGGCCGCGATATCTTCGGCCTGCATGCTAAATCCATGCTCGGGCCGCAGCGGAACGGGCACCATTTCCGCCCCAGATGCACGAACGACACCTTCATAGGTCGCGTACATCGGATCGCCGACTAGAACTTCGTCACCGGCCTCTGCAACACCGGCCATGGCTGCAAATAGGGCGGTTTGCGTTCCGGGAAAGCACAGAAAGTTCTCGGGTCCGAACGCCCGCCCGCGAGCGGCTGAATAGCGCGCAGCAAGTGCGTCAAGCAGCCCGGCTTCGCCGCGCCCATTGGAATACCCTGTCCGCTGTGCTCGCAATGAGGTTACTGTAGCTTCGGTCAATGCTTCCGGCACAGGTACATCCGGCTCTCCAATCGTCATTTCGACGATATCCGCTCCGGCTTTGATAAGTTCGCGCGCTTTCAGGTGTACGCCCCACTTGGTGCCACCCAAGCCCGCTAACCGTTCTGTCACCGATGTGGTCTTCATGACTGCTCTACCTCTTTGGTCAATGGAATCCCGACGATGGCGCCGACAGAATCCAAACCGATCTGCGCCAGTTGGCCTTCGGAAAAAGCATCCGGAAGCGCGCCTCCTTCCAGCCAGAGGCCGTCAATCACCGCGTTGCAGGCAATGGCCAGCTGCGTTGCTTCCGATGCTTCGACTGACCGCCCGGTTTCTTGCAATGCGGCGACGATCAGCTTTTCGAGGTGATCCCGGAAGTAGTTATAGGTTTGCTGGTGGATGCGCTGCATTTTCGCATCATGCTGCACCTTGTTCAGGAAACCGGCCCACAAGGCCACAGCGCTTGGATCAACGATTGGTGGCCGCAGCGATGCGTCAACGAAGTTGGTCAATTGAGAAACCGCGCTTCCCTGTCCTGACGAAGCAGCTGTCTGATCGGTCAGCGTATTCATGTGGTGTTCATATGCGGCCTGAACCAGCTCTTCCTTCGACGAGAAGTAGTGCCGGATTAACCCTTGCGTCACGTTCGCGCGGGCAGCGATCTCTCGCACCGTGGCACCCCGAACGCCCATCTCGGCGATCAGGTCCAAAGTTGCCAGTATCAGCGCCTCGCACCGAAACTCGGCAGACTCACGTTTGAATTTGCGGCTGTCGTCCTGCACGTCAGTGTCATCCATGGCATGGAGTTATTATACACTTGCATAATTGCGAGATTCGGGGCTTACTGCAAGCTGAAAATCAAAAGATTCTTGGATATGGACACAGCCAAAGAAGTATCACCCACACTCGAAGCAGCCGCATCCAATGAGGCGATAAAGGTTGAGGACCTGCACAAATCCTTCGGTACGCTGGAGGTTCTGAAGGGTGTGTCCCTGACGGCTAACAAGGGGGATGTTGTTGCCGTCATCGGGGGGTCGGGTTCTGGCAAATCCACTATGCTGCGCTGTATCAACTTCTTGGAAACGCCAAGCTCGGGAAAGATCACCATCGGCGGTGAGCTGGTTGAAATGCATACCGATGGTAGCCCCTCCAACCGCCGCCAGATTGAGCGTATCCGTACGCGGCTTGCCATGGTTTTCCAGCAGTTCAACCTGTGGACGCACCGTACGCTTTTGGAGAACGTGATCGAAGTGCCGGTACATGTCCTCAAGGTTCCAAAGGCAGAGGCTATCGCGCGGGCGCACGAATTACTGAAGAGGGTGGGGCTCGGGGACAAGGCCGACACCTATCCGGCCTATCTTTCAGGCGGTCAGCAACAACGCGCTGCCATTGCCCGGGCGCTTGCAGTAGACCCTTCGGTAATGCTTTTTGATGAGCCCACCTCGGCACTTGACCCCGAGTTGGTGGGTGAAGTTCTCACTGTAATCCGCGATCTTGCTGCGGAAGGGCGCACCATGCTGCTTGTCACCCATGAAATGAAATTCGCGCGCGAAGTCGCCGACCACGTCGTCTATCTCTTCGAGGGCCGCATTGAAGAGCAGGGGCCACCTGCCGAGGTCTTCGGTAACCCAAAATCAGAACGGCTGAAGCAGTTCCTCAGCTCAGTTGCCTGATCCAGTCAAAACAAACGAATGAACCAAAAGGGAGTAATGAAATGAACGTCAAGAAACTGCTCGCGTCCGGCCTTGCCGCCGCTATCCTTTCGGCTGGTGTCGCCAGCGCCGAAGAGGTCAAGATCGGCATTGCGGCCGAACCTTATCCGCCATTCGCTTCGCTGGACAGCTCAGGCAACTGGGCGGGTTGGGAGATTGATGTAATCAATGCTGTTTGCGCAGCTGCGGAACTTGACTGTGTTATCACGCCGGTGGCCTGGGACGGTATCATCCCGTCGCTGACCGGGCAGCAAATCGATGCCATCATGGCCTCCATGTCGATCACCGAAGAGCGGCTGAAAACCATTGATTTCAGCGATCCCTACTACAACACACCTGCGGTCATCGTCGCAGATAAATCGATGGATATCGAAGCGACTCCAGAGTCGCTGGCTGGTAAAGTTGTTGGCATTCAGGCTTCGACCATCCACCAGGCCTATGCGCAGGAATACTTCAAAGATGCCGAGCTGCGTGTATACCAGACTCAGGATGAGGCTAATCAGGACCTGTTCGCGGGCCGCATTGATGCCACCCAGGCCGACAGCATCGCCATGGCTGATTTTGTGAACTCGGATGCCGGTGCCTGCTGCGAAATCAAAGGCGCAGTTGCAGATGATCCAGCCATTCTGGGACGGGGTGTTGGTGCCGGTGTGCGCAAAGGGCAGGATGACCTGCTTGCGGCGTTGAACAAAGGCATCGCAGCCATTCTGGCCGATGGCACACATGAGAAGATCACCTCGAACTACTTCACAGCCAGCATCTACTAAGCTGCTGTGTCCGGACTGTTAGACTCACTAGGTTTGGCGCAGAGCGCAGAGCTTCTGTCGCTCTCGCCACCGGGGTGGGGGGCCAATTTGCTGCGCGGATTGTCTCACTCATTGCAAATCGCTTTTGGTGCGTATGCGCTTGGCCTCGTGATCGGATTGTTCGGAGCTTATGGCAAACTTTACGGCGGGAAGGTCACGCGCGATCTTCTCGCCATTTATACAACTGTGATCCGGGCTGTCCCGGAACTGGTTCTGATCCTGATCCTGTATTACGTAGGATCTGACATCATTAATAAGATCTCCGCCGCAATGGGCGGTGGGCGGGTCGAGGTTAATGGTGTTGCCGCGGGCATTTGGGTGCTGGGTGTCGTTCAGGGCGCATACGCGACCGAGATTCTGCGCGGTGCGATTCAGGCGGTTCCACCCGGTCAGATCGAGGCCGCCAAATCCTATGGGATGCCTGCCATTATGACCATGCGCCGCGTGACAATCCCGGCCATGATGAGCTTTGCTGTACCTGGTCTGGCCAACCTGTGGCTGATTGCAACCAAAGACACCGCGTTACTTGCCGTTGTGGGCTTTAACGAACTGACGCTGGAAACCCGACAGGCTGCCAGTAGCACACGCGCCTATTTCACCTTCTTTCTGGCAGCGGGTTTTCTCTATCTCATGGTCACGCTGTGCTCAGGCGGTATCTTCGCCCGGATTGAGAAATGGGCCCGTCGCGGCCAACCCTCTCTGAAGGGAGGGAGCAGATGATCGATTTCAGATCGCTGATGCAGCCACATCGCATCGTGATGATGCTGATATTCGCCGGCATCGTTATCTGGTGCGCAGTATCGCTGCAGTGGGACTGGATGCCGAAGTACGTCCCGCTGGCCCTCCAGGGCATTTGGACGACAATCTGGCTGTTGGTTGTTACCGTTGTTCTCGGTTTCCTGCTCGCGATCCCGCTTGGGTTGGCGCAGGCGGTTGGGCCCTGGTATCTTGCCGCTCCTGCGAAGGCATTTTGCACCATCATCCGTGGCACGCCGCTGCTGCTGCAGCTTTGGCTATTGTACTATGGGCTAGGCTCGCTCTTCCCCCAGTTTCCTTGGATTCGTTCGTCAGAACTCTGGCCTTATCTGCGACAGGCGTGGCCCTATGCAGTGCTGGCGCTGACGTTGTCCTATGCCGGCTACGAAGGCGAGGTCATGCGCGGTGCCTTCAAGGGGGTCGCCAAGGGCCAGCTAGAGGCCGCCAAGTCCTTCGGAATGCCACGGCTGACCATGTTCCGACGTATCTGGCTGCCGCAGGCGATCCGCAATGTTCTTCCGACTTTGGGTGGTGAAACCATCCTACAACTGAAAGCCACGCCGTTGGTTGCGACCATCACTGTTGTCGACATTTACGCGGTGTCTTCGCGCGTGCGGTCCGACACGTTCATAATTTATGAGCCGCTCATACTTTTGGCCATATTCTATATTCTCGTTGCGGGTGTGATAGCTTTGGGTTTCCACTGGCTGGAAGTAAAGGTCCTTGGGACTGGACGTCGCAACGGGGCTGTCGGTTAGTACCGGCCAGAAGCCGAAGCCTAAACTCACTGCCTACAGGGTCGCGCTTCTTAACGAATTGTCCTGACCTACTGGCGTTGCGAGTATACCGGCAAGGCGGTCAATTGAAGCGGCATAGAGAGGGCCAGTATTATCTCGCGAAGTGCTAGTTCAACGAGTCGTTTGTTTTGCGCTCGCAGCGAATGGCTGGTTTGACGGGCCGCGCTGCAGCATCGAGGTTATGTGGTGAAGGTCTCAGGAGAGCCCAAACCTACAATTTTGTCATGACGCGGCGATTGGCCGAAATTGGATCTCTCTGTGTCGCATAGATCAAAGCAAGTTATGAGTTTCAGTCCAAATTTAGTTAAACCGGATGACGAGGAAGCGGCGAAGTGACCCCGAAAACGTCAGACACATGCTCGATGCCTGGAGCCTTCAATCTCAGAAAGGGATATGATCTTGAAACGTTCAAGGCAGCCTTTGATGCGTTCTGCGACCATCTAAAACAAACTGGGTATCTGCATTCACACCGACTTTGGCAACGCGCTTACCACTCCGGTTACGACACCCGTTTTCCAAATGCTAGAATCGTTATCGAAATGCGTTTTCACAGCCACCAGGCCTCGCTGGATGCTTGGGGCTATGTTGAAGATCACTGTGAACCCCTACGGAGTCTGCATGTTGCCATGAACAAACAGGTCACGGAAACCCACTTTGTGCTGCTGCATGAGGCTGGATCAAAAACGGTGGAAGACTGCGGCTAATGTCAGGAGTGTCCGCAGAGCTGCCACTCACGATAATTCGCTGAATGTGCACCAAAGTCGGCTTTCAAGCTGCGTCACGTGCTTCGCCTCGCGGGACGTTGTGATCGGATCAATACACTCTCAGTTCAGCCGCCCATAAAATGTCATTCGGGCCGCCTCGGAAAGCTCGATGCCAGGCTCTGCATTATAGGCCAGCACCGCCAGAATGCGCGTCAGGTCTCCTTCGTTCGGTGCGACCCGATGTATCGAATTGCGCCCACGGAAGAATACGAGTGTCCCGGCTTCAACAGAGACGGCTTCCACTGGTTTTTTTCCGTCCAGGATTTCGTCAACCTTCTCGAATCCCATCTCACCTACATCGGCATCGCGGACAGCATTGACGTACTCGAATGTTCCGCCCTTTTCTGGCGCCTGCACCATCAGCGTGATCGCAAAAGACGAATTGTCGAAGTGCCAGCCAAGCTCTTCTCCCTTCTCTGCAAAGTGTAGGTTGATAGAGGACAACGGGTCGGCATATTCGTGCATTGCCTCTTCGCCCAGGACATCGCACAAAAAGCTGCGAAAAACCGGGGCGTTGTAGAGCGTGCGCAGGGCCGAATTCTGCGGCATCAGGTCGTCGGTGATGCATCCCTTGGATGAGGTCACAAGTCGGTTGCGCGCGTGATCATCAGGGAAACTTTCATCCTTGTGGGTCAGATAGACATTGTGCTGCTTCGTGGACTTGAAGACTTTCTCCTTGTTGGCAAGGCCTTCATCCCGAACCGCATCAATTGCTTGCTTCTGAACAAAGCGAGGCATCAGGAAAACGCCCGTATGGTCGAACTCTTTCTTACAGGCCGCCCGAAATTCGGCGTCATCAATTGGAAAGGTGTTGAAGTCGATAATGTCGCGCAGTTTCATGGATATCTCCTGCGTTCGTGTTCCTTCAAAAAAAGGATAATCAAGGTCAAAGAACAAATAAAACTGTTTTTGTTGCCGTGGGGATGGAGAATCTCATTCAGAATCCATGACCAAGATAAAACTCAAGCAATGTCGTTACTTCAGAGCCGTGGGCAGACTGCCGGCATCGCATCGGCGTGTAGGTCGTAAGTATCTCGCAACCCGCTGCGGCCCAAGCTATAGCCAAATCGGAAGACCAGACCAGCCTTGTGCTGTTTCGGCGTTTGCACGCGCGCGGCATGGAACTGACGGCGCAAGGCATTAAATTTCAGCTGCCAAGTACACCCGCCCAATCGCCTGATATACTTTCATGATGGTTTCCATGGCCGTCTCACATCGGAAGAAATTTTGGGACTTTTGCTTCGAGGTACTTGCAGTCTAGTATTGGCGAGATTTCAATACGCCTTTGCCATGGCAATGAGTGCAACGTACGTCTCCGCTCTCGTAATTATGCCCGCCAGAGCCACCGCAGACATGGCACCCTTCTTCAACGGAGGCGTTACTGGAAGATCCAACATCATCAGGTGAAGCAACCTTTTTGAAAGTTGATTGCTTAGTTTTCCTTCCGCGAAATCTGGATGGGCTAACCTTCGGTTGGCCAGCCAACGCTTGCTCCCGTTTGTTCCGGTCGCCACCAGAGTTACGTTCCAAGAGTTTAGCAGTCTGCAAATCTACCCCAGGCCATCGTTTTTTGAGTGCCTTATCATCCATGACAGCCTCTATGGAGTTAACTCTCAACTGATGCTCAATTAGCCATTCAATTGCGCTACGATATAAGCCAATACGCGCCGTCGATGGTCCGCATCAAACCCTGCGCTTTCGGTTGAGCAAGCCATACTTGACGGCCCATGAGCGAAACGATCGTCGTCTGCGTTTGTCTTGCTTCATCGTCCGCTTCGGCTGTACGCCGCCCTTACGGTTGAATTCGAACACGTCGATAATCCGCTCAGCGCAGCCACAGGCTTCGCCCATGCCAACCTTAGCGAAATAGAACTTTTCGAAACTTTCCGGGTTTTGCATGGTGATCCTCCTGCACTTTGCACTCTGTTGGAAGATAGGTTTCAAATCAACTCTTCGGGATTTGCCCGGACCCACAGGTAGCTCCGACCGCATCAGCCGCATTGAAATGGGAATGAAAGCACTTAACTCGGTGACATGATAGTCCTCATCGCACTTTCCATCCTATGCGGCATCGTCTGCGCCTATATCGCCAACACCAAGGGCTTAAGCGTCGGACTGCACACGGCCTTTGGCGTAATGCTGGGTCCAATTGGGATAGTTATCACACTGATGTGCAACAGAGCCAAACGTGGCCAAGTCTAATCTGAAAATGCGGTAGGACCTGAAGGCAGGCGGCCCGGGGAGGATCGGGCCGCCATTCTCAAGAAGCAGTTTAGCCGTTATCTGGCGGCAGTATGCCCGCTTCTTGCGCAATCTGAATCTCGCTCTGATCCAGAGAACCATCTCCATTGGCGTCCATTGCCGTAAAGGTATCGGCATCAACGTCTGGCGCAACAACCTGCACCTCTTCAATGGTCAAAACGCCATCTCCATTGGTGTCCGCAGATTGCGCGGCGACCAGTGTGGGCAATCCAAACGCGACAGTTGCAAGTGCGGTGATATATTTAGGTTTCATTGCATTGGCTCCTAAGCAAAAGCTGAGTGGTTGTGTCCGGACAGGCACCAGAAACACCCAGACGCATCGGGCGTCACCCATGCGGAGTTTGCAGGACGATTTTGCGCCAATCTCCGCGTGTTTGTGAGAGTCGCGCCTGCAAACACCTGCTCGGCAAAATTCCCCCACTGCGACTAGGCGGTTAGTATCCGAGCCAAAACATGTCGCACGGCAAGGCTCCGCTGAGAATCCGCAGACTCGAAATGCGGGTCTGTGAGGGAGTTGAAAAGTGTTAGGTGGTCCATTAGTGCCCGAACCGCATAAATTCGCCTGCCGGGTATATCTGGGGGCTCGACGATGAAATGATGGTTTCGACTAGAATACAACCGTTTGGAATGCGGAAGTTCCACTATTTCCAACCTGCGGAATAAGCTTTCCGAGTTTGAACAGATAGTGTCAAAAGTGGATTTTTAGTCGGTTTTTTGGTATTGTTGTTCCATTATTTAAGGAGGTGTTTTTATGGCTAGTGACTTCTCACTTGAAATCGAATTCTCTGGCGGACTTTCAGTGACGCAACAGGCAGCCTTTACGTCTGCTCGCGACCGGTGGCGCGAAGTAATCGTCGGAGCTTTGACGCCTGTCGTCGTAGACGGACAACAAATTGATGGATTGGTAATCGAAGCGCAAGGAATATTCATTGACGGTCCGAGTGGCGTTCTTGGTCAGGCGGGTCCAACCATTCTTCGAGATGACAATGACCTTCCAGCAAGGGGGTTGATGTCATTTGATACGGGCGACTTGGCCGAGATGGAGACCAATGGCGGTCTGACGGATGTAATCCTGCACGAAATGGGCCATGTGCTGGGCATCGGCACGCTGTGGAGTTCTGACTTCTTCGACTTTATCGAAGGATCTGGCGGGGATGATCCAGCCTATACAGGCCCCAACGCTTCACGCGAATATGGCGACTTGCTCGGACAAGGAACCGCAACGAAAGTACCGATTGCAAACACCGGCGGCCCGGGAACACGCGAGGGCCATTGGCGTGAAAAGACATTCGCCCATGAATTGATGACAGGATTCTTGTCGGGAGCAACGCGACCGCTTAGTCGCATGACCATCGGGACATTGGAAGATTTGGGGTATGAGGTCGATTATAGTCAGGCCGATCCGTACGCATTGCCCGATTCAAACCTCTTGGCGATGATTGCTTTGACAGCTCCCACGATTCCATGTTGCCAGGTAATTCGCACGAAACCTGTTCGATTGTCGGAATGGGAGAATGGTTAATTGCGTAAGACCCTGCTTGTATCAACTCTGGTGGGGCTAATGTCGTCTCCGATACAATCCGACGAATTGACGCGAATTCTCACTTGGACTGTCGAAAGTGCCAACAGTAGTCGTTCCGTGGCGATTTCAGAGAACGGAAATATGGAGAGGACTTTTAATGGTGCGTCAGTTTCTTCACGGGCTTTGACTTCTGAAGAAACTGATAGGGTCTTTGCTGCCGCAGAGGAACTGATAGCCGTATTTCCAAGCCTTCTAAAGTTTCAAGGACCGGAGGTTTCTGAAGCATCGGGTCTGCGTAATCTAGGCGCAAGTAGGCAGTCCGAACCCATTAGAACTACGCTTAAGTTAACGAACGGGGAAATAGAGGTTATAGCTACATTTCACAATTACCCAGCCCTGACAGCGCTGACAAAGGACGCTCAACACTCAAACGCGCTTCGTCAGGCAAATCACGTGCTGGGGCGACTACTAGTCGACTGACAACCTCGCCCCAATTTGATTTATGCCCTGCCACACATGGAGTGCGCGGTGTTCCTCTATCCAGATGCCTGCGCGGTTTGACATATCGTGTACCTTTTCCCGAAACCGCCTCTGATATTGCTAGGTTTTCCGGGTTAACTAATGCGCGCTTCACGCTCTGCTTCCAACGCCAGAGCAATCAACCGATTACGTTCAGCCCAAAGCGCTGTGTTTGCTTCCGAGATACGCCCACGTCCTTCGGGCGTCTTTGCCCCAGTGGACTGACCACCGTGCAGGCGACACTGGGAACGCTCTGTAATGGGGCGTCAAGGAATACGCCGTCCTTGTCCTGGCTCCGCAAACTTTGAGTTCGCTTGTCATGTTGTATCTCCTATCTGGACGAGGG
The DNA here is from genome assembly GCF_947489545.1 of uncultured Ruegeria sp. Taxonomy (NCBI): domain Bacteria; kingdom Pseudomonadati; phylum Pseudomonadota; class Alphaproteobacteria; order Rhodobacterales; family Roseobacteraceae; genus Ruegeria; species uncultured Ruegeria sp. The sequence continues at coordinate 293,754 of NZ_CANLDZ010000004.1, read as the reverse complement.
CATAGGCGGGTAGCGGACTGACTAACCAAGCAACCGCAAAGTTTTGACATTTGCAAACGCTCGCTTGGAGGTCACCGGGCATAGCAATGTCGACTTCTATCGATTGTTGTCGAGATGTTTCCGAAATTCTGCAAGATCACCCTTTGTGCGTTTCATAATGGCCAGTTGATCAGGCCCAATAATGTGTCCGAAGACCTCGCTGACGCGAACAATTGCTTGGTCCCTAAAAGTGCGGCCGGCCTGGGTCAGATAGACCAGCTTCCCGCGCCTGTCTTCGGGATCAGGGCGTACGGTGATGTAGCCCCGGTCCTGAAGCACCTTTAGGGAATGTGTCATAGTGTTTTTCGTCACCTGCATCGCGGATGCGATGCGCACAGGTGGTTTTCCATCGCCAAGGCGAGCAAGATGGTTCAATATCGAGAAGTGTGACGGATGCACCCCATGGGGCAAGGTCTTGGCCAGTATCGTGGTCGACAACTGGTTGATGATCCCAATTTCGGTAAAGAACCCGAACACCTCAGCTGCGATCTCGTTGTCTTTTTTCACGAATTCCCAATCTTGCCTTCTATTGGCCAACGCGGGCTGAAGGCCACATTCGGACCGTAACCGATCCTCGCAAGCATTTGAACCGTTCCGCCGTTGGGTGCCAAACGAGCATGTGTTGTTTCATACTGCGTCGACATTTCAGGATACTCCTGCAAAGCTTGACTCAAGGGCTGGAAGCCCAGGCTCTCCGCAGTGCACGCCAGATTGATCCTAAGCCAATCAGCGCCAGCGCCAATCTGGTCGCGGCGCGTATTTCCAGGTGTCACCATCCAAAGGTGGCCCATGGCGGTTTCGGTGTTTTCCGTCACGGCCTTAAGACCTTGTTTGAAACCGGTGGATGTCGGATCTAATAGTGCTTCGCGAGTCATGACTCCGACAAGCGCAAGAGCTTCGAAGAATACGCCGCTAAAATCAATTCCGTCTGGGTTGGCATTTACTTCGGCCTTTCCAATGCGCATAAGATCTACGCTTTCCTTATATGTACGAGGTATCTCGATCTCGACCGTCAGGGCTTCGGTTGTGAGTTGCCTCCAGAAGGCAACTTCTTCAGGATCAATCGATCCGCCAATCTGTGAGTGGCTTGCGACGGATAGAATCCGGGACAAAGCCTCGGACTGAACAGGCCGCCCCAGATCATAGGGTTCTTTGTTGGAGCGCCGGTCCTGCACGTGTGCAAAGAGCGGGTCGATCACCGTTGCGGTCTCTCTGAACTTCACGAAGGCAATAGGTCGCTGGTCAAGGCCGGTTTGGTCTTCACCTTCGGGGAACAACGTCATGTCGACGTCGTATCCGTCTGCATTGGCAGCCATCCGCATAAGTTCGAGGAAACAACCCAGGCCAATGGTAAGTTGGCGATCAAACGGATCGGTGTACGGTAACTGCTTATCCGTATCGAAGAAGATGGTCGCTTCGTCATCGCCCTTCAACGAAACAATCCACGGTTGGCGGTTGTGAGGGTTTGGCGCTAGTATTGCATATGAAAGAGCGTTCATTCTTGGGTCGGAATAGGTTCCCGCTTGCGACCAGGGCGCAAGTGCTGAAGTTGGCGTTCGGGTCGTTGCGAAGGTCGTCACGCCGCCTGCCGCCAAAATGACTCCGCCACCCGCAAGTTTTAGAAAGTTTCTTCGGTTCACTGTAGTCTCCTAAAGTTCGATGTCGTACCATGTAGTACGATGTCGAACTAGTCAAGTAGTCGTGGCTGCATTTGAACGAGTGCTTCGAACAAACCGTCGCCAGATCAAGTAAGCGGACGGAAAGCAGCGACCGGCCCTTTGCGGACGTTGTTACGGGTTCGTTACGCTGCGGAGCAGCTTCCCCAAACCAGACTTGTGCAGCTGCGAATACTGCTGACGCAGAATGCACTCGCAAATAAGTAAGTTTACGCGATGGTGCCTGGAAGACTCCAGATGACGGCTACGCGTTAACAACACACCTAGAGTGCTGTGCCCCTTGTCCGACATAATGGATTGGTTTGATCGCTATAGGCGCAGTATTTCCGATCACTCAGCGATTTAGTTGGGCATGCCTGAACATCCAGAAGCTTCTTGAGCAAACGGCTATGAAGTCTGACCAACCCTAAGTTCCGCTGGAAGCTCAACCTTGTTCGCGGCCGCATTATTGTCCGCAGACTGAAGCAACCATTGCGCGGCGGCCTGACCGATGTCGAACCTTGGCGTTACGGTCGTCGTAATAAGCCTCGGCAGGGCGGACAGGAAACTCAATCCGTTGAACCCCGCCAACGCCACATCGCCGGGCGTCGACAGGCCTTCGGCGAGGCAGTGCATCAATCCGCCCGCAGCGAGGTCATCATTCGCAAAATAGATCGCTTGTGCCGGGCTATCTTGTTGCAAAAGCTGATGCGTCGCACGACGCCCCACATCCATCGAGGACGCACCCTCAAAGGTTTCGCACGCCACGATTTGCGCGCCAGCCTCTCGCACAATCCCGGCGAAGGCCTCGAACCTTTTGGTTGCGCGCAGGTCAAGCCCGCCTTGGCTGCCGACATACGCGAATGTCCGGTAGCCGCGTTCTATCAGGTGCTTGGCCATATCCTCGCCAGCTTTGACATGAGAGAAGCCGAAGCAGGCAGAAATCGGGTCGCCGTCCGTGTCCATAATCTCAGCCACCCGGACACCGGTCTGGGCCACAATCTTTCGCAGGGCCTCGGTGTGCTCAAGGCCCGGGAGAATCAGTCCGCGCGGACGCCATGACAACAGGTCGAACACAAGATCTTCCTCGACCTCCGGAGCATATTCAGAGACGCCGAAAACCGGTCTCAGGCCGCTTTCATCAAGGGTTGCGTTTATGCCCGACAGCACTTCGGTAAAGACCCGGTTCTGCATCGTGGGCACCACCACGCCGACAATCGGATTGTCGTAGGTCGCATTTCCACCGGCCAATCTGTTGTGGACATAACCAATCTCTCGTGCGGCCCCAATTACCTGATTTCTCACGTCTTTTGATATGTAGCCTTTTCCACGCATTACGCGTGAGACCGTCATCTGGCTAACACCCGCCACCCGTGCCACGTCATGCATGGTCGGTTGCGGCTTCTCTGAAATTGACGTTCGCCGTTTGACCATTTTCCAACTCTTTCTCACGACGCGCTTGACGTATGTTTACATAAACATCTACGGTAAGCGCAATGTGTTTACGTAAACATACGAGCGCAGAAATACCGACACAGTCCGGCGGTAAACCCGCTAGGGAGGAAATATGAAAAATCTGCTTTTGAGCTCCGCCATCGCCATCGCGTCCACCAGCGTCGCCTATGCCAACACATATCGCCCAGAGTGCTTTGTGCCCGCGCCCGGCACATCCACGATCTCGTACGATGCCAAAGAAAAACCCTACCGCTTGGCCTTCGTGAACGGATTTGCTGGGAACGACTGGCGAATTCAGGCTATCCAGTCTGCTAAAGCATGGGCAAAGCGGCCCGAAAACGCCGATATGATCGAAGAATTCACTGTTGTGTCCGTGGGCAACGATAGCGCCGCGCAGATTGCCGCGATCGACAACTTTATCGCGGCAGGCTACGACGCCATCACCTTTATCGCTGTGAACCCAACAGCTTTTGAGCCGGTCATCCGGCGGGCCGAGCGTGCCGGAACGGTGCTTGTGCCCTTCGACAACGTCCTCGATACCGACAAGGTGGTGCAGATCAACGAAAGCCAGATGGCGCTGGGTGCGCTGAAGGCGCAGACGGTGATGGACATCCTCGGTGGCGAGGCGGGCAGGGTCCTCATGGTGAATGGTCTGCCCGGCAACGCTACCGACCGGGATCGTCGTCTTGGCATGATGAGCGTGCTTGAAGACGTCGATGGACTTGAGATAGTCGAAGTCGTTGGCAACTGGGACACGGGCACCAGCCAGAAGGTCGTCGCGGACGCGCTGGCCACCCATGGAGAGTTCGACGCCGTCGTATCGCAACACGGGTCTGCTGGTACGATCAACGCAATGCAGGCCGCCGGTCACCCGATCGTACCCATGGGTGTCGACGGCGAGAACGGTGTGCGCATGCTTATGGAAGAGCTGGATATTCCAGGTGTTTCCGCAAGCCAGGCACCAGCAATGTCTGCCATCGCGTTAGAGGCTGCCGTGGCGCTGCTGCAAGGCAATGAACTGCCGCAGACCGTCTTCTTGCCCATCCCTCAGGTGAACGCCGATGCGTTGGCGGCGGATGTGAACTACTTCCCTGATCTCCCAAAGTCTTTCAACACCGGCACAGGATTTGTTGAATGTTTCGAACCTTTCAGCCCCGAAGAGCTGCTAGGCCAATCGCCTGACAATACTTGATTTAGATAAGACCTAGCCTGACACCACTCACAAAGGCGGCGCGCAAATCAAGGTGCGCCGTCGCAATTTTCCGGGTTAACGATATGTCTGAACTCAACCCGCCTCTTTTAGAGATGCGGAAAGTTTCCAAGAACTTTGGGGCCACCAAGGCCCTTGATGATGTCGATTTCATTTGCAACGCTGGCGAAGTGCATGCGGTCCTTGGCGAGAACGGCGCAGGAAAATCAACGCTGATGAAGCTTATCGCGGGGGCATTGCAACCGACCCAAGGTCAAATTTGTCTGGATGGTCAGGATGTACAGCTATCATCACCGCAGGATGCATTGCAGCACGGGTTGGTCTGTATGTTTCAAGAGTTGTCGCTGGTGCCTGACCTTACGGTACGGGAAAACCTTCTTCTCGGCGCGCCCGATGCCGGAATTGGATGGCTGCGCGGAACCGGCTTTGATACGGCGCGCACTGTCCTTGAACGCATTGGTGGAGCGGACATCCGCATGGGCGCGCGGGTGGCTGATCTGACGCTTCCACAGCGTCAACAGGTCGAGATTGCCAAGGCGCTGATGAAAAAGCCAAGGCTGCTGATCCTGGATGAGGCGACATCCGCGCTCGGCGCCTCGGTCGTCGAAAGCGTGTTTGACCTCGTGCGCGAGGAGCGCGACGGCGGCACTGCTGTACTCTTTATTTCGCACCGTTTTCACGAGATCGAAGCGCTGGCGGACCGTATTTCCGTCTTTCGCAACGGTCGGCGGGTCGAAACCTTTGAGAAGGGCGACCACGACTATGGTGAGATCATCGACATGATGGTCGGCCAGAAGATCGAAGAGCTCTTTCCTGATAAACCGCCAACCGACGATGACGCGGGCATCGTCCTCGATATCCGGGACTTTAACTGGGAAGGTTGGGTCCAGAACGTCAGTCTCGCAGTTCGCCGTGGACAGATTGTCGGCCTCGGTGGGCTTGACGGTCAGGGACAGGGGGCGTTTCTGATGGGGCTTTTTGGTCTTTTGCGAAAGACCACCGGAGAAACCGCGATCTCGGGCCAGGTGGCTAGGATCAAAGACCCGAAAACCGCCAAGCAGAAGGATATCGCGCTTGCCTACATCCCAGAGGATCGTAAGACTGAAGGCCTGATCCTCGATCAGAGCATCCGCGAAAATCTGGAACTGGCGGCCCTCGGTCGCGCTGACCTTGATGCCACCGATGAGTCGCTTTACTCGGGATCGATCGGTCAGCTTGCGCTCAAGCATGGGGGGCTTGGCCTGCCTGTGTCGTCGCTTTCGGGGGGCAATCAGCAAAAAGTCGTTTTGTCGAAGTGGCTGGCGATTAAACCTCGGTGTCTGTTGCTGGCCGACCCGACCCGCGGGATCGACGTCAAGACTAAGACACAGATCTACTCTATTCTTCGTCAACTGGCCGATCAGGGTACGGCAATCCTGCTGCTCAGCACCGACTACGAGGAACTGATCCAGCTTTGCGATGAAACGCACGTCTTCTTCGACGGTGAAGTCGTCGCGTCATTCAGCGGCGATGATCTGACCCCACAGAACATCATCGCAGCGACACTGAATGTCACACAGCAACCGCGCGCCGCCGATGCTTGATTATATGAGATCGAACCGCCGCGAGGTGATTGCGGGCGTGGTGCTTATCGTCCTTCTGGCGGCCTATATTGGCACGCACCCGCGCGGCGCATCAACCTACGTGATGACAATCTGGGTCAACCAGTGCCTGATCCTAGGACTTGCTGCCTGCGCACAGTTCTTTGCCGTTGTTGTCCGGGGGATCGACCTCTCGGTGGGTGCTGTCATGGCGCTGACCAACTGCCTCGCTTCTTATCTGCTGGACGGTTCAGTGCTGGGCATTGCGGCAGGGATGGTGGCAGTCGTCGCTGCCGGGGCCCTGTGCGGGTTGCTCAACGGAGTGATCATTGTCTATGGCCGCATTCAGCCGATTGTCGTGACCCTTGCCACGGCTTCCATTTTCGTTGGCGTAGCACTTTTGCTGCGACCAACACCGGGTGGTGCGATCAACTACGACCTTGCTGATGCGCTCACGCTGGACGTGCTTGGCATCCCTACTTCGCTCATCATCACTGGCGTTGCGATCCTGGGGTTCTGGCTGCCGTTTCGACGCACGGGGCTTGGTCTCGGCCTATATGCGGTTGGATCGTCTGAGCAAGCTGCCTTTCAGTCGGGCATCAATACAAAACTCATTCGTCTTGCGGCTTTCACACTGGCGGGAACCTTTGGAGGACTTGCAGGTCTCTACTACAGCTTCGTTACCACCACGGGGGATGCCGGTATCGCGCCGGGCTTTACCCTGAATTCCATCGCAGCGGTGGTTCTTGGCGGTGTGCTTCTGCGCGGCGGGGTTGGTTCACTGATCGGGGCTTTGGCGGGCGCTTTTATTTTGAAGACAATCGCGTCGCTAATGTTTTTCTCGGGTATCCCGTCGCTTGCGCAGCCCCTCTTCGAGGGCCTGATCCTTGCCGCGGCCATTGCCATAGGCGGTGCTGAGGTGCTGCGTGCGCGAAACAAGTTGGAGGCGTTTTCCTGATGCTGCGTCATGTCTCTGTCGACGGCTTGATGCCCTATATCGGCGTTTTCATTCTGATTTTTGCAGGGAGCGCGTTTTTCCCGCAGGTGCTAAGCGTGGATTACCTGACCCAACAGTTGCAGATCGCCGCCTTTTTGGGGCTGCTCGCCACAGGTGCGACGATCGTCATTCTGCTGGGTCACATCGACCTCTCGGTGCCGTGGGTACTTACGGGTGCTGCGATCCTTTCGACAGCGTTCGTCGGCTCCGGTAACCCCGTGCTTGGAGCGCTCGCGATTCCGGCAGCCCTCGCCTTTGGCGCGCTGATCGGGATGATCAATGCGGCGGGTGTGGCGATCCTGCGCATTCCGTCGATGGTCTGGACTCTGGCGATGAATTCGATGCTGCTGGGGTTGGCAGTTCTGAACACCGGCGGTTTCAACCCGAGGGGTGAATCGAGCGAACTGATGATCACTATGGCTTCGGGTGATCTACTTGGGTTGCCCGTCAGCTTTCTGATCTGGATCGTGATATCACTCGCGCTGACTTGGCTCCTGACGCGCACGCCATTCGGGCGTTATCTGCGCTCTATCGGCTATAACGAGAAGGCAACGTTCCTGTCGGGTGTGTCCACACCTTCGGTGCTCTTTGCAGCCTTCGCGATCGCGGGCATGTGTTCGGCGCTTGGTGGCGTCATGCTGGCGGGCTATGCCAACCAAGCGTATCAGAGCATGGGCGATCCGTTTCTCTTACCGACGATTGCTGCGGTCGTAATAGGCGGCACCTCGATCTTGGGTGGTCGCGGTGGGCTTTTTGGCACGATTGGCGGGGCGCTTTTTATTACGCTGCTGACATCCATCCTGTCGGTGATGCAGATCGGGGATGCCTGGCGCAACATCATTTTTGGGGTCATCATCTTGGTGATGCTCTTGTTTCAGACTTTACGAAAAGGAGCGCCAACATGACAGAACTCCGTTTCATCACCGTCGACCCGCGCTTTGACGATTTCGTCGATACAGAACGCGTACCCGAGCAGATCGCCGATGGCTGTATCTGGACGGAAGGTCCGGTCTGGCTGGACGACGCGCTTTACTTCAACGACATTCCAAACAAACGGATGATGCGCTGGACGGAAAAGGCAGGCGCATCAGTCGCGCTGGCAAAAAGCGAATTTGCCAATGGCAATACGCTGGATGGCGAAGGCCGGATAGTGTCCTGCGAACATGGCGGGCGCAGGGTGATCCGCAGACTTGACCCCCATGACGCCGACGCAGTTGAGGTCATTGCGGACAGTTTCAATGGCAAACGGCTCAACTCACCCAACGATGTAGTCGTGCGGTCGGATGGCAGTGTCTGGTTTACCGATCCGCCCTACGGCATCAATTCCGATGTCGAAGGCTACCCAGCAGAGAGCGAACTTGCAGGTTGCTACGTCTTCTGCACCAAGCCGGACGGGGCACTGCATGCGGTGGCGACGGATTTCGACAAACCCAACGGCTTGGCGTTCTCCCCCGATGAAAGCCGCCTTTATGTCGCCGATTCCGGTGCGATCCGGGGGGCGAGCTTTCCCGGCATCGATTACGACCTGCCGCATCATATTCGGATTTTCGATGTAAACGGGATGACGCTCTCTAACCCTCGTGTCTTTGCCGTTGTTGCCCCCGGCGTGCCGGATGGGTTCCGAGTGGATCACGAAGGGTATGTCTGGACTTCGGCGCTGGACGGCATTCACTGCTTATCGCCGGAAGGGGCTTTGATCGGAAAAATTGTCCTGCCACAGCAGACATCAAACATCTGTTTTGGCGGCGCGGCCGGCCAGACGATGTTCATCACGTCTTCGGACAAAGTTTACCGAGTGGAGAGCAGTCGACGCGACGCCGTCCACATTCTGAAAGACCGCGAAAGGAGCGCATCATGAGCATGAACATCGCCGTCTTCGGGCTTGGTTCCATGGGGTACGGCATGGCGCAGTCTTGCCTGCAGGCAGGAATGAATGTGCATGGTTTCGATTTGGTCCCCGACCGGGTCGCGCGCTTCGTCGAAGAGGGTGGCACGACTGGCACCTTTGCCGAAGTTGCATCGTCGCTTGATGCGGTCGTCGTGGTTGTCCTGAATGCGGCGCAGGTCGAGCATGTCTTATTCGGCGACGATGGTGCGGTTGCGCATTTGCACCAGGGCGCGGTGGTGAAGGCCTGTGCAACAGTGCCGCCAGAATTCGCCAAAGAGATGGAGCGACGCTGCGCAGAACGGGGCATCCACTACCTCGATGCGCCGATATCGGGTGGCTCGGTCAAGGCCGCGATAGGTCAGCTTGGCATCATGGCCTCTGGGTCTGCATCCGCCTTTGCGGCAGCCGAGCCCATTTTGGAGGCAACCGCAGAGACCGTATTTAGGCTGGGTGACACAGCAGGCGCCGGGTCGGCGATGAAGGCCGTAAATCAGTTACTTGCGGGTGTGCACATCGCCACCATGGCCGAGGCGGTGACCTTTGGCATGACCCAGGGGATTGATCCAAACACCGTCCTAGAGGTGATCAGCAAATGCGCTGGGACGTCTTGGATGCTGGAAAATCGCGCGCCACATGTCATATCGGGCGACTACACACCGCACAGCCAGGTGAACATCTGGCCGAAGGATCTGGGCATTGTGCTGGAGGCAGCGCAGGCAGCGGGCTTTGATGCCCCCATCACTGAAACGGCACTTGCGCGTTATAGAGAGGCCGTAGAAATGGGGTTGGGCGGCGAAGACGACGCAGCGGTCGCCAAGGTCTACGCTGCGCAAGCCGACCTCACCCTGCCAGGGACAGAATCATGAAGCTTGGATGCATAGGCGACGATTTTACCGGGTCCAGTGACCTTGCCAACACACTCGCAAAGCAGGGCATGCGCGTGGTGCAATATTCCGGCATCCCGTCCCGCGATGCCGATGCCGGTGTGGAAGCGGGCGTTGTGTCTCTGAAGTCCCGTTCGATCGATCCGGTAGAGGCAGTGGCACAGTCGCTCAGGGCGCTTAAATGGCTGCGCGCGCAGGGCTGCTCGCAATTCTTCTTTAAATACTGCTCGACTTTCGATTCAACGCCAGCAGGGAATATCGGACCTGTGGCCGACGCGCTAGCCGAGGCACTTGGGGCGGATCGCGTCATTGTCTGTCCTGCCTTTCCCGGCACGGGGCGGTCGGTGTTTCAGGGCTGTCTGTTTGTGAACGACCGACTTCTGAATGAATCGGGCATGGAAAATCACCCGCTGACGCCGATGACCGACGCCGACCTGCGCCGTTGGTTGGCAATGCAAAGCACGTTCCCGGTTGGGCATGTGCCCGCGCAGGTCGTCTTCGACGGTGCTGGCGCTATCAAGGGCGCGCTTGACGCGGAACACGCAGCGGGCAAACGGCACATTGTTGTCGATGCGATCCGCGACGAAGACCTGATGGAAATCGGAGCCGCCGCGCAAGACCTCAAGCTCATCACTGGTGGGTCAGGTGTCGCCCTTGGTCTGCCTCGGAACTTCGGCTGTTCACCCTGCACGCCAGATTGGCAGGGCCAGACGGGTCCCCTGCTTGTGCTGTCGGGGTCTTGTTCAAAGGCGACGCGCGCGCAGGTGGCCCGACATGTCACATCTCACCCGGCCCGTGAAATTCTGGCCGAAGATGTAATCGAAGCCCGCATCACACCCGCTGGCATGCTGGAATGGGCGCTGGGCGCGGGCAGTCTTCCGCTTTTATATAGCTCTTCTGACCCAGACGTGGTCCGGGCGGTCCAGGACCGTTTTGGCCGCGAAGAAGCGGCGAATGCGATCGAAAACTTCTTCGCTGATCTGGCGCAGTGCGCTGTCGCGGCGGGGGTGACTCGGATCATTGTTGCGGGCGGAGAAACTTCGGGTTCCGTCGTCGAAGCGCTGCAGATTGAAGACCTGACCATTGGGCCAGAGATCGACCCAGGCGTACCGGCCTTGCGTGCGGCCCCCAATCTTGTCTTTGCCCTCAAATCCGGGAATTTCGGCACAGAGGATTTCTTTAGTAAAGCCGCAGGAGTTCTTGGACCATGAGCGATACCAAGCTACGCGACGAAATGTGTCGGCTGGCGGCGTCGCTGTTTGACCGTGGTCTCACGCACGGCTCCACCGGGAACATCTCATCGCGCACTGAGGACGGCGGCCTTCTGGTGTCGCCAACAGGCACGAGCTTTGGTCGGCTTGATCCTGAGCGTCTCAGCCGGTTCGATGCCAATGGTCGCCTGATAGATGGCGCCCCCCCCACCAAGGAAATGCCGCTTCACACAGCGTTCTACGACACACGCAACACTGCCGGGGCAGTTGTTCATTTGCATTCCTGCCATTCCGTTGCGCTGTCGCTTTTACCGGACGCCGATGAAGACAGCTTCCTGCCGCCGCTCACACCCTATGCGGTCATGCAGCTGGGGCGCGTCAAGCTTTTGCCGTTCTTCGTCCCGGGCGATCCTGGGATGGGCGAGGCGGTCCGTGGTCTAGCCGGAAAGCGTGCGGCCGTGATGCTTGCCAACCACGGCCCAGTGGTCGCGGGAAAATCGGTCGAGGCGGCCTGCAACGCGATCGAAGAACTTGAGGCGACGGCGCGTCTTGCGCTGATGATGCGTGGACTTCCGGCGCGCGCGCTGTCGTCCGAGCAGATTTCGCAAGTTGTGACCAAGTTTGATGTGGAGTGGGATGTATGACCGCGTTTTCGGCCAATCTGGGATTTCTTTGGGTCGACCGGCCTTTGCCGGACGCCATTCGCGCGGCGAAGGCCGCCGGGTTTGACGCGGTGGAATGCCATTGGCCTTACGAGACCCCCGCAGAACAGGTGAAGGCGGCGCTCGACCAAACCGGCCTGCCGATGCTGGGCCTAAACACAATCCGCGGCAATCCGGGTGAAAACGGCCTTGCGGCGTTGACAGGCCGCGAGGTCGAGGCGCGTGCCGCCATTGATCAGGCAGTTCGCTACGCCGATGCGGTGGACGCAGGTGCAATTCACGTCATGGCTGGTTTTGGAACTGGTCCAAAGGCGCGCACTACGTTTGAGGAGAACCTGAAATATGCGACATCCCAGACAGATCGCACGATCCTGATCGAACCTCTGAACAGACATGATGCCCCGGGATACTTCCTGCAGACCACTGACCAGGCGCGTGCGATCATTGAAACCGTCGGAGCGCCCAACCTGCGTCTGATGTTCGACTGCTACCATGTCGGCCGGACCGAAGGCGATATCATGACACGCCTGAGTGAGTTGCTGCCGCTGATCGGCCACATCCAATTTGCGTCGGTTCCTGACCGAGGCGCACCAGATCGTGGCGAACTGAACTACGCCGAGATCTTTTCCCACATCGCCACTCTCGGCTGGCGAGCGCCCCTGGGGGCTGAATTCAAGCCTCGTGAGAATGAAGAGTTTACTGACTGGCTCAATGTATTCCGTTCAGGCGGTGAGGTGTTTGCTTAAGCTGTATCACGCAATTCTACCTGACCCCAACCTTCAATGTCGGTTTGACGCTATCTGGCATAACTTGGGTTTAATATATGAACTGCGATGTTTTTTTGAATGTCAGCTTCGCTGGAGGGTTCAGGGTCAGGGCGCATATGCGGCGACGGTCAGCTTTCCCCCTTAAGCTGAAAATAACGCCTTGCGAACGGAGATAGTGATCGTTTAGGCTCCCTGCCCTCCTATAGCTTCGCGCGTCTATCAAGCCGCTCACCACATGCAGGAAATTGGAGCCGGAAACATGTTGTCTGCGAAGGGTAAAACCTGATCCCGTCCAAAGCGAAGTTCAGAGCATAAACGTGGAAAACTACCTCCCATCTGACCAGCAAAGACCTGAATCTGAGAAAGTTGTTCTTCTTTAACTCCCGGACTCAAAGAGTCCTCTTTGTGCCCCTCACTTTCAGTGTCATTGTCCCTCAAGTCTAATGTATTGGTTTGCGTAATCCCCGAGATTTCCACAGATATTTCATACAGTAATTCGCTGAGTACTTTAGCGTCCGTTTTGCGGCTCAGAGCGTTGCGCACAGTCGCCATCAAGTCTGAGATCCCGCTATCGTCTGCTACAAATTATTTGAGACCAGGCAGAGCGGCCGATATTTTGTTGCGGAGTACAGTGAACTCGAGAACTCGATCAGAATACCTCTGAGCTGGATCTGTTGCAAACATTTGACCATTAGCGCTCGCGCCATCAGCGGGTGGGTGACTTTTGGAATTATCAAGTCGAAAGCCAGTTCATGATCTCTTTCAAAGGTGCTCAGTATCCGAAGGGCGTTTCCTCGGTCTCAGTGTTCTTCTATGTCCGATACGGAGTGTCATACCGGGATCGGGAAGAAATCATGCATGATCGAGGCGTCTCTGTTGATCGCACCACACTGAACCGATGGGTCATACGGTATTCCGGCGCGATTGCAGAAGCAGCGCGCCGCCGCAAACGACCATGCGATCGCTCCCGGAGAATGGATGAAACTTACATCCGAGTGAAAGGGGCGCGGGTCTATCTCTATCGAGCAGTCGAGAACTATGGCAGGACACTTGATTTCATGCTCTCCCAACGCCGAAACAAACTGGCCGCCACGAAGTCTTTCGCCCGGATGTTTGAAACCAATAGTTTGCCGAGGAAGCGTGTGATCGACAAGAGCGGCGCCGACACCGCGGGCCTCGAAGCGATCAACAAATGCTGAAGAGCTTCGATTGCCCGATACCAATAGAGATGGTGAGCAGGAAATACCTGAATAACATCGTCGAACAGGACCACCGTTTCATCAAGAGGCGCACTCGGCCAATGCTGGGGTTCAAGGCCTTCGCTGCGGCGGCGGATCTGGCAGGCATCGAAGTAGCGCACATGATCCGCAAGGGCCAATTGTCGCATGGAATCTGTGCGTTTTGTCAATTCTCCAGGTTGGTAATCTGAACCTGAAGTAATCACAAATTCATTTGACCGCCCTAAAACCTTGCGACAGAGGCGGTCTGCAAGGGTTGTTACCCTTAGGCCAACCTTTCTCGAGTGTTTTTTCTTGTTTCCATCCGACATAACGCTGTTCGATGTTTTTGGGGCAAACGATGTTTAGTTTCCAAGTTTCCAAGTTTCCAAGTTTCCAAGTTTCCAACTTGCCAAAAAGCAAAATAGCTCTTTGTTCTAGACACGCAAAGATCAGAGATTTGTTGTGACCAGAGACATGGGCAATTTCTGAGCCGGAACGACTTAGTGATCAGGCGCGACTCCTGATGTTCCCCGAACTTTCAGGGTCGCAGAATACTCAACATGTCGAATCGGGAGATCTGGTGTTCGCATTCGGTCCAGAAGGATCTCGGCCAGTCTTGCGCCCAACTTCTTAGGGTTAACTGCCAAGGTTGTCAGGCCAGGAGTTGAAACGGCGGCATCTTCAATGTCATCGAAACCCACTACCGAAAAATCATGCCCTGGTTTCAAACCGGACTGGATCAAGCCGAAGCATGCGCCAAGCGCCACAACGTCTCCGTTGCATACAACGCCCGTCACCTCGGGGTGTTGATGGCGGAGTGCCGCAATGGCATCAACACCGGCGCGCTTGTTTTCATCGCATGGCCAGACAATTGGCTGCGCGGCACCCAGTTGCTTTAGAGTGTCAAGATAGCCAGCAATGCGTTCCTCACGAACGGACGATTGCTCGGTGCCGCCCAAATACGCGATGTGCCTGTGCCCCAAGTCAATCAGGTGCTGCGTGGCTTGTGCGAGAGCTTCGGTGTTGAGTATACCGACATGGTCAAGAGACAGTGACACTTTTCGCATGAATGTCACGGCGGGAACACCGTGAGCATTCAGGAGCTCCATAGATACTTCGCTTGTGTCGAGTGCCGGAACCCAGATCAAACCACGGCGACCGAATCTGATGCAAGCTTCCAGAAGGCGGTCCTGGCGCTGAAGATCTCCTTGTGCATCGAGGATTGATACCATGAAACCTTCGGTCTCGAGCAAGTCGACGGCGCCACTGACAACTTCTGCGTTAAACGGATTAGCCAATTTGTTAATGATGAAACCGATTTCGCGATTGTCACCCGAACGCATTGTGGCCGCTGCTTGATTTGGGACGTAGCGCAGACGCTTGGCTGCGCTCAGGACTTTCTGACGTGTCTTCTCTGAAATTCGGCCGGTGTCACGCATAACTTGGCTGACGGTTGGAACCGACACGCCCGCTTCTTTGGCAACGCTGGATAAGGTGGGTTTTTTCGTCATGGGTCACTGTTGAGGTATAACGTTTGCATAAGATCGCAAGTGATTTTGCAAATGACAAGCAAATTATGGCGAATACTTGACGGCAACATACTTGACTCAAGATACAACGATATATCATATTAACTGCATTCGCCCGCGGACTGACCCAAAGGTGTCGGCGAGGGAGAGAGGTTGCCTGTTTCTTTGTCAGCCTCAGACATAGGGAGGAAAACATGTCTATTCATTCGAAGCTAGCGGGAGCCGTGTCCGGTGTGGCCATGCTTGTCGGCGCTGTCGCCGTCCAAGCTGAAACTCTGTTCTGGTCAACCCAGGCCCGGCCTGCCGAAGAAGCGCAGGCTATGCGGACCGAGGTTCTTGGTGGCTTCGATGGCGGAGTGGATTACCAGCCGAACGAAGATGGCCCTTGGCTGACCCGTTTGCAAGCTGAACTACAAGCGGGCTCGGGCAGTATTGACTTGCTGGGTTCTTTGCACGGCAACTTCTCGGCGATGAACCCTGATGACCTAATGGATCTCAGTGATCTTGGCGTCATGTCGGCCTCAGACACTTTCAATGATCTGGCCAAATTGGGAACTGACAGCCTGCACTACATGCCGTGGATGCAAGCGAGCTACATCATGGCCGCCAACACTGAAGCGCTGCAGTACCTGCCTGAAGGCGCGGACATCAATGCACTGACGTATGACCAGTTGATCGCGTGGGCGGCGAATGTGGAAGAAGCAACTGGACAGAAGAAATTCGGCTTTCCTGCAGGTCCCAAGGGCCTGAAACACCGCTTCTTCCAGGGCTACCTCTACCCGTCCTACACTGACGGTGTTGTGCGGACATTTGCATCGCCCGAGGCCGTGACTGCATGGGAGAAGTTCAAAGAGCTTTGGAGCCATACGAACCCCGCATCGACCAACTTCTCATTCATGCAAGAGCAGCTGTTGAACGGCGATGCCTGGATTGTCTTTGACCACACCTCGCGTCTTGCGCAGGCGTTTAATGAGCGCCCCGACGATTTCGTCGCCTTCCCAGCGCCTGCTGGTCCGACCGGCCGCGGCTTCATGCCTGTTCTGGCAGGTGTTGCCATACCGCGGACCGCGCCAGATGCTGAAGGTGCCAAAGCATTGCTGACTTATCTGATGCAACCCGAAACGCAGATCGCGACCCTTAAAGCCACAAACTTCTTCCCTGTGGTTGAAGTCGAACTGCCAGACGATCTGCCGCCTTCGGTCAAAGCCGCCGGTGAAGCGGTTGCCACGATGAGCGGATCACCAGATGCTAATCCTGGCCTGCTGCCTGCAGGTCTGGGTAGCATGGGTGGGGATTTCAATCGTGTTTACGTAGATTCGTTCGAACGCATTGTTTTGGCTGGTCAGCCTATTGAGCAGGTTCTGGAAGATCAAAAGAAACAGCTGGAAAAGATCATGAACGAAACTGGCGCGCCTTGCTGGGCACCAGATGCACCTTCGGAAGGTGCTTGCCCGGTCGAGTAAGACCTTCCCTGACTGCCGGGCTACCGAAGCGGTGGCCCGGTTCCCCAGCAAAATCCCAACTCAAAGGAGCGGTCCGATGGAAGCGCGGCTATTGCCTTACTTTCTGATCCTCCCGGTGACGCTATTTCTCTGCCTGTTTTTCCTCTACCCGTTTGCGCTGGTTGCGCAGCAGGCTTTTGGAACAGGGAACGGCTTTTCACTGGATAACTTTCGCGAAGTTGTGAGCTACTGGAAGTTCCCGATTTCTATGAAGAACACCTTTCTTCTGGCCGCGGCCGTGGTGCCGATTCAGTTGGCGCTGTCACTTCTGATGGCCACGATGGTCACGAAGATGCAAAAGGGCCGCGATCTGGTTCTGTATATTTGGACCATTCCGCTGGGTATCTCTGATCTAGCAGCCGGTATCATCTGGCTGGCGATCTTCGAGCAGTCGGGTTTTCTGAACTCGATGATGGTCGGGCTTGGTGTCACCGACCAACCTGTAAGTTTGCTGAGCTATCAAACTCCCTGGATTGTGTTCCTGGCGATCATGTTGGCCGAGATTTGGCGCGCTACAGCGATAATGCTTGTGATCCTTGTGGCGGGCATCGGCCTGATCCCCAAGGAATACTACGAGGCTGCGGATGTGTTTGGGGCCTCGCGCTGGAAACAGTTCACCCGGATCACCCTGCCGCTTTTGCGCCCGTCGCTGCAAACGGCCCTGGTCCTGCGCGTCATCCTGGCCTTCGAGGTCTTCGCCGTGGTTGCTGCTCTTGGAGGCACGATCTTCCCGGTACTAATGGGCGAAATTTACGCCTATCAGTTTGACCTGCAAAATGGTGGGGCAGCAGCAGCGCTGGCGATCATCGTTCTGATTATCTCGATCGTCTTCACTCTGATCATCATGCGCGCTCTGCGCGTCCCGAAAGGAGCTACGATATGACGGCTGTAGCAGACGTTGTAGCCCCTGACACCCGCAAGGCGGGTAGGGGGCTCTACCGAGCAGGAGTGATCTTGTTGTGTGCCTGGGTGATCATACCGCTTTACCTGCTGTTCGTGAACACAATGTCCTCACCGGATACGGTGAACAGTTTCCCCAAGAGCTTCATCCCGGAGTTCAATATGGGATCCCTGGAATTCTTTATGGGGTTCCAGGGGATGCTGAGGGCGCTGTGGAACTCGGTTGTGGTGGCTTTGATGACGATGGTGATGTCCATCGCCATCGGAGCGCCCGCGGGCTACGCCCTATCGCGGTTCGACTTCCGTGGGAAAGAGCTGTTCCGGCTGCTGATCCTGCTGACCCGGGCCTTTCCGCTGCCCTTGCTGGCACTACCCCTTGCGGTTCTCTTTATCCGCACAGGTCTGGATGACACGGCCTTCGGTCTGGCGCTGGTCCACACGACCCTGGCGATCCCATTCGCGGTGCTCATCACCTTTTCGCTCTTCTCTGGTATCCCGCTGGAGCTTGAGGAAGCAGCGTGGACGCTGGGCTGCACACGGCTGACCGCCTTCACCAAAGTGATCTTGCCTCTGGTACTGCCTGGGATCACGGCCTCGGCGATCTTCGCCTTCGTCATTTCGTGGAACGAGGTGTTCGCGGCCGCCGTGCTGACCATCGAGAACCGCACGTTGCCCGCATTCCTGTTGCAAACCCTGGGCGAGGCCCCTTTGCACCTGAAATTTGCGGGCGGCTTCATCCTCGTGGTGCCTGCGCTGATCTTTATCTTCGCTGTGCGCAAATACCTCTTTGCCATGTGGGGCATTGCCAACCGCTGAACGGTGGCTGAAAGGAAACTGTTATGGCTGAAATACAGATCAAAAACGTTGCCAAGAATTTTGGGTCTTATCAGGCTCTGCACGACATTAACCTGACCATCGCAGATCAGGAATTCATGGTCCTTCTGGGGGCATCGGGCTGCGGTAAATCCACGCTTCTGCGCATCATCGCAGGGCTTGAGACAGCAACGACCGGCGAAATCTGGATCGGAGGCCGCCGGGTGGATCACCTGTCACCCAAGGATCGCGGCATCTCGATGGTGTTCCAGAACTATGCGGTGTTTCCGCACCTGACAGTGTTTGAAAACATCGGCTTTGGTTTGCGGATGCAAAAACTGCCGGATGATGAGGTCAAACGCCGGGTCGAACGCACCGCAGGGTTAATGCATATTGAGCAGCTTCTGAAGCGCTATTCGGGAGAATTGTCAGGCGGTCAACGTCAACGGGTCGCTGTTGCCCGTGCATTGGCAATGGAGCCGGACGTGATCCTGATGGATGAACCGTTATCGAACCTTGACGCATTGTTGCGGATGGAGATGCGGGCCGAGCTGAAGGGTGTTCTGGCAGAAAGCAAGACTACCGCCATCTATGTGACCCACGATCAGGTCGAAGCTATGTCCATGGCCGACCGGATCAGCGTTATGCATCAGGGCAAAATTGTTCAGGCAGCCTCGCCCATCGAGGTGTACAGGGATCCAGCGGCCGAGTTTGTGGCCAGTTTCATCGGCAATCCGCCTATGAATTTCCTTCCCGCTGAAGCTGCGGGCTCTGGTCGCTGGACAGTTGCCGGGCAGAACCTTGACGGTCCTGCAAATGGCAAGGATCTGAAATGGGCTATTCGCCCGGAAGATTTGAGCATTGCGGATCAGGGGTTTGGAGCACGAGCCAAGGTTGTTGAGCCTTTGGGCGCACATTTGCTGGTGACTTGCGATGTAGACGGACACCAGTTCCGCGCAGTCCTGGACAGTGAGCTCAGCGTGAAACCTGGTGACGTACTTACCCTGGCACCGCAAGAGGGACGGGGGCGTTGGTTTGACCCCGAAACCACTCTGGCCGTCGCTTAAGGGAGAAACAGGATGAGCCAAGCTCTGATCGACCAGGCCCGAGGCGTCATGGAAGGAAATGATAGGGGCACCTACACCGTTCCTACCCATGGCCTCTATCCTTTCCAATGGAACTGGGACAGTGCTTTGTCCGCGCTTGGCTTTTCGCATTTCGACATGGATCGGGCCTGGGTCGAGGTCGAGACTCTTATGGCCCATCAATGGGACGATGGTATGGTGCCACATATCATTTTCCACGAACCAGATGATGGATATTTCCCAGGTCCTAACGTCTGGCAAACAAGGCGAGTAGTGCCCACGACTGGAATCACCCAGCCAGCGGTTGCGGGTTTCGCGCTGCGCAAGTTGTATGATCGGACTGAAGACAAAGCAGTCGCACGCGAGCGTCTTGCCAGGCTCCTGCCCCAGGTCCATGCATGGCACAGATGGTTCTACCGCGATCGCGATCCCAAAAGCACGGGACTGGTCGCAATCATTCACCCGTGGGAGTCTGGCAGAGACAACTCGGTGGATTGGGATGAAGGGTTGGACGCCGTGCCGATCGAGGGTGTCGCGCCATTCACTCGGCGCGATACGACACACGCCAACCCAGATCACCGCCCGTCGGACGAGCAATACAAGTGCTATATCTGGCTGGTCGAGTACTTCCGAGGGCTTGGGTGGGATAATGCGAAGCTCCACGATGCCTCACCCTTTTGCCTCGTTGATCCGGGCTTTAACGGCATCCTGATACGGTCTTGCGATGATGTCGCGGAATTAGCTGAGTTCTTAGGCGAATCTTCGATGGCTTCCGAGGCGCGTAAGATGGCCGCCAATGGCCGCTCGGCGCTGGAAAGCCTGTGGAACCCTGCTCTGGGGCAATATACGTGTTACAACCGCGCCGCAGGTCATCTGCAAGACACACCTTCGATTGGTGGGTTGCTCGCGGCAATTGCCCATGTCCCTCATGCTCGAGCTGATGCGCTCGCACGGAGGATCGCTTTGTTGGCTGAGCGATGCGGCTATCTGGTGCCCAGTCATGACCCGGCAGATGGCGCTTTTGACAGCCTGCGCTACTGGCGCGGACCGACATGGCTAATCGTGAATTATTTGATTGCTGAAGGCCTGATTCGGTCAGGGCAGGGGGCCATGGCGCAGCGTATCCTGGCTGACAGTTTGCGCCTCATCGAGAAAAGTGGCTTTGCAGAATACTATGACCCAAACAGCGGCGAGCCCTGTGGTGGTGGAGATTTTACATGGACCGCAGCCATGGTGATCGAAATCCTCAAGACCCAAAAAGTGTCAGCATGAAACGTTCGCGCATCAATGAGATCATGGACCAAGCAGCTGAGTTCATTTGCTCTCATGGCTTTGCTTTGCCGGCCTTCGCCTATTGGAGTCCAGAGGAATTCAAGGCTCGTGAAAGTGCTGCGCGTCATGTGATTGACGCACGTTGCGGTTGGGACATCACTGATTACGGTGACGGTGATTTTGAAAGGATGGGCCTGTTCCTATTCACTCTGCGCAACGGGCTGCAGAGTGATTTAGCCAAGGGCGGCGGCATGTGTTACGCCGAGAAACTGTTGATTTCGAGGCGGGACCAGCTGTCGCCAATGCACACGCATGTTCTGAAAGCTGAGGATATCATCAACCGCGGTGGCGCAACTCTGATTGTTGAGCTTTTTGGCTCAGACGACGCGGGTGGTTTTGCAGAGGATCGCGGCGGTGAGGTCTGGCTGGACGGCATCCGACATCATTACCAACCGGGCGAGAAGCTGCGCCTGGCGCCCGGGGAAAGCGTTACCCTGCGTCCTGGTGATTGGCACGCGTTCTGGGGCGAAGGAGGGGATGTGTTGATCGGTGAGGTCTCAACCATCAATGACGACGAGACCGACAACATCTTTCGTGAACCCATCGGCCGTTTTGCCGAGGTTGAGGAGGATGTTGCGCCGACGCATCTTTTGGTCAGCGACTATTCCAAATGGCTTGGTTGATTGATGAAGCCTGTGAAGACCAACTGGCGCTGGCGTTGGAACAATACTTGCTGGACGAACTGCGTTGCCAACGACCGCAAGGAGTTAACAGCACAATTCATTTGGTCTGCCAAAAGGATGGCACCCTGAAGGGCGGGCTTCTGGGCACAACATCTTATGGTTGGTTGTTGCTCAAAGTCTTGTGGGTGGCCCCGCCTTTCCGGCGTCAGGGGTTGGCACGCGCGTTGTTCGACCGCGCTTCTACCTTGGCCGTAGCGAGGGGTTGTCACAGCGTCTGGCTCGACACCTCCGATCCCAAGGCACGCGAGATTTATTTCCGCTGGAGGTTTGTACAGTTCGGCAAGCTAGAAAACGGACCGGATCGTGGGCCGTCAGAACACAGCCGTTGGTTCTTGCAACGGCCCATCGCCTGATCCGCAATAGGAACCCTATGATTGACCACGTCAACAACCCTCGAAGCTTTCTAGAACACCTCTTTAGCATCTTGTTGATCGCCTTGATCCTAGTCATATTCGCTCCGCTTTTGTTGATCGCAATTCTGAGCGGCAACCCGTTCGTCTCGAGCGCGCGGGCGAAAAACTTCGTTGCGGCAGCCTTGTTTCGGCGCCTGGATAGCATGAACTCGAGTGTCTTGCCGTATTTGCCGATAGACCAAAGGCCGGTCATGCACTAACAATCAAACTGGACCACTCAAGTGGGGCTGATCAATTATGTTGGTCTCAGTCACCAAACGAACCCGTGAGATCGGCATTCGGCTGGCGATCGGCGCAAAGTCCGGGCAGGTTTTGCTGCAGTTTCTGGTCGAAGCCATTGTCCTGTCGCTCATTGGTGGTTTGATCGGGGTCTTTTCGGGACTGGTTCTGGCCTATTTCGGTGCACGAATTCTGTCCGTCCCCTTTACCTCGGACCCCGGGGATCATCCTGATCGCTTTTGGGGTCTCGGCAGCTGTTGGCGTGGTTTTCGGCTGTTTTCCTGCCCGGCGCGCGGCCAGAATGGATCCCACTGAGGCACTCAGGCATGAATAAGACCAACGCTAAAAACCTACAGTTGACCCTCACCTGCACAGTGTTTTTCTGTTGCTTGTTTGTCGGCGTTTTATTGGCCAAGCCCATCGAATTTGATAACCGGTTTCAGACTGTGCTCGACCGATACGACATCGATTACCAAATACCGCGCGAGGGTAAAGCTATCCTTGTGCATATTCCTTCATACGAAATGATCGCGCTCGAGCGTGGCCGTCCAGTTTTGCGTAGCCGGATTATCCTTGGAACGCCGTGGCACCCGACCCCATTGCTTGAGACGTACACGCCCATCGTACGCTTCCGCCCTTCGTGGCGGCCGCCCCCTTCGATGGTGGCAAGCGGAGAGTACCTGGATCGGATCTGGCCACCAGGTGAGAGCAATCCGCTGGGGCTGGCAGCGGTGCACCTACGCGACGGGCGGAGTGGCTACCTTCATGACACCAATTGCCCAGAGTTGTTCCAGCGGCCAGATCGCGCTCCTTCGCATGGCTGCATCCGCGTGCAAGATTGGGGCGATTTGGTTGCGTTTGTGCTTGATACACCATTGGAGCAAGTTCACCGTCTGGCAAATGGGCGTCAGACCATGGACATCGAAACCCCATGCATCCCGTTTAGTGTGCGGTATCTGCGCAATTTCATGGACATCACTGGGCAGTTGGTTTCGTCCCGCGATATCTACCGGCGCGACCCCTTTTCCAATGCTTGGGAACAACCAGTTAAGGTGACTTGTGATGCCGCGGAATAACTCTGTTCTTCACGTTTCCGGTGACTGGGACACTCTCCTGAAATGAGAGCCTTGTTCCTCATATTGGCCTATCTGATGGTCCTTTTGCTTCCACTTGGGCTAAGCTGGAGCTTGGGCGGACCGCCGCGCCCATGGCATCAGGAAATTGCCTCAGGTCTGGGCATGGTGGCCTACTCCATCATTCTTGTTGAGTTCGTCCTGTCAGGGCGGTTTAGATCTATTTCAGCCGGTATTGGTATGGATGTAACGATGCGAGTGCATCAGGTCATGGCACGCGTGGCTTTGGTATTCGCGTTGCTGCATCCCTTATTCTACCAAGGCTCGAATTCTGGTGGGCCGCGCCCTTGGGACGGAACCCGGCAACTGACGCTCACAACCGATTTGTCGGTGCTAGTGACCGGAATCATCGCCTATCTTCTTCTGCCTGTTCTCGTCCTGTCAGCGATCGCACGGACAAAGCAGAACTACCGCTACGAAGCATGGCGCTTGATGCACGGAGCTATCGCTCTGGCGATTGCGGCCCTATTGCTGCATCACACGATCACGGCGGGGCGTTACGGATCACAGCTGGCCCTGACAACGATCTGGTCCATTATGGCGGCAGTCGCAGTTGGGTCGCTGCTATTTGTGTATCTGATTGAACCGATGCGGCAGCACCGCCAACCTTGGATAGTTGAATCGGTGCGCAGGCTCACACCCAGACAATGGGAGCTTAAGCTCAGACCAGACGGGCACGACGGGCTGGCCTTTCAGGCGGGCCAGTTCGCGTGGCTGAATATCGGGAACAGTGCGTTTTCGGTATATGAGAACCCCTTTTCGATAAGCTCGGCGCCGGCGGCAGGACCCGAGATATCCTTCGTGATCAAAGAGCTTGGCGATCTTACCAGCGCGCTTGAGCACATTAAACAAGATACGCGCGCATTTCTGGATGGTCCTCATGGCGGCCTTATGGTGGATGATCGAACAGAGGCCGGAATTGTACTTGTCGCAGGTGGTGTCGGAATAGCGCCAATGCTCAGCATCTTTTTCCAGAACCGGCTGACAAGTGATCCTCGGCCCGTCAAGCTTATCTATGGAAACCGTGAAGAAAGTCAGATCGTTTATCGCGAGGAACTGGCCGCGGAAGACGTGGTGTTCACCCTGTCGGAGCCCAAAGAAGATTGGAACGGTGAGACCGGAGTAATAGATGGGGCGCTATTGGATCGCGTCCTGTCGCCAGAGCAGTATTCGCAATGGCTTTTCGTGCTTTGTGGGCCTGCAATCATGATGGACATCGTTGAAGATCACCTGATTGCGCGCGGTACTCCTTCGCACCGCATTCTTTCGGAAAGGTTTGACTATGACTGATCTATTCAGGCGTATTTCCCTGCGCCGCCGAGTTTCGCTGGCGATTTGGATTGTGGTCATTGCTTTAAATGTCGCCATACTTGGCTTCGCGCTTCGGTAGGGGGGAGTAAGTGGCCCGTCAGGTGCTGGAAAATCCTTGTTGGTGGATAAGATGAACCTAAGCACGCTTGCGATTGCAATAGGCGTGATGTGCCTGGCTGGGCCTGTCATACTGGATCCACCCGAAGGCATGCTCGCCAGTGCTTGGCAGGCCGCTGGCCTTGCGGCCCTCATGGCGTTGTGGTGGCTGACTGAACCCATACCTTTGGCGGCAACCGCGCTTCTGCCGCTTGCGGCTGCACCGGTTCTTGGCCTCATACCGTTTGCGAATGTTGCTTCCTATTACAGCCACCCGATCATCATTCTGTTTCTCGGGGGTTTCCTGCTGGCCAAGGCAATCGAGAAATGGGGCCTGCATCAAAGGCTGGCTCAAAGAATGCTCGGCATTGCAGGCCAGAGTCAGCGAGGTATTTTGGCTGCGGTAATGATGACAACCGCATTCCTAAGTCTTTGGATCAGCAACACCGCCTCCGCTATGGTCATCGCACCGATCGTGGCAGCAATTGCCGGATCGCAGAAATCACACGAAAAATTCGGGACCGCCCTAATGCTGGGCGTTGCCTTTTCTGCCACCATCGGCGGCATGGGGTCCTTGATCGGGACCCCTCCAAACGCAATTTTCGCGGCCTATGTCGGAACGACGTATGGGATCGAGATCGGATTTGCGCAATGGGCCGCTATTGGATTGCCTGTTTCTGCAGTCTTGCTGGTCATCACCTGGCTTGTTTTGGTGTGTGTGACACCAGGCGTCTCTGCTGATATGCCGCATATGTCCTTTGACCCTCCCGACACCGGCATGTCGGTCGCAGAGCGACGAACGGCGGTGGTTGCAGTTCTTACCGCGTTGGCGTGGATCATGCGCCCTGTGGTCGATTGGTTGATCCCTGGGCTTAGCCTGACCGATGCGGGTATCGCTATGATAGCCGCAGTGGCCCTATTCCTTTTGCCCGCAGGGCGGGGTGAAAGGCTACTCGATTGGGATATGGCGGCATCATTGCGCTGGGATGTTCTTGTGTTGTTTGGCGGCGGGTTGGCGTTGGCCGGAATAATGGAGCGATCTGGTTTGGCAAGCTGGATTGGGGGTCAGACCGAGGCATTGCATTCGATGCCGACCTTGTTGCTGATCTTTCTGATAGCCGCACTGATCGTTTATGTTGGCGAATTGGCTAGTAACACCGCCATGGCTGCGGTTTTCCTGCCGGTCGCCAGCGCTGCGGCAGTTGCTCTGGGCAGGGATCCCATAGGCTTCCTGCTTCCGGTGGCTCTTGCCGCATCGGTCGGGTTCATGCTTCCTGTTGCTACCCCGCCAAATGCAATTGTGTTTGGCACATCCTATGTCACCCGGACGGACATGTTGCGCGCCGGGGTCCCGTTGGACGTGATTGGCATCGTTGCGGCTGTCCTTGTGAGTGTTTTCCTTGGGCCGATGGTGTTCAGCCCTGACGCGGCCTGGTGATCCACCGTCTTTGTACCAGCATTATTGCGCAGGTGCTTCGGGGTCATTTGTGGCACTCTTTTCCTATAGGCCTATTGATGATGATCAAATCCATATCGTTTGAATTTGAATAAACTACTGACTGCATAGGGCGAGTACAACTGCGCTTTCTCCCGGATTGGGATCAGAATGAACATGACACATATCGCAATATTTTTTTGGGCAATAAGTCTACAGTTCTTCTGCTTTCCCGCAGCCGCGCAAGGTATCGACCCGCATCTTGTTTACGAACAAAACTGTGCGGGCTGTCACGTTCCGCATGCCGGGGAATTTGTTGCAGAAAATCTTACGATCTCCGTCGGAGAACTTGTGGGTAAGGGGTCAAAGCGGCCTGTTTCTGATCTGCTGGCAACCGGGCACGGAAAGCTGTCAGAGCCTGAAATAGAAGTGCTTCTACAGCACTTTTCGACCATACAGGAAACCGGCAATCTGTTTAGGGAAAGATGTATTTACTGCCACGATCGCGCCGTTGCTTTTGCGCGCGGGGACCTGATCCTTCGCGATGGAACACTGTTCGGGCGCTATTCGAAAAGGAACGTCGAGGAGTTTCTTCCGGGCCACGGTCGACTCGACAACCCGCAAGCCGAGATGATGGTTGACGTTCTCAAACGCCAGTTGAATACACCTTAGCGACATGCGATTTGGACCGCGACAGATAGTTCTACTCGAGCCGAGGTCCGGGACAACACATGGGAGATTCCGGCACTTCACACAAACCGGATGTTATCGCACCGACGCCTCGAAACGACAAAATCCTTTAGGGTGACGGAGAACGCGTGCTTGGAAACGGTGGGGAACAAGCGGTGCTTGCCTCCAATCTGCTGGTCTGGCTGCTCTCAGATCCAGCGCCGCCGCTGAGCGTTCCAGTTCGTTCAACAGGCGATCCGTACGAGGTCGACCAAGGACAAGGTGTAGCTTCACAACACCTGCCCTGCCGGACATTTCCTTGACAAGTTGCATTGCCTCACGGGTGTCCGTGTTTGGATTTGTGATGGTGCGGCGAACGTTGGACAGGTTTTCTCATTGCTCTCCTGCACACATTGTCTGACCGCCTGACGCGCTTCGTTGGACAGGCCATGATTCAGGTAGTGTTCCGTTGACGCCAATATAGCTGTCCAATGTTTTGTTCGAAATTGGAGAACTCCCGCACCGAGCAGGTTTAACAAAACCGCCATATTCCGGACACGGGTCGCGTCTAATCAAAAAATTGCGACGCGCCCAGATGGGTTTGCGATTTCCATGAGGGGGTACGAGTTCGGCGCGTCGCACCGCTACCTCCCCGTTAGAAACTCGCCTGTCTTTTATCGACAGGTGAAATTTGGCTGACTGGGCCTCTTGGCTTTGAATGACTTTGAGAGCTGCAGGGACTCTACACAGGCAAAACTGACAACACTTTGAGCGCAATCGCGGTTTTCGAATGCTTTTTGTTAGAAGCATCTGGGCGACCTTCCAAGAGAACAAACTTCTAAAAACGTTTAGGCTGTGTGAACGGCGTCACTGATAAGCTCATCAAAACCTTTCATGTTGAATGTATTAACGAGTTAGCGCTTATGTTGTGTTTCAAGCGCGAAATTTAATTCTCCCCATGGATCGGGCGCGCTGGTGGTGGCGCGCCCTTTTTCATTCTTAAATGAAGATGCACGGCCCTTTATATCTCCATGACTGTTTCCGCGGGTCATGGTTTTAGAGAATTGACTGCTCATGCCGTAAGTTTGAAATTCAACAAGGGGCTATGTGCGGGCGAATTCCATGGGATTCGCTGATTGAAAGCTCCTGATCATCGAATTTTTTTCAGCAACTGAATTTGACGTAACGTCGCAAAAACCAGTCTCTTTGTTGAGGTAGTTGACGTAAACGTAAGCTTTTCCTCTTTTTTTTGACTGGCCAGTCAAAAAGTGACGCAAAACCACGATTTCTTCCCCCTTACGACAGGCGGCGTTCCTCCTACATGGGCCGTGTCGCTGCGGACCAAAGGAACCACTCACGAAATTCCTTGAGCCCACTCTCCCTCGGGGTTCGGATCAGGTCCGCAGCGACAGCGCCGTGAAGCTTAACTGTTGTTGGAGTCGACTATGCCGATGAAGTCATTTTTGAGCTACCTGATGGACAACAAGGTCGTCAGGGTTTCAACGTCCGACGAGTCCCTTCAGGGCAATTCGGTATTCGAGGACGGCAAACAAGCGCTTGAGAAGGCCGAGGTCGAGATGCTGTTCCAGAACATTCTGAAGGAAAAGCAAAACGATCTGCTGACCGATCGTAAATGACAACCGCCCACGTCCGCAGGCTAGACGCCCAAATCTAGCAGTGAGCCAAGGGAGTTTGGCGGCATTTCGCGATGCTGGTCGAGTGCCACGGGCTACTTCTTTTCGAAGAACAAGATGACCTCACCCAGCCGAACCCCAAAGCGTGAGACATAGGCGCGATTAAGAAGGCGGTCATCTTCCAACAGCCACATCCAGTCGTCGAACTTTACACGCATGGTGCCGTCCTTGATGGGCAGGTCGATTTTGTATTTCCAGTTAAAGGTATCCCCGCGTTCGATCCCGCTGGCGGTTCCCAACACACCGGGGGCCGTCCCGGTCCAGGTGTCATCGCCGGTTTTGGTCAGAGTCCAGATGCGTTGTTCGGTTGCGCCATCATCGTAAACGAAATCTTCCACCAACGTCAGGGTCTCGCCATCCCATGTGCCGTCGATATCTACCGTGAAGCGCCGTGGAACGTTCCCTAGAATATCCTGAAACTGACCATAGGCGACGGTTTTGCCTTCGAAGAACTCTTCAAGATTCAGTTGCCGGTCTGACAGAAAGGTTTTTGGCACGCGCGGCTTGCTTGAGCACGCGGCCAATAAAGCCAGGCCGGCGACAGCGACAAAGGCAACAAAAGACCGATAGGATATCATTGCAGTGGCTTTCCCTCGGATGCGGAATCATACCCATTCGTGCCGTTTACATAAACGTGTTTGGTTCTTGGGGCCGGGCGCATGGTGGCCACCAGTTCCGCAACCTTGATGCCGAACTTTCGCATCTCTGAGCGGTTCATGATCGCTCCGTTCTCGGTCAGATACATCCAGTCAGTGACATCCAGCGTGTGCCCTCCAGCATCTTCGGGTAAAATGATCTTGTACGTGAGTTTGACAGTCGAGCCGGAGACGGTGCCTTTTCCTTCGCCCACGATATCGTCTGCGGTGGCGGTGAAACTGTTGCCGGTGCCCATGGTCAGGTACCACTTGCGCGTCATCTGTTTCCCGTTCGAATAGGTGAAATACTCAGACAGCGTGCCTGAGTTTCCCGTCCATTCGCCAACCATACGCGCGACGAAGCTGTTCGACATTTTACCGTTGGGACCATAGATCAGGCCTTCGGACAGGATTTCCCCGTTCAGATTGTCTCTCAGTGAAAACACCGGCCCGGTGCCAGTGTAATCCGACGGCGATTGGGCGCGAAAGCTCAGCAGGCGGCTTCTTACGATGATTGCGACAAGAAGCGACAACAGGGTGATGGCGATGGCGTTCATTTGCTTGTGACCTCTGTGGGCAGTGTCAAAACCATACCGAATGCTCCGAGTTTCAGGATGCAGGGCAGGACCGCGTAGGCGAGGTTGAGTGTATTCAGCGCCTGCGCGGAATTGGTTTGACCAGGATTGAAACCGCTGCGCTCCAGCAGCGGCAGGGTGAAAAAGGCAGCCAGAGCGAGGCCCAGCTTGCCTGCGAATGACCAGATGCCAAACGCGGCGGATGCATTCAGACCTGCGCGGGTCAGAACGACCGAGAACATGGCGGGCAGCACCACCATATCGGCCCCAAGGGCCGCGCCCGATGCCAGGCAGATCACGGCAAACCCGGTAAGGTTTCCCGCCGATAAGGTTGCTGCACCGATGAAGCCTGCGATCGATAGGGGCATCGCGATCATCAGAGTTCGTTTCGGACCAATTCGGTTGCTGAGCTTTGCCCAGAGCGGAACGCTGGCACCGGCACTGAGGAAAAACAGGATGAGCAACGGACCCGCCTTGCCGGGCAGCTGTAACCGATCTTCGACAAAGAACAGAAACAGCGTAGACGTGATCGCCACAGGCAGGCTGTTGACCAGCGCAAGTGCCAACAACCGCAACCCACCGGCTTGACCAAGGCCTGAGAAGGACAGGCCTTGTCCCGTGATTGGAGTGCGGCGCCACATTGGCAGCGTCAGGATCATGGTCAAAATTGCGAGCAGCCCCAAAAACATACCAAATGCAGGATACCCCTGCGCTTGCGCTCCAAGGGCAAAAAACAGGGCCGGGGCACTGGCGGCGATGACAACGCCAGTGAGTTGTCCTCCCTCACGGAACGCGGCCAGCGTCATCAGCTCTTTCGGGTCGGTGCTTTTGGCAAGCGTCGCACTGCGCCCATAAAGCAGGATGGTTCCAAGGCTGTAGGCCGAAAACAACAGTACGAGTATGGCGATCAGGGCTGTCACACTTGCGCCTTCTGGTAGAGAAAACAGCAAGGGAAACCCAATCGCCAAACCAATTGCGGCCAGAGAGGCAAACAGAATCTGTCCGCCCGGCCATCGGTCAATGGCCCAGCCGATAAGCGGATCCTGCACCAAGTCCACTAGTCTGATCACCAGCAGAAGGGTTCCGATCACCCCCAGGCTGATGCCCAGATTGACTGCGGCAAATCGCGGCAAATGGATATAAAGCGGGATACCCGCCGCTGCGAGCATCAGCGCATACAGGCTGACACGGGGATACAGCATCATTGCCCCTTCAATTGCCGCGTAAAGCTTGCGGATCGCGTGTCGTCGCCAAGAAAGATAGACATGAAAGCGCGCTTGATGCCGGGATAGGATAGCGTGCAGGTCTTGGTCCCGTTTCGCCAGAACCCGACCTTGTCAGGACCCTGCGACACAGCAAGATAAGTATCGCCTTTGCTGACCGCCTGAAAGCACTGTTCCAACTGGCTTTGAACGGGCGCGCCGTTGCCTTGCCGATCCATTTCTTCAAGCGTCGATTCAACCAGCGCCTTTTGCTTCAGATTCTTGCGATAGGTCAGTAGCAGACCGAAATCCTGATTCCAGCTGAAGGGCGCGCCCTGAGGCGTATAAAGTTTGGCGTCATAAAGCGGCAGGCCTAGAAACCGAAAAGTTGCATCGCCGCGCAATTGGGCATTGTTCAATACGTCGGTCACCGTTGAGGCCGCCAGCCCGCCCGGGGCCAGCAACACAAGCGCAAGTAGCGCGGTACGCCAGCTTCGGTTATTCGACCGCAACAGGGATGGCCGGATCTTTTTCAAGAATGCCATTGTCAGCTCCAATGGTTTGCGGGGCGCCATTCAAGCGGTCGACGACGTGCATCGCACTGGCTATCCCGTCTTCGTGGAACCCGTGCCGGTTATAAGCTCCGGCGAACCAGGTTCGGTTTTGTCCCTGCATTTCACGGATTTGCCCTTGTGCCTTCAGGGCCGCCTTGTCGAACACCGGATGGGCGAATTCGACCTGATCATATATTTTGTCTGCGGGAATCTCCGACGTCGCGTTCAGGGACACAAACAGCGGATCGCTGTCCGGGATGTTCTGAAGGCGGTTCATCCAATATGTCACACTCACGTTTCCGCCCTGCGACCGATAGGTCCAACTGGACCAGCACCCGCGCCGTTTGGGCATCTGCGACGGGTCGCAATGCAAAACGGCCGAGTTCGGCTGATACCGGATTGCGCCAAGCGCGGCGGCCTCGTCGGCGGTCGCGTTTTCACCCAGAATGGCCAGTGATTGGTCGGAATGAGTGGCCAGAATGATCTCGTCGAACTGATCAGACTGTCCCTGACTGGTGACCGTCACGCCAGTTTCGTCGCGTCGAACGTTTTCAACTGGGCTGGCCAACCGGATATCGCAACCCCGGGCGCGCAGGGCGGCATCGACCCGGCGGACATATTCGATACTGCCGCCTTTGACCGTCCACCATTGGTGCTGATTGGCCCGGCCGCTGGCCAGCAGTGCGTGATTGCGGAAGAACTGCACCAGCGAGCGGGCAGGGAACTGGTCTACGAACTCGGTCGGAGTGGACCAGATCGCGCCGCACATGGGCATCAGGTAGTTGTGGCGGAACCAATGACCGAGGCGGAGCTGATCAACCAGTTCGCCAATCGTGGTGTCATCGTCCTTGGCGGCCTCGGGCGCTTCTTTGCCAAAGCGCAGGATGTCCGCGATCATCTTGTAGTAGGCGGGTCGCACCAGATTGCGTTTTTGCGCTGTCAGGGTGCGTAACGTATTCAGCCCGTATTCAATGCGACCGTTATCGATTGTAGCGCCAAAGCTCATCTCGCTTTTGGTGACCGGGACGTTCAGTTCTTCGAACAGCTTTGTAAGATAGGGATAGGTCGCATAGTTGAAAACGATGAACCCGGTATCCACCGGCTGGTCCCCGTTTTTACCAGCCATCACTGTGCGGGCATGTCCGCCCAGCCTGGGTTCAGCTTCGAATAGAGTGATATCGTGGTCTTCTGATAAGTAGTAAGCTGCGGAAAGACCTGAAATGCCTGCACCTACAACCGCGATTTTTTTGCGTACGCCCCGTGTCTCGTCGAACATATGATCCTCTTTGTGCGACTTTTTACAAAGGGATACGTAGCAGATCTGGTGCTGGATCAATCAGGTTAGATTATTTTCCCAAGTGCTCTAGGTTATGATGTCTTGCCGGATTTTCATGCGCATCCACGTGATCCAGCTGTATTCCGCGCCCGTATGACCATTAACATGGTTCAAATAAAATAAACTCAATGCCCGGGACTGCTGTCCCCGGTATCCCGGATGGCCCACGCATGAGCAGTTTTGCAGGAAAGACCTATTGGATTATTGGCGCGAGCGAGGGCCTGGGTCGTGCATTGGCGGAAAAGCTAAGCGATCAGGGCGCTCATCTGGTTTTGTCGGCGCGCAATGCCGAACGTTTGACCGAGATCTGCGATAGTCTGCCCAACGCGCGGGCAGTACCGTTCGATGTGACCGATCTGACCGCCGTGCGCCGTGCGGTGGCCTATGTCGGAGACGTGGATGGGTTGGTCTATAACGCCGGGGTGTATGATCCGATGCGATCAGCGGATTGGGATACCGAGGCAGCGCTGGCCATGAACGACGTGAATTTTGTCGGGGCGTTGCGAGTGCTGGGTGAAACGATTCCGGGGTTTGTTCAGGCGGGGCGGGGGGAAATAACCCTGATTGGCTCGCTTGCAGGCTATCACGGCTTGCCTGCTGCCATCGGATATGGGTCCAGCAAGGCGGCGCTGATCTCGCTGGCGGAAACGATGCGGCATGATTTGGCCGATACGGGTGTGACTGTGCGCGTCGTCAATCCGGGGTTTATCAAGACTCGTCTGACCGAGAAGAATAACTTCAAGATGCCGATGTTGATGACGCCCGAAGATGCTGCGGACCGGGTGGTAAAGGCGATGTGTCGTCGTCGCTTCCGCACCGATTTTCCAGCACCGTTTTCATGGGCGATCCGACTGATCGATTATCTGCCGGATCTGCTGGTCTACCGCGGAAAATAGACCCTAACAAAACCAGCCCGCCGACATGGCGGTGCCAGTCCGGTCTGCGCTGTCTTGCCCTTATCCGCAGGTCAGTCGCTGAATGACACCCGCATCGTTCACGAACACATTCAGACGGTCGATGCGATAGTCTTGCGTTGCAATGTCATTTGGGCCCAGCACGCGGGATCGTTCGGGTAGATTGGCCTGAATTGTCGAAACGGGCTGGCCGACCGAAGCCGCAAAAGCCTCGCCTTTGCAGAAAGCCAGATCAACTGGGGCATCCTCGGACGCGGTTGAGGTTTGTTCGGGCGGGGGCGTCTCGGTGCAGGCCGCCAGAAGGATCAGGATCGGGATAAAACGGTACATTGGCGTTCCTCGTTCTGGCTATGTCGTTTCTGCAATAACAAACAATTGGCCAGCCTGCCATGAAAGCGCAGTTGAAAACACCCTGTAATTCACGCAGTGTCAGGGGAAATGGACAGGGAGAAGTGCACTATGCGTACCCGCGCCGCCGTTGCCGTTCAGGCCGGTAAACCTTTGGAAGTGATGGATGTAAACCTTGAAGGCCCCAAAGCCGGAGAGGTTCTGGTTGAGATCAAAGCAACTGGCATTTGCCACACCGATGAATTCACCCTGTCGGGTGCCGACCCCGAAGGCCTGTTTCCAGCCATTCTGGGGCACGAGGGCGCAGGTGTTGTGGTCGAGGTCGGCCCAGGTGTGACCAGCCTGAAGCCGGGTGATCATGTGATCCCGCTATACACACCGGAATGCCGGGAATGCGAATACTGTCTGCACCCCAAGACCAACCTGTGTCAGGCAATCCGGACAACTCAGGGCCAGGGCCTGATGCCCGATGGCACCTCGCGCTTTTCGACCTTGGATGGCGATCCGATCCTGCATTACATGGGGTGTTCGACCTTTGCCAATCACACCGTTCTGCCAGAAATCGCGCTGGCCAAGGTGCGCCCGGACGCGCCCTTCGACAAGATTTGCTATATCGGCTGTGGCGTAACAACCGGCATCGGGGCGGTGATCAACACCGCCAAGGTAGAGATCGGCAGCCGCGCGATCGTCTTTGGTCTGGGCGGTATCGGATTGAACGTGATCCAAGGTCTGCGACTGGCCGGAGCTGACCAGATCGTCGGCGTTGACCTGAACCCGTCCAAGGTGGAAATGGCCACCCGGTTTGGTATGACCGATTTCGTCAACCCGGCTGAGGTCGAGGGCGACCTGGTGCCCTATCTGGTTGACCTGACCAAAGGCGGCGCGGATTACACATTCGATGCCACCGGCAATGTTGGGGTGATGCGCACAGCACTGGAATCGGCGCACAAGGGTTGGGGTGAATCGATCATCATCGGCGTTGCACCTGCCGGAGCCGAAATTTCAACCCGCCCCTTCCAGCTGGTCACAGGCCGGTCGTGGCGCGGTACCGCTTTTGGCGGCGCCCGTGGTCGCACCGACGTGCCCAAGATCGTTGACTGGTACATGGAAGGAAAGATCGAGATCGACCCGATGATCACCCACAGCATGGGTCTGGACGATATCAACCAAGGCTTTGACCTGATGCACAAGGGTGAAAGCATCCGATCGGTTGTCGTTTACTAAGTCTGCAACACAATTGAAGTCACTCAGCGATGGCCAAAGCGGCGTGCAAAAAGCGCGCCGCTTTTGCTTTCCTGAGGGTTACTCCCCCGGCCGCGTTGCACCTGTATCCGACCGTGGCGAGCGTACCCTCAGAACTGGCGTATTGGCCGAGGCGTTTGTGCGCGTTTCGCGCCAGACGACAAAAACACCCGACGCAATGATGACGCTGGCGCCAACCGCAACCCAGACATCCGGTCTTTCGCCAAAGAAGATCATGCCGAACAATGTGGCCCATATGATCTGACTGTACTGGCTGGGGGCAATAACCCCGGCGGGTGCTGCGCGGTAGGCCAGAATGATCAGGTGTTGCGCGATGACGGAAAACACGCCCACCAAAGCCATCATCGCCAGATGCAGCAATGAGGGCGGCTGGTAGACAGCGGGCTGGGCAAGGCTCATCACCACGATGGCCAGTAGCATTGGATACAGGATCAGCACGGCCGAGCGTTCCTCATTCCCGATCTTACGCACCAGAACGGATGCAAAGGCGCTGCAAAAGGCGGCCATCAGGGCGGCGAGGTGGCCCAGCGTGATATCGGTTGTACCGGGTCTCAAGACTATCAGAACGCCGATAAGCCCGACGCCTACAGCGGCCCAGCGCTGGGCGCGAACCACTTCGCCAAGGATCGGGATCGACAATACCGTGACGATCAAGGGGAAGGAGAACAACAGCGAGTAGACCTCGGCCAGCGGCAGAACGGAAAAGGAATAGAACGCGCAGGACATGCCTGTCACCATCAACGCCGAACGTAGCAAAACCAGCCACGGATGATGCGGCACGAAGTTGCCTGTTGCCCGGTCCGTCAGGATTGTGACGGCCATCGGGACAAAGGAAAACAAGGTGGCAAAGAAGATGATCTGCAGCACCGAATATGTGCCGCCCAATACCTTGATCAGCGCGTCATGGCTGGCAAAAACGGCAAAGCCCAGAAAGGCAAAGCCAAGTCCCTGAAGGGTCGTGTTCTGAGCGCTCATCAATTTGGCCTCGGATACATGTTAGGTGTTTAGTAGTCTGTCATCGCAGCTTGCGGAGATTCGGCAGCTGTCGTTTGATGTTGATTAAACCCATTTGACAGAGTCTGATAGCCCCCAATTTACCGCTAACATGTCATAGCCGACATGATCTGAGCTCATCGCAGGATGGGTGGTGCATCCTTCGGTTGGCGCGCGGATTGCACCCCCGCTTTCATCCCCACACCGATGCGCCGTGCCAGCGCAACCCACGGGGTGGCGGTTTCCGGTGACAGCGTTTGGGTGGCGACCTCTTCGAACAGGTTCAGCCAGTGAGCAAACATTTCGGGCTGGACGTCGGGCCGCTGGATATGAACCCGCTGCGGGTTTCCGTCATAGCAGCGCTCGAACAGAATGGCGTTGCGCCAGAAGGCCGCTATCTTTTCCTCGTGCGCGGGCCAGTCGGTGACATGGTTTGCAAAGACAGGACCCAGCACTTTGTCCTGCCGGACACGGGCGTAAAAAACAGCAACTTGAACGTTGATCTGTTCGGGTGTGGCTGGAAAACGCGGGGGCAGGGTTGGTCTGGACATGGGTGTGCGGCCTGATTTCGACTCTGTACAGGGCCATATCCTGAACAGCTTTCAAACCACAGGGGTGGTTTTGTCGCGCGTGTGGCGCCAGCGGGTTCGGCAGCAAAGTAATCGGATTCAATTGCGGGCGGCGACGTATCCCCAAGCCGTCAGCATACCAAGCGCCTTTGCGCAGGAAACGGGTCGCTCGACCGCGGACAGCTAGGCATGTTCGGGACAGAAAAGGAGATAATCATGCATAGAATATCAGCTCTCCCGACCGATCAGGTTCAGGCCTATCGCGACGGTGCGCCAGACGGGTACGGCAATCCACCCGAACGTGCAATTTCAAACGGGCAGGGGAATCCATGCCGACACTGCCTGACCTATATTCCGGAAGGTCATGAGATGCTGGTCCTGGCGCACCGTCCTTTTCCAGGCACTCAGCCTTTTGCCGAAACGGGACCCATTTACCTCTGTGCAGAGCCTTGTAAGCGGTACGAAGATGCTGCGGAGCTGCCCGAGGCGCTGACCTCTTCGCCCAACTATCTGATCAAGGGATACGGACCGGATGATCGGATTGTCTATGGGACAGGGGTCATCGCCCCGCAAAGCCAGCTGCACGATGCGGCACAGACCATCTTTGCGCGCGAGGATGTCGCCTATATCCACATTCGATCCGCGCTCAACAATTGCTATCATGCGCGGATCGACCGGGCCTAAAGCTTGACGCGGTGTAGTCCCCGGCGCGGCTGGTTCTGATCATCGGCCGGGGGATCATCTGCGCGCGAAGATGTGAGGGAGAGGAACACATCTTCCAGATCAGCCTCTTCTGTGCGCACATCGCGGAT
Organism: uncultured Ruegeria sp.; assembly: GCF_947489545.1. Classification (NCBI taxonomy): domain Bacteria; kingdom Pseudomonadati; phylum Pseudomonadota; class Alphaproteobacteria; order Rhodobacterales; family Roseobacteraceae; genus Ruegeria; species uncultured Ruegeria sp. Next base: position 256,171 of record NZ_CANLDZ010000004.1, on the reverse strand, counting down.
TCGGATGTCCGCGGAACGGACTGCTTCCAAGACCTGCTCGGCGCTGGTGTGAGTGCTGCGGTACTGCATGATCAGACTGCCATCGTCGCGCAGCGTGGCGTCGACACCTTCGGCCACAGGCAGATCAGACACAGGGTTGTCCGGCACAATGACCATGGTGCGGCTGTCCATACGACCCAGCAGGTTGGCAGTACTGTCCTGAGCAACCTTTTCGCCATGGTTGATTATGGCGATTTCGTCACACATTTCCTGCGCTTCTTCCAGATAATGCGTGGTCAGGATGATGGTCATACCCTGTTCATTCAGCTTACGTACATTGGCCCAAAGCATCTGGCGCAGCTCGATATCGACACCAGCTGTGGGTTCGTCCAGTACCAATATTTTCGGATGATGCACCAGCGCCTTGGCCAGCAACAGCCGGCGACGCATCCCGCCGGACAAAGTACGGGCATAGGCCTCGGCCTTGTCGCTGAGGCCGACAAGTTCGAGGATCTCATCACTGCGCCGTTCTGACTTTGGTACGCCATATAGCCCCGCTTGAACTTCCAGCGCACCGCGCGGGCTGAAGAAGGGGTCCAGATTCAGCTCTTGTGGCATCACGCCAATGGCGGCACGGGATTGGCGCGGGTTTTGATCCTGATCGAAGCCCCAGATCGACACATGGCCTGCAGATTTCACGACCAACCCAGCCAGAATGTTGATCAGTGTTGATTTTCCGGCCCCGTTCGGCCCGAGCAGCCCAAAAACCGACCCGCGAGGAACGGTCAGGTCAATCCCTTTCAGAGCCTGCTTTTCCGGCTGTCCTTTGCTGCCACGATAGGTTTTGCGCAACCCTTCGATCCTGATTGCTGCCTGGCTCATTTGTGGCACTTGCCCCTCAATTGCTCATCGCCCATAAACGCACCTAAAGCATGCCCGCGAGGCCGACAACCAGTGAAGGATCGCCAGCCGTGACAATGGAAGCGCCGGAAACCAAGATCGTTGAAAAAAGCCGCATAGCCTGTGACGGCGGTGAAGGTGCATTGGGCCATCCACGTGTATGGCTACAGATTCCGGAAGACACCGGCTGGGTCGAGTGCCCCTATTGCGACTGTAAATACGTGCTGAAAGGGTCGGAGCACGCCTGAGCATATCAGGTGCCTAAGTCTTGCCGCCTTTCTTTGGTATCCAGCGGGCGCAACGTTAAGAGAGAGCGCAATGACCGACGTGACCGCAAGTGACAATCATAGCCCTGTTTTAGGTTGGCTTGGCTTTGTTGTGGCATCGATAACCCTGCTAGCTGCTTTGTTTGTCTTTTGGGCGGGACCATTTGCGCCGCAGCAAACGGCGGGCGTGTCGCTGGGGGAACTTGCGGCTGAAATTGGCAAATCCACGTTGCGCTCGGCGGCCGGCATCGATCAGCCAGACCCTGTGGTGCCCACGCGCGATCTGGATGACTACCTGCAAATCGGCGTTGCCATGCTGGGTGGGATCGCGATTATTCTCGCCGCTGTCGGCCTGTTGCGTCATGAAAGAAGGCGCCCAGCAATTGCTGGCATCGTGGTCGGAACTGGTGCGATCCTGTTTCAGTTCTTCGCAATGGCGTTTTTCGCCCTTTTGGGGGTGTTGGTTATCATGGCGTTGCTGAACAGCTTTTCGGATGTCTTCTCGGGCCTCTTTGGTGGATAGTTAACCATCTTAGCTGGCCACCCGCGCGGCCCTGTGGCAGAACCGTTTCTAACCAGAACGGAGAGAGCGCATGAGCGAGTTCGGAAAAGGGTGTCACCTGCATCTGATCGATGGATCAGCGTTTATTTTTCGGGCCTATCACGCGCTTCCACCGCTGACGCGGAAATCGGATGGCTTGCCGATTGGCGCGGTCTCGGGCTTTTGCAACATGCTGCAAAAATATGTCGAGGATAACGCCGGTCCGGATGCACCGACCCATGTTGCGGTGATCTTCGATAAGGGATCGCATACGTTTCGAAACGACATGTATGACCTCTACAAGGCCAATCGCGAGGCGATGCCCGAGGATTTGCGCCCGCAGATGCCGCTGACACGTGAGGCAACCAAAGCCTTCAACATCGCCTGCAAAGAACTTGAGGGATACGAGGCTGACGATATCATCGCAACGCTTGCCGTTCAGGCGCGCGAGGCCGGTGGTCGGGTGACCATCGTCAGCTCCGACAAGGATCTGATGCAACTGGTTGGCGACGGGGTCGAGATGCTGGATGCGATGAAGAACAAGCGCATTGATCGCGATGGTGTGATCGAGAAATTCGGCGTCGGCCCCGAACGGGTTGTTGACGTGCAGGCGCTGGCTGGGGACAGCGTAGACAATGTGCCCGGTGCGCCCGGCATCGGGATCAAAACCGCCGCGCTGTTGATCAACGAATATGGCGATCTGGAATCGCTGCTGGACCGCGCTGAGGAGATCAAACAACCCAAGCGACGCCAAACCCTGATCGAAAAGCGTGACCAGATTGAACTGTCGAAAAGGCTAGTTCAACTGGACGAGCAGACGCCGCTGGATTTCACTTTGGCGGATCTTGAGGTGAAGGATCCTGATCCCGAAACTTTGCTTGGTTTTCTGGCCGAGATGGAGTTCCGCACTCTGACCAAGCGTATCGCTGATAAGCTGGGAGCCGAAGCCCCGGTTATCGTCGATGCGCCTGCGCCAGCCGTTGAAGAGGCTGAGGTCGAAGCCATCCCATTTGACGCGTCGAAATACGAATGTGTGCGCGACGCGGCAGCTTTGCAGAAATGGATCGATCAAGCTTATGAGCGCGGCTGGGTTGCGGTGGATACCGAAACCACAGGCCTGAACGAAATGATCGCAGATCTGGTGGGAATTTCACTTTGCATCGAGCAGGGTGAGGCTTGCTACATCCCGCTCATCCACCGCGAAAGCGCAAGCGACGATCTGTTTGGATCAGACGCACTGGCCGAGGGGCAAATGCCCGTGGATGAGGCTCTATCCCTGCTGAAACCGATGTTCGAAGATCCGTCGATCCTGAAAATCGGGCAGAACATGAAGTATGATGCCAAGATCTTTGCGCGGTATGGCGTGAACGTCGCGCCCATCGATGACACGATGTTGATGTCTTATGCGATGCATGGTGGTGAGCACGGGCACGGTATGGATACCCTGTCTGAACGGTACCTGAGTCACACGCCGATTCCGATCAAGCCACTGCTGGGGTCGGGAAAGTCGGCGATCACCTTCGACAAGGTGCCGATTGACGAGGCCACTGCTTATGCCGCTGAGGATGCGGATATCACGCTGCGTCTGTGGCAGCTGTTCAAGCCGCAACTGCATCAGGTGCAGGTGACGACAGTCTACGAGACGTTGGAACGCCCCTTGGTACCGGTTCTGGCCGAAATGGAGATGCACGGCACCAAGGTCGATCGCGATGTGCTGTCGCGCATGTCCAACGCCTTTGCCCAGAAAATGGCAGGGTTAGAGGCTGAAATCCACGACTTGGCGGGTGAAAATTTCAACGTTGGCTCACCCGCGCAACTGGGTGAGATTCTGTTCGACAAGATGGGCTTGGAAGGCGGTAAGAAGGGAAAAACCGGAAAATACTCGACCGGGGCGGATATTCTGGAAGATCTGGCGACCGAGCATGAATTGCCACGCCGGGTGCTGGATTGGCGTCAGCTGTCCAAATTGAAATCGACCTATACGGACGCGCTGCAGACCCATATCAACCCGGACACGGGCCGGGTACATACCTCCTATTCGATCACCGGGGCCAATACGGGTCGTCTGGCCTCGACCGATCCGAACCTGCAGAACATCCCGGTGCGCACCGAAGAAGGACGACGTATCCGCGAGGCATTTATTGCCGAGCCGGGCAATGTGTTGGTCAGCCTCGACTACAGCCAGATCGAGCTGCGTATTTTGGCGCATATTGCAGAGATTCCGGCTCTGAAGCAGGCGTTTTCGGATGGTTTGGACATTCACGCCATGACCGCGTCCGAGATGTTCGATGTGCCGCTGGATGAGATGACGCCGGACATTCGCCGTCAGGCCAAAGCAATCAATTTTGGAGTGATCTACGGCATTTCAGGCTTTGGTTTGGCGCGCAACCTGCGCATCCCGCGGGCCGAGGCGCAGGGCTTTATCGACCGGTATTTCGAGCGGTTCCCCGGTATTCGTCAATACATGGACGACACGATCGCCTTCGCCAAAGAGCATGGCTATATCCAGACGTTGTTTGGCCGCAAAATCCATACGCCCGAGATCAATGCCAAGGGTCCACATGCTGGATTCTCGCGCCGTGCGGCCATCAATGCGCCGATTCAAGGGACGGCTGCCGATGTGATCCGGCGCGCTATGGTGCGAATGCCGGGCGCGATCAACGGGTTGCCCGCCAAGATGTTGCTGCAGGTTCACGACGAGTTATTGTTCGAAGTGGCTGAGGACTCTGTTGACGATCTGGTCGCGGTGGCGCGAGACGTTATGGAAGGGGCGTCGGATCCAGCGGTCAAACTGGCGGTGAAGCTGGATGTCGATGCCGGGCAGGGTGCCAACTGGGCCGAGGCACACTAAGGGCGGCGCTGCTTATCAGGCCCCGCGGGCCATCTTCGCATCGGATCAGTCCTGTGGACTGATCAGGCGGTTGACCAGACGTTGTACGGTGGGGCCTAGAAGCAGGATGACGGTAAAGGCGATGGGCCAGCAAAAGGCCCAGGATGCCATCCAGTCGCCGGCGGTGCCCGGGCCAAACCCGATGGCTTTGACCGTAGCGATGCCGGTCACGATGCAGGACATCAGCCCGGACATGATCAGGCTGAATACGGCGCGGGCATAGCGGGCAGGCAACATTCACTGCATCCTTTTGAGTGCACCGCAAAGATGTGCGGCAGTTTGACGAAAAATACCAGCGTTGTTCGGCGGCGTTATTGCCACATCCAGTCCAGCGACTCGGAGGTTTGCGCTGTGGATGGGGTGTATTCGGCGCTGACCCAACCGGAATAACCACTGCTGTCAATGGTGTCGAACAGGCGGCGAAAATCCGTTGGTCCGCGTCCGGGTTCTGATCGGTTAGGTGCAGCGCCAATTTGTGCGTGAACCACGCGATCATGAAACCTGTCCCAGATGGTCAGCGTATCCCTATGACTCGTCTGCGCATGAAAGCTGTCAAAATGCAGGCCGACATTGGGGCGGCTTACCCGGTCCAGCACATCTGCGGCCAGGTCGTAGGGGAACAGTATCTCAACTGCTTTGAACCCTGCCTGAGCGGCGGTCTGAAAGCGATCAAGATATGGCAGCTCGGTAAAAAGCAAAGAAAGATTGGCAGCAAATTTGGGCATGAGTGGTCCCCGCGTTTGGTGAGCCGAACCTAGCGTTTGGGTGATTTTCTGGAAAGGGACTGAAAACGACAGATTGTCGAAAATCAGCCAGAACGCCCAGCGCTTTTCAGAGAGGGTCAGCCTAACGCGGCGAATCATTTCAACGGCGCCGTGCCAACAGAAGGTGTCCAAGTGATGGCCATGAGCCCTGACCCCGCGCGCGGGAACACTGCCTTTGTGTCTGGCGGACGGAACTCCGCATTGTCTGGCAATGGCTTGGCGGTTGCTTCGATGTTGACCTGGGCGGCAGGGTTTCCAGCGGCGGAAGTCCTGTTGCAAAGCTGGCCACCCGTCGCCCTGCTGGCTGCAAGGCTGGCGCTTGCGGTTGTCTTCATGGTGCCGCTCTGGCTTCTGATTGATGGGCCGCGCCGAGTTCTTAACGCCCGTTGGGGTCATGCGATGGTCGTTGGCGGTGTCGGCATTGGGACGGGTATGTTCCTGATCATTCTGGCGCAAAAGCTGACGGATCCGGTCACAGTGGCCATCATTGCGTCCTGCGCGCCGCTGTCGGCCACGTTGCTTGAACTGGCCGCTGGTGAAAGGCGTCTGAGGTGGAACTTTGCAGCTGGGGTCTCGTTGTCCATAATCGGGGGCCTGATTGCGACCAGCGCCGTTGCTCCGGCGCAATTGGGGTTGGGGGCTGCTTGTGCCGTCGCCTCGACTGCGTTGTTTTGCTGGGCCAGTATGGCAACGTCGCGGGATTTCCCGGATCTCAGCCAGACCGGGCGCACAACGATCACTTTTGTGGGTGGGCTGATTACGGCGTCACTTTTGATGTTCGGATCCCACATGCTGAATCTGGACATTGTACCATCGACCCCATTTGACACTCAGCAAGCTGGTATGCTTGTCATCTATGCGCTGATATCGATGGCCCTCAGTCAGGTTCTGTTCGTCGGGTCGATCGGAAAGCTGGGGGTCGCGCTGGCGTCGTTTCACATCAACATCGCGCCCTTCTATGTCATGGTGATCATGGTGGTCCTGGGGGATGACTGGAATTGGACGCGCGCGCTGGGCGCCGGGATCGTCGCCCTGGCCGTAGTGTTGGCCCAAGATCGCAAAACACGGCAGCCAGCTTAAACATCCAATGTGTCGGATGAGACAAGAGGGAAAAACTGCCCCGCAGACCAGACGCCGAACCATCCGTCGCGATGCACTCCGATATCGACGAGGCGATAAAAACTTTTGCGGTCGATACGTGCCTCTAAGTTCGCGCGCACCATTATGTAGGGTGACGGTTCCTGCGAATCCGGATCAATGACGATGCGGATCGGATGATCCGGTCCTGCCTCAACAGAATCGCCGACTTTCGTAACAAATGTCAGCGTTCTTGCGTCCCCGTCATCGGATTGATCGAAATCGACAGCAATGAACGGCGCGTCCTCTACGGTGATTCCCACCTTTTCGACCGGGGTCACGAGGTAGTATTTGCCATCTTCTTTCTTAAGAATTGAGGAAAATAGCTTCACAAGCTCGAACCTGTTGATGGGCGACCCTAAGTAAGACCAAGTGCCATCTTTTGCGATCTTGATGTCCAGATCGCCGCAAAACGGAGGATTCCACAGGTGAACGGGCGGTAAACCCCTGGTTTTGGCGGCTTTGACTGATGCAGCCAGGCCATCGGGCGAGGGTTTCACAGGTTTTTGTCCGCTCATTGCTTTTGCCATTTCCTATTAGCGAGATACACTTCAACCATAATAGTCCACGGAAGGGAAAGTCATGACCGAACCCGCCGACCTCGTCGCCGAGATCGAAGCGCTGGAAAACAAGCTACAAGAGGCCAAGTCCTCGATCACCCGTCGCTTTATCGGACAGGAGCGGGTTGTGGATCTGACCCTGACCGCTCTTTTGTGCGGTGGTCACGCGCTGCTGATCGGGCTTCCCGGGCTCGGCAAGACGCGATTGGTTGAAACATTGTCGACCGTCATGGGGCTGCATGGCAACCGTATTCAGTTCACTCCTGACCTGATGCCAGCCGATATTCTGGGGTCCGAGGTTCTGGATACGGCCGAGGATGGCAGCCGCCATTTCCGGTTTATTTCCGGTCCAATTTTTTGTGAGCTGCTGATGGCAGATGAGATCAACCGCGCCAGTCCCCGGACTCAATCGGCGCTGCTGCAGGCGATGCAGGAACAGACTGTTACAGTTGCAGGCGAAGATCGCGCGCTGGGTGTTCCCTTCCATGTGCTGGCCACACAGAACCCGATCGAGCAAGAGGGCACCTATCCATTGCCCGAGGCACAGCTGGACCGGTTCCTGGTGCAGATCGATGTAGATTACCCCGACCGTCAGACTGAACGGGATATCCTGCTGGCCACCACAGGTATTGAAGAGGATGAGTCGGCTCAGGTTTTCACCAAAGAAGACTTGTTGGCGGCGCAAACCTTGCTGCGGCGAATGCCGGTTGGGGAGTCTGTGGTCGAACTGATCCTGGATCTGGTTCGCGCGTTCCGTCCCGAAGAACAAGGTGTTTCAGATCGGGTGGCTGAAACCGTTGCCTGGGGCCCCGGTCCGCGGGCGGCGCAGGCGCTGATGATGACAGTTCGGGCCAACGCGATGTTGCAGGGGCGTCTGGCACCCAATGCCGAAGATGTTCTGGACATGGCGCGTCCTGTACTCAGCCACCGCATGGCGCTGAACTTTGCGGCACGCGCGCGGGGCGACAGCCTTGCTGATCTGATTGACACGACCGCCGCTGGTTTGATCCGGACAGAGGCTGCGGCGTGAATGCGGCGCTGACCCTTCGCGAAAGATCCGAAGCCGAGGCATCGCGGTTACCGCCCCTGTTGGCGCGGGCCGAGCATTTGGCCGGAACCGTTCTGTTGGGAGATCACGGGCGGCGACGCTCAGGTATGGGTGATGATTTCTGGCAGTACCGCCCAGCGCAGATTGGCGACAGTCGTCGGATGATCGATCACCGCCGTTCGGCCAGAGGCGATCAGCAATTCGTGCGCGAAAGGGAATGGCAAATTGCGCAATCCATCATGCTGTGGGTGGATCAGGGGTCTTCGATGCGCTTTGCATCCGAAAAGACCCTGCCTACAAAGGCCGACCGAGCTCGGTTGCTGGGCCTTGCCACAGCGATCCTGCTGGCACGCGGCGGCGAACGGGTCGGTTTGACTGGAACTACATTGCCGCCACGGCGAGGCAATGCTCAGATCATTCGGCTGGCGCAGGCCTGGTCCAAAGACGAACAAACCGACTATGCCCCGCCGGAACATCGCGCAATGATCCCCCATGCGCGTGCCGTGTTCATCTCGGATTTCCTTGGCCCAATGGATGAGGTCCAACTTGCCCTGACCAAAGCCGCTGATCGAGGCGTCCGGGGCGTTGTATTGCAAATCCTTGACCCCAGCGAAGAGACTTTTCCGTATCAGGGACGCACCATTTTCGAAAGCGTAGCCGGATCGGTTCGGCACGAGACGCTGAAGGCAGGGGAACTGCGCGAGCGGTATTTGGATCGGCTGGTCCGGCGAAAGGATGCGCTGACGCAGCTGTGTCGCGCGACCGGTTGGCGATTGGGCTTGCATCATACCAGTGACAGTCCTCAGGCCGCCCTGTTGTGGCTCTATCGGGCGCTGGACGGGGGAACGCGATGACGATTCTGGCGAGCATTGGCTTCACTGCCCCTTGGATTTTGTTGGGTCTTTTGACCCTTCCAATCCTGTGGGTGATCCTGCGTGCCGTGCCACCGGCACCGATCCGCAGGCTGTTCCCGGCTGTGACACTGTTGCTGGGCCTGAGGGATGACGAAAGCGTTTCGGATCGGACGCCGTGGTGGCTGTTGTTGCTGCGCATGCTGGCTGCGGCTGCGATCATCATCGGGCTCGCCGGTCCGGTTCTGAACCCGTCGCGCGATCAAGCGGGATCTGGGCCATTGCTGTTGGTGCTGGACGCGACCTGGGCTGGTGCGTCGCGCTGGTCGTCGACGTTAGATCAGATCGACGCACAATTGGCCGAGGCTGGGCGGGCCGGACGCCCGGTTTCCATCCTGCGTTTGTCAGAACCGGAACCCCCCGTGTTTCAGGCGGCAGAAGCGTGGCGCGGTCGCTTGCCGGGCCTGACCCCAAACCCCTGGCAGCCAACAGAGCCGCAGCTTGAACAGGTTCTGGGTGTATTGAACGAGGTTGAAGGCGGCTTTGATACCCATTGGTTCAGCGACCGGCTAGACTATGATGGCCACGACCAAATGGTATCAGCGCTGCAAGCGCGTGGTGGGGTCACTGTCTATCGCGGGCCTGCGCCAGCCAAGGCAGTTTTGCCTGCGTCTTATCAGGATGGTCTCATTCAACTGACCGTTCTGCGTGGGGAGCCGGGGCCGATGGAAACGGTGACGGTGTTGGCGCAGGGCCGGGACCCTGCAGGCACGGCCCGGGTTCTGCACGCGGCTGAACTGACCTTTGAAAGCGGCGCCACTGAGGCGCAAATAGAATTGGCGTTGCCCTCAGAGCTGCGTGCCCGGATCACCCGGTTCGAGATTCAGGGACAGCGTTCTGCCGGTGCGGTGACCCTGACCGATGACAGCCTGCGGCGGCGCGAAGTTGCGTTGATTGCAGGAACAGTGAATCGCGAAGGGTTGGAGTTGCTTTCGCCCCTGCACTATCTGACCCAGGTTTTGATCCCGACAGCAGACTTTGTCGATGGTGGTTTGCTGGAGGTGCTGCCCGCGAACCCGGACGTCATCGTCTTGTCCGACGTTGCGCAAATGTCTGACACGGAACAAGCTGGCTTGATTGAGTGGGTCGAACAAGGCGGTCTACTGCTGCGCTTCGCTGGCCCTCGGATGGCGGCAAGTGATCTAGGGCGCGATGAAGAAGACACATTGTTACCCGCACGATTGCGCAGCGGCGGCAGGTCGGTTGGCGGCGCGATGAGTTGGGGCGAGGCCAAGACCTTGGCCCCCTTCCCGGAAAACTCGCCCTTCTTTGGATTGCAGATACCGGACGATGTCGTTGTCACAACTCAGGTCATGGCGCAACCAGACCCTAATCTGGCGGATCGGGTGATTGCGTCGCTGTCGGATGGCACACCTTTGGTGACACGCAAGGCGCTGGGCTTGGGGCAGGTGGTCCTGTTCCATGTCACGGCGGATGCCGAATGGTCCAGCCTGCCTTTGTCGGGTCTGTTTGTTGAAATGCTGGATCGTCTTGCCGTGGCCTCGGCTGCGAAGTCGCGGCAAGTGGCACAGTTGCAGGGCACCACGTGGGAGCCGATCCAAACCCTGGATGGGTTCGGAACATTGTCGGATGCAGGTACTTTGGCCGGGGTTGACGGGGTTCAGCTGGTTTCCGGCCAGATCGGCCCTGACCTGCGCCCGGGGCTGTATGAAAGCGGCAAACAGAAACTGGCGCTGAATGTTTTGTCCGAAGATGCTGCGCTAAGCCCAGCCAAATGGCCCGCAGATGTTCCTATCAAGGGGCAAGAAGTGACCGTTGAGACACCGCTTGGAGGCATCTTATTGAGCCTGGCATTGATGTTGCTGACGGTGGACGTGATTGCCTCGCTGGCGCTTTCGGGTCGGTTGGGGCTGGCTCGTGCCGCTGCAATCGGACTTGGCGCTTTGCTGATTGTGCCGGAAGCCCAGGCGCAGACTGCCGAGGAAACTGATTATGCCCTTGCAGCCACGCACGAACTGGTGCTGGCACATGTGCTGACAGGCGACAGGCAAGTGGATGATATTGCACAGGCCGGGTTGCGTGGACTTGGCCAGACGCTGTACTTTCGGACATCGGTTGAACCGGCCGACCCTATCGGCGTGGACCTAGAGCGGGATGAACTGGCGTTCTTCCCATTGCTCTATTGGCCTATTACGCCGGACCAGTCACAACCTTCGACCGAAGCTTATGCCAAGCTCAACGCCTATCTGCGATCGGGTGGTATGATCCTGTTCGACACGCGTGATGCGGATATAGCTGGTTTTGGCTCCTCCAGCCCCAACGGACGAAAACTGCAGCAACTGGCTGGTCCGCTGAACATCCCGTCATTAGAGCCGATTCCGCGCGACCATGTTCTGACGCGGACGTTTTACCTGCTGCAGGACTTTCCCGGCCGGTATTCCGGGACCGAGGTTTGGGTCGAAGCGGCGCCCCAAGATGCCGAGCAAATTGAAGGCATGCCCTTCCGCAACCTCAACGACAACGTGACGCCGGTGGTGATCGGCGGCAATGATTGGGCCGGAGCATGGGCCGTAGACCGCAACGGACAGGCCTTGTTGCCTGTCGGGCGCGGGTATGCGGGTGAGCGGCAGCGCGAGCTTGCCAATCGGTTTGGAGTCAATCTGGTGATGCATGTGCTGACCGGCAATTACAAATCTGATCAGGTTCATGTGCCCGCCCTTCTGGACAGGTTGGGACAATGACCGGAACCGTCATATTCGACCCGCTGATTCCGTGGCCCATTCTGGCGGCTGTTGCCGCGATTGCCGTTGCGGGGATCGTGCTGGCCGTATGGCGCGGCCTATCGGGTTGGGCCCTGCGCGGATTGGCAGCTTTGGTGGTGATCGCAGCCCTGTCCGGCCCGGTCTATCAGGCTGAAGATCGTGCGCCGCTGACGGATATTGTGCTGATGATCGAGGATGAGAGCGCCAGTCAAACGCTATCAGACCGAGCAGAGCAGACAGCACAGGCAGCCGAGGATCTTTCCGCAGAAATTGAATCGCGTGACAACACCGAACTGCGCCGCATTCGAATTGGCGATAGTGACGGAGACGAAGGCACGCAGGTGATGGCGGCGCTGAACGCGGCGCTGGCAGAAGAACCCCGGGCGCGCATTGCAGGGATTCTTGTTGTCTCAGATGGTATCGTTCACGACGTCGATCAGGCGCCTGACCTGCCTGCGCCCATGCATTTGCTGCAAACCGGCCGCGAAGGCGATTGGGATCGTCGGTTGATCGTCCGCAATGCCCCTGCCTTTGCCATTATCGGTGAGCCGGTGACTCTGACATTGCGCGTAGAAGACAGTGGCGCGTACCCCGCCGGTGCAACCACTGCACTGCTGGAGATTTCAGTGGATGGAGGGGAACCCGAGGAGTTCAGCATTCCTATCGGACTGGATGTTGAGCTGCCGGTGACACTTCCACATGGTGGGCGCAACGTCATTCAATTCTCGGTTCCGCAGGCCGAGGGCGAGCTGACCGACCGCAACAACACTGCGCTGATCCAGATGAACGGCGTTCGTGACCGTCTGCGTGTGCTGCTGGTTTCAGGTGAGCCGCATCCCGGCGGGCGCACCTGGCGCAACTTGTTGAAATCAGACAGTTCTGTTGATCTGGTGCATTTCACAATCCTGCGCCCACCAGAAAAGCAGGACGGCGTACCTGTGGACGAGCTTTCGCTGATCGCTTTTCCGACACGCGAGCTGTTTCTGGAAAAGATCAACGATTTTGATCTGATCATTTTTGATCGCTACAAGCGACGCGGTATCCTTCCGGCAATTTATCTGGATAACGTCACAAATTATATCAACGATGGTGGTGCCGTCCTGATTGCCGCCGGTCCCGATTTTGCTACTGCTGACAGTATCTTCCGGTCTCCTCTTGCTCCGATCCTGCCTGCGCAGCCGACGGCACGGGTAATCGAAGAACGCTTTGTTCCGATGGTCAGCGATTTGGGCCACCGTCACCCGGTGACCACCAATCTGGGTGATTCCGAAGACTGGGGTGCATGGTTGCGTCAGATCGATGTGAACCAACGCCGGGGTGAGGTTTTGATGACCGGCGTCGATGAACGCCCGCTTCTGGTGCTGGACCGCGTGGGCGAAGGCCGCGTCGCCATGCTTGCGTCAGACCATGCCTGGCTGTGGAGCCGGGGATTCGAGGGTGGTGGGCCGCAGCTGGAGATGCTGCGGCGGTTGGCGCATTGGATGATGAAGGAACCCGAGCTTGAGGAAGAGGCCCTGTGGGCTGAGGCCAATGGGCAGTCTATGCGGATCATTCGGCAGACCCTTGAAGATGAAGTCGGGTCAGTGACCGTCACTCGTCCAAACGGGGAAACGCTCGAGATCACTTTGGACGAGGTCTCTCCGGGTCGTTTTGAGGCGCAGTATTTTGGCCCTGAGATTGGTCTCTATCGCCTTGAAGAAGGTGACCATATGGCGGTGATCGGCCTCGGCCCTGCGGCGCCGCGTGAATTTGAACGTACGATTGCCACAGGCGAAATCCTGGACCCGGTTCTAAGCAGCTTGCGTGGCGGCGTGGTGCGGTTGGAAGATGGTCTGCCGTCGATCCGCAATGTGCGCGCGGGCCGACCTGCTGCAGGGCGTGGTTGGATTGGGCTGACCCCGCGTGAGGCGTATGAAACCCGTGATGTCACGCAAGCCGGATTGCTGCCGCCTTGGCTGGTCCTGCTTTTGGCTGGTGGGTTTTTGCTGGGTGGCTGGCTGCGCGAAGGGCGGCGCTGACGCCTTAGATCAGTCGATACGCACAGTGACCCGATCAGATTGCCCTTCGGCGTCGACAACCACCAGCGCGGCGTGGCCTGGGCCAGGGTTAGGTATGTCGAATTCGTGATGATACTTGCCTGTTGCGACGGGTGTCCCATTTGCCAGCACAGAAAAAGGGCCGACCCCACCACGCAGCTTTATGGTCAAGGCAGTTCCGTCAGTCTCTAGCACAGCATTTTCTGGGGGAAACAAAAGGCGGGGCGCAGATACGTCGTCCTGAAACACAGCCGCGCGCGGGCGAAAGCGCTGCAAGGGTGGTGGCAACTGAGCCGCGCCCACCATCAGGGTCGCAGGTGGGGGCGGGCGCAATGGCGTGAATTCGGGCGTCAGGTGCCCAAACGCCTCGAACAGCAGAGGTGCGGCCAGATCGCCGCCAAACGCACCCGGAACCGGGGTTCCATCGGCACGACCCAACCAGACGCCGATGACATGCTGGCCGTCAAACCCGATAGCCCAGGCATCCCGGTGGCCGTAAGATGTGCCGGTCTTGTAGGCCAGTCCCTTCGATGGCGCGCCTTGTGGCGGTGTCAGACCCGCGAGAATATCACCAATCTGCCAGGCGGATGTGTCTGACAGGATGCGCTCGGTTTGCCCCGGCTGGCTTAAAACCCCGTGGTGCAGCACCGGCCCTTGCCCACCAGCCGCCAATGCGGCGTAGAGTTGGACCAGATCAATCAGGCTCAGCCCGACACCACCCAGCGAGATGGCAAGGCCCGGTCTACCACCCTTAAGTTCAGGATTGGTTCCGGCCTTTCGCAGGGCTGCCATCACGCGGACAGGGCCAAGCTCATGCGTCAGCCGGACAACGGGAATATTAAGCGACATTTGCAGCGCATCACGAACCCGTACCTCGCCCCGGAATACACCGTCGAAATTGCGCGGTGCGTAGCGACCGAACATCACGGGGCTGTCGCTGATCAGAGTTTCGGGATGTACCAGCCCCTGATCAAAGGCAAGCCCGTAAACCAGTGGCTTCAGTGTCGACCCCGGGGAGCGAAGCGCGCGTGTCATGTCCACAAAACCCTGACGGGCATCCCGATATCCGGACGATCCGACGGAGGCCAGAACCTCACCACTGCGGTGATCTGCAACCACAAGTGCCCCGGACACGCTGGACCCGGCGCGCGCAGCTGCTTTAGCAACCAAGGGTTCCAACTGCGCTTGCAGCTGGGCGTCCAAGGTCAGGTCATGCGTTTCGGCTCCAGGCGACTGACGGCGGGCACGTTCGGTCAAATGGGGGGCCAGCCGGGGAAACGGTCTCATCTCCAAGGGAACCGCTTCGGTCAAGGCGCTGCGCAACTCAGGGTCTGACAGGGCGCCGTAGCGGTGCATCCGGCGCAGAACGCGATCGCGCGCGTTACGGGCGGCTTCGCGGTTTCGATCAGGCCTGCGGGCTTCGGGTGACTGCGGCAAGGCGACCAGAAGGGCAGCCTGCGCTGGTGTCAGCCGGTTAGGGTCTTTCCCGAACCACGCGCGCGCGCCCGCGCGAATGCCTTCCAGATTGCCCCCGTACGGTGCATGGGTCAGATACAGGTTCAGGATCTGCTGCTTGTTCAGACGCTGCTCCAGCGCCAAGGCAACTCTCATCTGGCGGATTTTACCGCTCCACCGTCCGGTTGATCCGTCCTCGATTAACCGCGCGACCTGCATCGTCAGGGTCGAGCCCCCGGACACGGCGCGCCCATTCCACAACGTCTGCGTCGCAGCGCGAACCATGGCCAGCGGGTCAACACCGGCATGGGACCAGAACCGCTTATCTTCATACCGTATCAGCATAGCCGCAAAGGCCGGGTCGACCGGACCAGGGCGCATGCGCCAGATCCCATCTTCGACCGGGAAACTGCGCAGAAGTGATCCGTTGCGGTCACGCATCTCGACCGAGGTTTCGGCTAGCACGGGTGGTAACACGGTGGCGTCTATCCAGCTCTCGACCCGATCCCGCGCGAATGCTGACAGGTACAGCACGCCAGCGAGTGCAAGCAAAAGGCGGCTGGATCTAGGCATCGATCCATCCTTCCCACACGCCGGGATAGTGGGTGACGAACCCAGATGGATGGACAGACAAGTCCGCCTGATGATTGGTCGAGCCATATCGGATCAGACCAGGCGATAGCCAAGTATAGACCTGATCGAGCCTTTCCATCGAAGCCAGGTCCGGCTTCAACCAAGCCGCTTTGATGCGGGCGCTTTGGGCCTTAGCGATCTCTTCCCGCCGCAGGGGCAAAAGGTTGGTCGCAGGGGTGAAGCTCAGGTCAAGATCAAGACACTCTGCGTCGCACTCCTGTAACGCATCGTTCAAAGCCCAACCCTGATCGGTGCATCGCAGTCGCAGGGCCACATCGCACCCTTCAACCTCGCCACTGACATCCGCTGACAGGCTGCGCCAGTTCATGGCGCAACGCACGTCATAGGTCAGGATATTGTCAGTGCCATCATCATGCCATGTGGCCTGACCGACCAACATCCAGCCACTGTCGAGCCGCGACAGCGTGCAGCGATCCGTGCCCTGCACGTCCAACCGACGCCAATGGGCAGTGGCTATGGCGGTTCTGCCGGTCACTTCACCACGACCCGGTCCGTATCGGTGCGCGCACGGTTTTGCGGGCGGTACATGTCTTCGACCGACGCCGCCGGGTGATGGAAGTCACCCGGTGTGATCGCGCGGGCTACGTAGGCCAGTGTCACGGTCTCGCGGCCTGACAGATCAACTGCCGCCAGAAACCGATCTGAACGGAATTCCGTGTGTATCGCCTCGGACAGGTTCAGCCAGTCCAGCGATCGGACATCGCCGGACCGCAACAGGCTGGGGTTGTCGATCTCTATCCCTGCCGCCAGCGGATCGTCTATGATCAGTCGTGCGCCACCGTTTTCAAACGGCGTGACGGTCAGAACAGTCACAAAACGATCCCCCGCCGCGAAGGTCGAAGGGTCCAGCGGGTCACCCTCCATCGAATAATACTGGCGTTCGATGGCGTAACCGGTGCCGCCAGCCTCGGGTGGCACATCGGGAATACCGGTGACAGTCAGGGTGATATCGGTGGGTTGGCCGTCTGTGGCTGTGATGTTCAGTTCTTCATCTTGACCCGTCTCCAGAACCTCAACGAACGGGCCTGAGACAGGCGCACCATTGACCAATAGGCCTGCGCCGTCCGGATCGGTGATCAGTGCATGCGCGGCCAGCAGCGACCAAGCGGCTTCTTGTGTCGAACGGTGGGACCGCCCGGCGCTGACCCGTTGGATCAGGGCGCTGCGATCAACGGCTTCGCTGCCCGCATCCACGGCCAATGTCAGCAAACCGGCCGCGTCTCGTAAGGTGCTGCCGTAATCTGCGCGCCAATATGTTTGGCTTTGTGCCGGTCGCTGGGCCAGCATTTGCGCGGCGCGGGCAAACATCGCATCGGCGCGGGTCTGATCCCCATAAGATGCCAGCGCAGCGCCAAGCTGTGCCGCAGCCAGAGGCGTGTCGAATGCCTCGCCTTTGACATCGGCATAATACCTGAGGTCGCCCATCGAGGCTGCACCTTCGCGTGCGAGAACCATCAAGGCATAGGCGATGTCCTGTCCGCCCTCGTCGAAATCCGGGGCATAGTTGATGCGATTGCGCAAGTTATCCATCGCTTGGGCAAAGGCGCGGTCTGGCACGACATATCCTTGCGCGCGCGCGCGCGACAGGAAGTCGGTGACATAGGCGTCCAGCCAGAAGTCACCGCTGCCAGCCCGCCACAGGCCAAAGGCCCCGTTGGCCGCCTGCCTCGTCAGGACGCTGCGGATCGAGTCGGCAATGCGTCGGTCAACCACCGGACCGTCGCCCAACCCCGTAGCCTTTGCGACAGATGACAAATACAGCAGCGGCAGCGCTTGACTGGTGATTTGTTCGGTGCAGCCGTAAGGATAGCGGTTCAGCTGATCCAACAGGCCAGGCGTGTCGAATTTTGCCAGTGCCCCGGCCGATAGAATGGCTTTGGCCGAGCCGGGCTGAAGCCCGTCGAACACATCCTGCGAGAACAGGAAGCTGTCATCCGAGCCGAGCGCAAAACGCCGTGTCAGAGCCACAACTGGATCATTGGCGCGCACCGGCATGCGCAATGTCTGCGACAGGTCGCGGCCATCTGGTGTGGTGATGGACACGTTGATTTCGGGGTCTCCCATTGCGTTGGCGCGGATCGGAACCTCGAACACGGCTTTGCCGCCTTCGTCGAGCGTGAAGGTGGCGGGCGCGGCACCAAGCTCCAGTTCTGAAGAGGTCGCCAGCCCCAGCGTCATCTCACCGGCTGTCCCATCAGCGTGAACGATCTCCAGCAGCATCCGGCTTTGATCACCGGGGGCGAGAAAACGGGGCAGGCTGGCGGTGACCACCACCGGATCGCGCACGATCATGTCCGCCTCGGCCTGTCCGACTGCTGCGCGCGACCATGCGACGGCCATCAGGCGGACAGTGCCGTTGAAGGCGAGAAGGGGGATGTCGATCTCGACCTCGCCGTTCGCGCCAACCTCAACCGGGCCGCTGAACACTGCCATCAGGTCCTGTGTCGGCGGCGGCGACTGCCGGCGCATGCCGCTGTCATTGTCTCCACCAGACCGAACAGTGCCCATTGCACCGTTCATCCCGTCGATCAAACGCCCATAAACATCGCGCAGCTCCACGCCAAGGCGACGCTGGCCAAAATAGTAATTCTGCGGGTCCGGGCTTTCGAACCCGGTCAGATTGAGAATGCCGACATCAACCGCCGCCAGGGTCAGCCAAACAGCATCGCCTTCAGTCGCGTTTTCGACCCTGACAAGGGCTTTTTGTATCTGACGAGGCGTACTGACTTCGGGCACGTCGATGGATACGTCTAGCTTGCGGCCCACCGGATCAACAGCGGTATGGGCCACGCCCATAGCCCGCGCCGGGTTCTGGCCGGCGGCGACGTCCATGGGGCGGATCACCGTCGCGGTGACATAGGCACCTGCACCCCAATCCTGCGTGACCTCAATGGGAATGATGGTCTCGCCCTCTGGCACTTCAACCATCTGGCGGTGGATCAGCCGGTTCGACAGCACGTCGATCTGCGCCACGCCTGCCATGCGGGGTACGATGCGCAGCTGCGCTGTGTCGCCAGCCAGGTAAGTGTCGCGGTCCAGCGACATCTCAAGCCGGTCTGGTGTGGTCGACGCATCGGCCGCCTGAAACCAGCCAGCATAGAAATCAACCGCTGTCTCGGTATAGGTGCCGTCGATACGTTGTACGACCAGCTCGTACCGACCCCAACCGACCGGTTGGGTCAGCGTCAACGGTTCCGAGGTGAAATCGACCTCTCCTGTTGCCACGCGGGTGCGTCTCGTGGTCGGCTCCCAATTCCAGTTGCCATAGAGCTGATACCATTGATAGCGCGTCTCGACCCGGTTCAGCGTCCAGCGCAGGCGCATGGGACTGAGCATAAGATCCGAGGACAGGCCAACAACCTGAAACGCGGCCTCGGTGCCTTCGGGGATCACGTCGTCAAACATCGGTTTGATCCCGATTACTGGTTGGGGCGGTTGCACGGCAGCCGTCAAACGCCGTTCGACCGGGCGGCCCGATCCATCAGCCAGACGTGCGATGACAGTCGCTTCGATAGGTCGTCCGCCTGTCTTCAGTACCGGGATTTCGATTGCAATTGTGGCTTGCCCGGACGCGTCCGTTCGGGCGTCACCGAAATACGTGCTTTTTGTCGAAACCTCGGCATCGTAACGTCCAAAGCGATAACCTTCAAAGCCAGCTACCGTTTCCGACGGGCGCGCGATGACTTGTCCGTCGATCGTCAGATCCGAGCCGGGCGCCCCGAATAGGTAACGAGCGTCGATCTGCAGCGGGGGGCTGTCGCCGGGGCGCAGAGGCGCATCCGGCAGCGACAGTTCGAAATCGATCCGTTCCGGCAGAAAATCTTCAACCAGAACCGACTGACGCGACAGCGCGCCTCCTTTTGGGTCTGACTTGATTTCAATGTTCCAGGTGCCCCGTGGAGCATCAACCGCGACAGGTAGGGCAAAGACGTGACCCCCTGCGACACCCCCGTCTGAAACGAGGCGTCGGTACTCAACCCCATCGGGACGATACAGAATAGCAGTCAGAGGGAGGTCTTCGATGGCTAGTGCTTCATCATTACGGGACAGCGCCGTGATATAGATTGCCTCTCCGGCGCGATAGGCCCCGCGGTCGGTGGTCATGAAAACATCAACCGGACCTGCGGGTGCACGCCCTTCGACGCCGCGATCAGACAGATCAAAGGCGGGGTCGGTCAGGGACAGAAAGCTGAAATCAACCTCGCCGTCCGAGGCCATGACCAAGGCAGGGGCGCTGGCCCCGGTGCCGCGTGTCAGGCCAGGCTCAAACCGGGCGTAGCCTCTGGCATCTGTCTGCGCCGTGGCAATGACCGCGTTGGCATTCGACACCAGCGAGACCTCGATCCCATCACGTGGCTGGGCATCGTGTAGCCCGCGCACCGTGACGTGCAGCCCGTCAGTGCCCAGGGCGGTGCTGATGCCTAGATCGGACAGCACAAACCATTGTGTTGCGCCGGGATCGTCATAGGGGTCTGCGCCGGGCACACGCGCCGTCAGCGCATAGATGCCCGCTGGCTGATCCGCAATCGCATCGGCCATGGGCAAGCGCGCGGCCATGCTCTGGTTCAGCTGGTTTGAAACGTCGGCAGTACCTGTCCAGATATCCTCGGCAATCTCGTCAGAAAATGCACGTTCCTGCCATTCAGAAAGCGGACGGCCAAAGAAGTCCTGTTGGACGGCCCGCAGCAGGTTGCGGTCGCTGACACGTCGCAGGGTCAGGTCCAGTTCAGAGACATTGACCGTTTCCACCGGCAAAGCCGCATCGGCTGACTTTGGCAATACATAACTGCGCCCTGGAAACCGGACCGAGGGTGCGCGATCACGCACGTAGTGGGTTAGCTCCACATTGCGATTCAGCGTTTCGCCGGAGGCCGCTGGCAGGCCCTCGCGCAGGGTCAGGCGATACCGTTGGCCGTGCGCGACACCATCTATGCAAAGCTGAGCGTCATCGACCTGCACAACAAGCCCGTCATCGCCGCGCTGCACAAATGGATCATAGTCGACACCGGCTTGGACCAGCGGTTCAGAGAATTCGACGCAGATCCGGGGTTGGGCCGCGTCGCTTTCAACGGTGCTGTCCATAACACGAAAGCCGTATTTTCCAATCGCGTCATCCAGCGCGGCCAGCACATCTTCGCGCGGTTGCACCTGTTCAGCCAGCCTGAGGACCGAGATCATGTCGCGCCCGCGCTCGACCTCTTCCAGTGCGGTGGCAAGTGTCATCAGGGCAGCAATTTGTGTGCCCGGTGTCTCGGCCCGCAGATATCCGTTCAGCGCAGCATTCATCGCCCGTTGGCGCAGATCGCGTTTTTCGGTCCAGCCAGGTGGGTTCAGGGCCAACAACAGCCGCGCGTATTCGACCCACAGATCTGGCGCGTCGCTCAGAGATACCGCGACGCCCATCCATTGCATCGCCTGCGTCACGTTGCTGGCATTGCGCGCCGCGTCCAGAACCGCATTCAGGTCGCGCCCGCTGGCATTGTGCAAAAAGCCCAGATCGCGAGCCTGTTGTGCTGCGCGATCAAAATCCGCAGCGCTTAAATTGTCTAGCGCAGCTGCGCGCGATTTGGTCAGTGTCAGGGTCTGGTCCGTGGTCGGAACCTTCTGTGCAGACAACGCGCCTTCGTAAGGGTCTTGCCGGGTTACACCGCTTTTGGGAAAGCATGCTTCCGAGCGCGTATTGTAGGTAAACGCCGTACAGCGCGCATTGGCCGAACACGCCCGAATGCAGGATTTTAGATCCGTATCAAACAACGCATCTAGGTCCGAGCCATAGAAATCCTTATCCCGTGTGGTGATGTATCGAAAGTCCGGCGCCACACTTTGCGCCGAAACAGCCGCGGGCAAAATGAAAAGCGAAATTATGTAAGTAATTGAAATCAATACAAAGCGGTGCATGACGCCCTCCTCTTTGCGGTCAGCCTTGCATGTCGCAAGCCCGTTGCGCAACGGCTTAAACACTTTTTCACGGTCTGTCGGGATGCTGGGCGGAAACTGTCCCGGAATTGATCGATATGAGTCTTGCAAGCAAACTGGCACAGGAACGGCGCGCGCGTCTGGCGGCCGAGCGGTTGCTAGATCTGAAACAGGCAGAACTGTCCGCCGCGAACCGCGAATTGGGGCGCTACGCCATGGCGCTGACCAGGCGTATCGACGAAACCCAGGCCGAGGTTGAGACGGTTCGGGGGGAGAACGAAAAGGTCAAATCTGACCTGACCGTTGCCAACGCCAAGATCGAGGTGGCAGAACGTCGCCTTTGGCATTCGATCCAAACCATTCAGGACGGGTTTGCCTTTTTTGACGGTGACAGCAGGCTGATCAGTGCCAACGCGGCCTACCTGAGCGTGTTTGAGGGGTTGGATGACGTCGCGCCGGGTGTGTCTTACTCGCGGATTCTCGAGCTTTTGATGACCGAAGGGATCGTGGATACCGGACCTGAACCGGCTGAGGCATGGCGCGCCAGAATGCAGGATCGGTGGGCGCGCGCAAACCCGCCGCCGGTGGTGATCCAGCTTTGGAACGGGCACTACATTCGCCTCATCGATCAGCGCGGCAGTGGTGGTGACGTCGTGAGCCTGGCGCTCAACATCACCGCCACGGTCCGACACGAGACCGAGCTTAAGGCCGCGCGCGAACGCGCCGAGGCTGCGAACCGGGCAAAATCGGCATTTCTGGCCAATATGAGCCATGAAATACGAACGCCGATGAACGGTATTGTCGGAATGACCGAACTGCTGAGCGAAACGCCTATGGACGAAGAACAGCGGCTGTATGTCAAGACGATCCGCAACTCGGGCGAAGCATTGCTGGTCATCATCAACGATGTTCTGGACTATTCCAAGATCGAGGCTGATAAGCTGACCTTACATCCCGAAAAATTCGATCTGGAACGGTGCATCCTTGAGGTGGCGATGTTGTTGCAGCCCAGTGTGCGGGACAAAGGACTGACGCTGCTGGTGGATTACGATCTGTTCCTGCCGACGTTGTTTGTGGGCGATCCGGGCCGGGTGCGGCAGGTCTTGACTAATCTGGTGGGCAACGCTGTGAAGTTTACCGCCGAAGGCCATGTGCTGATCAGGGTGACTGGTGTGCCGGATGCCAGTGATCAGACCTGTGACATCCATATTGCAATCGAAGACACAGGCATTGGCATCGATGCGGACAAGGTTGGGCACATCTTTGGGGAATTCAATCAGATCGAGGATGAACGCAACCGTCAGTTCGAAGGCACCGGGCTGGGTCTGGCGATCACCAAGCGTCTGATCACGATAATGGGCGGTTCGGTTTGGGTCGAAAGTGAGTCGGGTCAGGGGTCGTGTTTTGGCTTTCGTATGTCTTTGCCGGCTGCCGAAGGCCCGCAGCCTGCGCCGCCGGATCTGGCTGATCGCTTGAAGCACGTCATGGTGGTCGAAGATATGGCTGTCAACCGCGCCATTCTGGCCAAACAGCTGGGTCGTCTTGGAACCGATGTCACGGTCTGCGCGTCAGGGGATGAGGCGCTTGCAAAGCTCGATACTTCGATTGACCTTGTACTTTGCGATCACGACCTGCCGGACATGGATGGGGTCGAGCTGGCAACGCACCTGAAAGAACGGGGCTGGGGCGACCTGCCGGTGGTAGTGATGTCCACCAACCCCGGTGCCATTCACGCCGACCCTGCACGCCATCTGATCGAAGGTGTTTTGCAAAAACCAATCCCCCGGTCCGAGCTGTATTCCCGACTAATGGCCCTTGGAAGCCCGGCGTTGACGTCAGTCGCGTCAACCGGTCCAGAAACCGTCGATGCAGAGCCTGCAGGGCTGCTCAAGGGGCGAAGGCTCATGCGGGTTCTGGCGGCTGAGGACAACCGAACCAATCAGTTGATCCTGAAAAAGATGGTCAAGGATCTGAACATCGACCTGCGCTTTGCCGCCAACGGGATAGAGGCCGTTGATGCCTTTGAGGACTTTGATCCTGATCTGATCTTCATGGACATCTCAATGCCCAAAATGGACGGAAAGCAAGCCACCGGGGAAATTCGTCGGTTCGAGATTGAAACAGGTCGTCATGTCCCGATTGTTGCCCTGACTGCCCATGCGATGACGGGAGACGATCAGGGAATTCTGTCCGCTGGTCTGGATCATTATCTGACCAAGCCGCTGCATAAAAAGCTGATCCATCAAATGATCCTGAAACACTGCCCCCAAAATGCTATTCCAATCATTGCTGAATCAGAACAGGCTGACTAGGCTGAGCACATGTCAAAGGATCGAGGCTTTCGCGCACGCGCCTTGGGCGAGATTGCCATTCGCTGCGCAGATATGAACGCCATGGTTGCGTTTTATGAAACTGTGATTGGTCTGGAACGGCTGCACGGGGACTATAACAGCGCAATCGTGTTTTTTCGCATTGCCGAAGGATTTGGCGGGCATACACAGGTGCTTGCCCTGTTTCACCACTCTGTCTCACTACGCCCCGGTCTGCATCCGTCAGCTACGGCCCGGCCCGTCACAGGCGCTGGCTCAGCGTTGCATCACATAGCACTTTCCCTGCCGTTTGAAGAACAGGATGCCGTGTTGCGCTGGTATGATGAGATCGGACAGCCTTATAGGATCGAGGAGTTCGGCTGGATCGGCTGGCGCGGCATTTTCACCGAAGACCCCGAGGGGAACACAGTTGAACTGGTGGCCTATGACTCTTCGATGTTGGATCAAGCCTGATAGGGTCGCACGAAGACGGGCTTGTCGTTTTCGGACAGGTCCGGGCGATATGCATAGCCCCCGATATCAAAATCAAGCAGCCCTTTTGGATCGGTTAGACGATGCTGGATGACAAAGCGGGCCATGGCCCCACGCGCTTTCTTGGCAAAGAAACTGACAATCTTGGGTCTGCCTGCTTTGTCTTCCATAAAGACCGGCGTTATGGTGCGCAGTTTTAAGGCTTTGGGGTCGACTGCGCCAAAGTATTCCTGACTGGCGCAGTTCACCAATGTTTCGCTGCCCACTTCTTCGGCCTGCACGTTCAGCGCTTTGCTCAGCTGGTCGCGCCAGTATTCGTACAGGTTCTTGCCGCGTCGGGTTTTCAACCTGCTGCCCATCTCCAACCGGTAGGCCTGAATGGCGTCCAAGGGGCGCAAGACGCCATAGAGCCCTGACAGGATGCGCAAATGGTCCTGGGCCCACGCCATTTCATCGGCATCCAGCGACGCGGCCTCAAGACCTTGGTAGGTGTCTCCTGCAAAGGCCAGAGCAGCGGGTCGCGTTTTGTCAGACCCGGGATCATCGGAAAAGGCACGATAGCGATCCCGATTTAGGCGGGCCAGATCATCACTGAGGTCCATCAGCTTTTTAAGATCGCCAAGCGTCAGGTTGCGCGCGGTTTTGGACAAACGGATGGCGTCGTCCTGAAAAGCGGGGTCTGTCGCTGTCACATCTCGCTCTGCCCAGTCCAGCCGCTTGGCCGGGGAAATCACTACCAGCATATCCGCCCTCGTTTTTGCCTGTCAGACCCGTATCTAGCCTGCTGTCTGCAACACGTCCAGAAAGGCCGCGCCAAACCTTTCGTGACGACGGTCGCCCAGAAGTTGTTCCAGTGCACGCGCATCACAGCTGCGCAATTGCGCCACCTTGGCCAGTTGCGCAGCCGAGCAGGTCAGCGGCTTGTCAATCCCGTCCAGACCGCGGGACAATTGGTTCTGTACGGCCAGCAATTGATCATAGATGTCGCCTTGTTCGCGCCCAGCCAGTTTGCGGCGCGCAGGGTGCACGGCCTCAGTTGCTCCAGCGACAACTTCCAGAAACGTATCCCCGTAGCGCTCCAGCTTTTTTGCGCCCACGCCGCCGATCCGGGCCATGTCATCCAGAGTCGTCGGGCGTTTCTCGGCCATTTCGATCAGGGTGCGGTCCGGGAAGATCACATAGGCCGGCACCCGCGCGGCCTCGGCCAGGGCGCGGCGTTTGGCTTTGAGGGCGGACAACATCGGGGCGTCTTCTTCCGAAACCATCATTTTGACGGCTGGGCGCCGCGTGGCTTTGCGCAGCGTGTCCTTCCGCAGGTTGATCTGGGCTTCACCTTTCAGGATCGGCTTTGCCGCTTCGGTCATGCGCAGTGCGCCGTGGCGTTCGGGGTCAGGCCGGACCAGATCATGCCCCATCATCTGCCGAAAGATCGCCTGCCATTGCGGGCGCGACCAGTCCTTGCCAATGCCATACGTGGACAGGGCATCGTGACGACGATCCCGGATTTTGTCCGTTTCATTCGCAAGAAGGATGTCGATCAGGTGGCCTGTGCCAAACCATTCGTCTGTGCGCAAAATCGCAGACAGAGCCATACGGACCGGCGTGGTCCCGTCAAAAACCTCGGGCGGGGTATCGCAGAGATCGCATTTGCCACAGGGTTCAGCCTGTTCGCCAAAGTAGCTCAACAACGCTTTTCGACGGCACTCTAAGGCCTCGGCCAAACCCAGCAGAGCATTCAATCGCGCGTGATCAGCCATGCGACGTTCCGGTGGGGCAAGTCCTTCGTCAATTTGTGTTCGGCGCAGGCGAATGTCGTCGGGACCGAACAAAGTCAGTGTTTCGGCGGGGCCACCGTCGCGGCCCGCGCGGCCGATCTCTTGGTAATAGGCTTCGATGGATTTCGGCAGGTCCGCATGGGCGACCCAGCGTATGTCGGGTTTATCGATCCCCATGCCGAAAGCGACAGTCGCTACAACGATCAAACCGTCCTCGCGGGCAAACCGGGTTTCGACGATGCGGCGATCCTCGGCCTCCATCCCGCCATGATAGTGACACGCGGTGTGACCTTCGGCGCGAAGCGCTTGGGCTAAAACCTCGGTCTTGTTACGAGTGCCACAATAGACAATACCAGATTGAGTTTTACGGGCTTCGGCGAAATCGAGGATCTGCTTTCGCGGCCCATCCTTGGCGGCAAACGCCAGATGGATATTGGGTCGATCGAACCCACGCAGGAACTTGCGCGGGGCAGTGCCGTCGAACAGCTTCTCGACAATCTCGTCCTGTGTCTCTGCATCCGCGGTGGCAGTGAAGGCCGCCAGTGGGACATCCAGCGCGCGTCGCAGCTCTCCGATCCGCAGATAATCGGGTCGGAAATCGTGACCCCATTGGCTGACGCAATGGGCCTCGTCCACGGCGATCAGGCTGACATTGATCCGGCGTAGCATTCCCATCGCGGACCCTGCGGCCAGTCGTTCTGGCGCCATGTATAGCAGCTTGAGCCGACCGGCTTCCAGCGCCTCCCACACGGCATCGGTTTCTTCGGGGGTGTTTCCGGATGTAAGTGCGCCGGCCTCAACCCCGGCCTCTTGCAGCCCGCGCACCTGATCGCGCATCAGGGCGATCAGCGGGGAAATCACCACCGTGACCCCATCGCGTAGCAAGGCAGGCAATTGGAAACACAGGGATTTACCGCCACCCGTAGGCATAATGGCCAGCACGTTTTCGCCCGCCGTCACGGCATCGACGATCTCTTCCTGCCCGGGGCGGAAATCATCGAATCCAAAGACATCTCGCAGCAACGGTGCGGCGTCGAACATGTGCGGGGTTGCCCTGTTTTTAGGTTTGTCTGCTCTTTAGACAGGACAATCACATACTAAGATTCAGTGAACAAGGGGGAATAGGTACGCCTATATCAGCCCAAACAATGTCGGAAGGATGTAGCTTCGGAGCGAGATAATTATGATGAACACGACTAAGGGTGTCAGATCAATGCCGCCCAGGTCTGGCATGACGTTTCGGATCGGGCGATAGATCGGTTCCAACAGCTTGTTCAAACCATACCAGAGTTGCGCAACAAATTGCTGGTTTAGATTCAAAACTTGGAAGTTGATCAGCCAGCTCATGATGACATGAACAATGACAAACCAATAAGCAATGCTCAGAATTAGGTCCAATGGACCGTATATTGCCATCATGTTTGCGAACTCCGATCTTGTTTGGCGAGAGGTAGTTGTTTGTTCGGCAAAGAGCAAGACTGCCGCAACAGAACGCTTGCGAAATGCAGCAAACATTCGTCTTATTAAAACAACAATAAAACAGAGGCAGGTATGGCGGATATTTCCAAGCGCAAGCGCATCTGGGGCTGGTGGTTTTTTGATTGGGCCAGTCAGCCGTATCACACCTTGCTCGTCACATTTGTGTTTGGCCCCTATTTTGCGGGGATTGCTGCCGAGTTTTTCGTAAACTCGGGTCTGGATTCTGATGCCGCAGACGCCCGTGCGCAGACGGTATGGGCCAACTGCATGACCATCATTGGATTGATCATCGCATTTGGCGCGCCGTTGATGGGTGCGATGGCGGATGTATCGGGCCGTCGCATGCCATGGATTTTCGCCTTTTCGGTGATGTACGCGGTGGGCTCAGCTGCATTGTGGTACACGTTGCCGGATGGCTCGAACATGTGGTTGATGTTGTCGGCGTTTGGTCTGGGCTTTGTCGGTGCCGAATATGCGCTGATCTTCATCAATTCGCAGCTTCCGGATCTTGGCGATGACAGCGAAGTGGGTGAGATTTCTGGGTCAGGGTTTGCTTTTGGCTATTTCGGTGGGCTGATCTCGCTTGCCATCATGCTGGCTTTGTTTGTCGAGCAGGCCAATGGCAAGACATTGATCGGGATGGACCCGATGTTTGGTCTGAACGCGGCTGAACGCGAGGGCACCCGCTTTGTCGGGCCCTTTACGGCCGGCTGGTTCATCCTTTTCATGGTTCCCTACTTCCTGTGGGTTCGCGACGATCCCGAACCGGACAAAAAAGGCAGTATCGGCGAGGCATTGCGATTGCTAGGCCATTCCATTTCCGCCTTACGCCACCGGGTCAGCCTTGCCTCTTACCTTGGCTCGTCCATGCTGTATCGCGATGCCTTGAACGGGCTTTATACGTTTGGCGGCGTTTATGCGCGGCTGGTGCTGGAATGGGATCTGATCAAGATCGGTGTGTTTGGCATTGTCAGTGTGCTGGCGGCGGCGGCTTTTGCCTGGATCGGCGGTAAGCTGGACAGGAAGTACGGTCCCAAGCCGGTCATTATCGTGGCCATCTGGGTACTGATTTTCGTCTGCGCGACCATCGTACTGATGGATCGGACACAGATCTATGGCATCACATTGCCCGAAGGATCAGGCCTTCCTGATCTGGTCTTTTTTGGCTGCGGTGTCCTGATCGGTGGCATGGGTGGGATTTTGCAATCGGCCAGCCGCTCGATGATGGTGCGCCACACTGATCCCAAAGCCCCGGTTGAAAGCTTTGGTCTTTACGGGCTTTCAGGCCGCGCCACGGCGTTTGCAGCGCCCATGCTGATCGGGATTGCAACAACTGTAACGGGGAGTGCACGTTTGGGGGTGTCACCCATCGTTCTGTTGTTTATTCTGGGTCTAGTCCTGATGCGCTGGGTCAGACCGGAAGGGGATCAGAGCAGATGATTTTACTACGTTTTTTGGCGATATTGGCCACGATAACTTTGGCAGGCACGGCTGGAGCACAGCCGTTGGCCAAACAGTTGTTCGGGGCCCAAAAGCAAAGCTCACAACAAAAACCGGCCGCGTTCGGCAGTTACTCGCGCGGATGTGCTGCCGGGTCGGTGCAATTGCCCGAGACGGGGCCGACATGGCAAGCTATGCGTTTGTCGCGCAATCGCAATTGGGGACACCCCGAGGCGGTTGATTATGTACAGGACCTCAGCAAGTTTGCCGCCAAACAACCGGGATGGAACGGTCTCTATGTTGGGGATATCAGCCAGCCGCGCGGCGGACCGATGACATCCGGGCACCGCAGTCACCAGTTGGGTTTGGACATCGATATCTGGATGCTGCCGGGCGACAACATGCGCCTGTCACGCAAAGCGCGCGAAAACCTCTCGTCCATTTCTTTGCGCCGGGCCAATGGCGCCTATGTGAACGGCAACTGGACCAAGCAACACCATGCGGTTTTGAAAGAGGCTGCCAAGGATAAGCGCGTGGCACGAATATTCGTATTCCCCGGCGCCAAAGTTCAGATGTGCAATGATGAGAAAGGCAACCGCGCCTATCTGCGCAAGATCAGGCCATGGTGGGGGCACCACTATCACTTCCACGTGCGGCTCAAATGCCCGCGCGGGTCCCGCGGATGCGTGAACCAGGACGCGCCACCCAAAGGGGATGGGTGCGCTGAGGCGCAACAATGGGTGCAAAACATACTGAACCCGCCGCCGCCGGATCCAAACGCGCCAGCGCCCAAGAAGCGCAGGGAATACCGTTTGGCAGATCTGCCCCAGCAATGCGCCGCAGTTTTACAATCCAACTAGTCGCGGCGCTGCTTCTGGCCGGATCGGTTTGGGCCGTTGACGTCAAGATGGCCTCTCATCTGGGCAGCTTTGCATGGCGGCACAATGCCGAATGGTTTGGCGGGTTTTCGGCCATCCATGTCTCGGATGACGGTGGCAGTGCAATCGTTCTGAGCGACCGTGCCACGGTGTTGTCGGTCAGGTTCCAGCGAGACGGGGTCGAGATCAAAGATGTTCAGATCCTTGGTCGATGGCCGGTTCTGTCCAGCACTGGCCGCATCATGCTGGGCTATGCAGGTGATTCCGAAGGCATAGCGGTCGCGCCGGATGGCAGCTTTTTTGTGTCTTTCGAAGGTGTACATCGGGTGGCTTATTACTCAGCACCGGGGACCAATGCGCGGGTCTTACCACGCCCACAGGTGTTTAATGAGCTTGATCGCAATGGCTCGTTCGAAGGCCTAGCGATTGATGGACAGGGGCGCCTTTATACGCTGACCGAGAAAAACAGGACGGTTCAGGGAAACATCCCAGTGTATCGCTGGGACGGACAATCCTGGTCCACACCGTTCGTCCTGCCGCCGCGGGATGGGTTTTTGCCTGTTGCCGCCGATTTTGACCCGGATGGTCGGTTCTATGTTCTGGAGCGTAAGGTCACTCTGACCGGATTCCGCACGCGCTTGCGTCGGTGGCAGATCGAAAGTGATACGCCCGTCGCCGAAGAAACATTGTTTGAGACCGGCACAGGCACACATGACAATCTGGAAGGCCTGTCCGTCTGGCGTGACAATCAGGGGGTCCTGCGCGCAACCATGGTGTCGGATGACAATTTCATTGGCCTGCAGCGGACAGAGATTGTCGAATACGCCTTGCCTGATTGACTTGCCAAACGCATTCCGACCCGCTAGAAGCGCGGCTTGCCTTGGGATGAGCCCTTGGCCAAGTCGCCGCTACCTTGTCAAAACGGGCATCAAAATATGCAACGCGCTTACATTCCCGGCATTATTGCCATGGCCACCATTGTTGTGGCCTCGAACTTTCTGGTCCAGTTCCTGATCCTTGACGGGCTGTTGACCTGGGGAGCTTTCACCTATCCGCTGGCCTTTCTGGTCACCGACATCATGAACCGCGTCTATGGCGTGGGTCCGGCCCGCAAGGTCGTGTTCGCCGGGTTTGTCACCGGTATCATCTGCTCGCTGATTGGCAGCCAGATCATGTTGCAAGGTGATGGGTTCACCTATGCCGCCGTGCCGCTGCGGATCGCCGTCGCGTCCGGTACCGCCTTTCTGATCGCTCAGTTGACCGATGTCACCGTGTTTAATTCGCTGCGTGGTGGCCGTTGGTGGCGGGCGCCGCTGGTGTCGACCCTCGTAGGATCGGCGCTCGATACGGCGATCTTTTTCACCATCGCCTTCTCGGCGTCGGTTGCGATCTTTGGTGCCAATGCAGACGCCGCGATCAGCTGGGCGTGGGAGCCTGTGCCCTTCATGCTGTCCGGTCCGATGGCCCCGCTTTGGGTGACCTTGGCGTTCGCTGACTGGCTGGTGAAACTGTCGCTGGCGCTGATCGCGTTGATCCCATTCAAGGTGATTGTTGCAAGAATGACCGCGCAGCCCGCGTAAAAAAACGCTTTGAGAATGGCACAACTTGTGGCACGCTTCTTTTCAACCGCAACAGATAGAAAAGGAGGTGATCCAGTGTCGAGAAAGAGATTGGAGAGAGGTGTCGGAACAACCGGGGGGATCGCCTGTTAGGGCAGCCCTTGGCGGAGCGCTCGCTCCGGCTGGTCGATTGATCTAACCGACCCAACCTCCTGAACTTTCGAAGGGCCGTCCCGCAGGGGCGGCCCTTTTTGTTTCTGGCCAGCGCCTATAAGGTTCGCAGTATGTTGCGCATCAATGATGATATCGCTTTACAAGACTGGGAACTGACGGAGAGCTTTGTCCGCTCTTCGGGGCCCGGGGGGCAAAACGTCAACAAAGTCTCAACGGCGGTTGAGCTGCGCTTTGAGGCTGCGCGTTCTCCTTCTTTGCCTGATCCCATCAAGGCGCGATTGAAGCGGCTTGCCGGGCGGCGTTGGACCAAAGAAGGCGCGATCATCATCCAGTGTGAAGAGACGCGGTCGCAGGCGCGCAACCGCGAAATCGCACGCACGCGCCTGACCGAACTGATCGCCCGAGCATTGGTCAAACCCAAGCGGCGTATTGCGACCAAACCCACCTACGGTTCCGTCAAACGTCGGTTGGCAACAAAAAAAGCGCGATCAGACGTCAAAGCCTTGCGCGGCAAGGTGGCCGAAGATTGATCTGGTAACTTCTTCGGGCGTTGCTACTCTGCTTCTCAAAGGCGTCAGGGAGGCAAAGCCATGAGGTTGGAGGGAAAAACCGCGATCGTAACAGGCGGCGCATCCGGTTTTGGTGCAGGCATCGTTCAAAAATTCCTGGCCGAAGGGGCCCGTGTCATGATTGCCGACATTAATGAGGATGCGGCCAGAGATATGGCGGATCAGCTTGGCGTGAATGCAGTTGCCCAAGCGGTCGATGTGGCCGATGCGACCTCGGTTCAAACCATGGCTGATGAAGCTCTTGGCCGTTTCGGACACCTCGATATTCTGGTGAACAATGCGGGGGTCACGCATCTTCCCACCCCGCTGGAGGATGTCAGCGAAGAGGATTTTGACCGCGTCTTCGCCGTGAATATGAAATCGGTTTACCTCACGGCGCGGGCATTGGTGCCGCATATGAAGTCTCGCAGCGCCGGGGCCATTCTGAATGTGGCGTCTACCGCCGGTCTGTCCCCGCGCCCGAGCCTGAACTGGTACAACGCCTCCAAAGGCTGGATGATCACCGCGACCAAAACAATGGCCGTGGAACTGGCCCCGTCTGGTGTTCGTGTGAACGCGATCTGCCCGGTGGCAGGCGAAACGCCTTTGCTGAAGTCATTCATGGGGGAAGACACACCCGAGATACGGGCCAAATTCCTGTCCACTATTCCACTGGGCCGTTTTTCAACACCCGAAGACATGGCCAATTCCGCCTGTTTTCTATGCTCGGACGAGGCCAGTATGATCACGGGCACCGCGCTGGAAGTGGATGGTGGACGGTGCATCTGATTTGAACAAACGGACGACACTCCTATGACACCCGGACCCCGAAATCTGATCACCGATGTGCCTGGCCTGAAGGTTGGGAATGCAAAGGATGACGCGCTGAAATCCGGTGTCACTGTTCTGACCGCTGATCAGTCCTTCGCTGCGTCTGTTCACGTGATGGGGGGCGCCCCTGGCACGCGGGAAACCGATCTGCTGGCGCCAGATAAATTTGTTACACAAATCGATGCAATCGCCCTGTCAGGTGGGTCCGCTTTCGGGCTGGACGCCTGTTCCGGGGTGTCAGACGCGCTGCGATCGCGGGGCCGAGGCTACCCGGTCGGTAACACCCGGGTGCCAATCGTACCCGGCGCAATTCTGTTCGACTTGCTGAACGGAGGAGACAAGGATTGGGATGAAAACCCCTATCGTGCCTTGGGACGTGCCGCATTTGAAAACGCCACAGACACCTTTACTTTGGGCACTGCGGGTGCGGGAACCGGGGCCTTGGCGGCGATGCAGAAGGGCGGGCTTGGATCAGCTTCGCTGATGCTGGACACCGGTGTCACCGTGGGTGCACTGGTTGCCGCCAATCCGTTGGGCAGTGTGACAACACCCAGCGACCGCCACTTTTGGGCTGCGCCGTTTGAGATTGGTGGCGAGTTTGGCGGGTTGGGGCCCGATCCCTCAACCGGGTTGGGGCAGCCTTTGGTCAGTCGCAAGGCCTTGGCAATGCGACCCGCTGCTCCGGACAAAGCCAACACGACCATTGCAATCGTCGCAACCGACGCCGCCCTTTCAAAACCGCAGTGCTACCGGCTTGCGGTGGCGGCGCATGACGGTATCGCCCGTGCCATCCTTCCTGCGCATACTCCGGGCGATGGTGACCTGGTGTTTGGCATTAGTAGGGGTGCCCGACCGTTGGAAACCGAGGCAGAATTGGGCGCGATTGGACATGCGGCATCGCTGTGTCTATCGCGGGCCATTGCAAGGGCTGTCTATCTTGCCTCGCCCGCAAAGGGCGATCTTTTGCCGTGTTGGTCTAGGTTACATGACATAAGTTAAGGACGATGCCTAAACGGCAGTGACACAGTGTCCTCGCGCGGCAATCTGCGCGTTGACTCTCACCTGCACCAGCGGTCCATTCGGTGCAGCCAAATGTATCGGAGCAAAAAGCAATGAATCGCATCCTCGCTACCGCAATTGTCGGCCTTTTGGCCGTACCTGCCTACGCCGAAGGCGACGCAGAAGCCGGAAAAAAAACGTTCAACAAATGCAAATCCTGTCACATGATTGCTGACCCAGCCGGCGAAACGATTGTCAAAGGCGGAAAGACCGGCCCGAACTTGTATGGAATCGCAGGTCGCACCGCCGGAACCTACGAAGGGTTCAAATATGGCGACAGCATTGTTGCCGCAGGCGAAAACGGTCTGGTCTGGGACGAAGCAACATTTGTTGCATACTCACAGGATCCCAAAGCCTTTCTGAAAGATTACCTTGGGGAGACTTCGGCCAAGTCCAAAATGACCTTCAAACTGAAAAAAGGCGGTGAAGACGTTTACGCCTATATCGTAAGCGTGTCTGGTGAGTAACGCCTGATTGCCGCCGCGTGATACAATGAACGAAAGGCCGCAGCCCCTGCGGCCTTTCGTGCGATTGATAACCAGTTGGATCCTCGTCACTTTGGGAACAAGTGATGTGGGCTGCAATGGTGGTCGCGTCACAACGCCAAGCCGATCGGGCCGCAGCTAATATTAGAACCCCGTCGGGAAGGCGGATCGGCAGCAGGAGACGACAGATGGGAATCATGATCCCGGCTTGGGTTGATGGTGAATTGGCCCCCGTGGACAAGCTTGAGGCGCACGAAAAGGGGCTCAAGCACAAGGCGGTGTCCGTCTTCGTCGTACGGGGAACCGAGATTTTGCTACAGCGCCGTGCGATGGGAAAATACCATACGCCGGGTCTTTGGGCGAATACCTGTTGCACTCATCCGGACTGGAACGAAAAGTCATCGGTCTGTGCTGTGCGCCGCTTGCGCGAGGAACTCGGGATTACTGGTCTTTATCCGGAATATCGCCATCGGTTGGAATACCACGCCGACGTCGGCAACAATATGGTCGAAAACGAAGTGGTCGACGTGTTCCTGGCCCATGTACGTGGACCGCTGAAGATCGAGCCTAATCCGGACGAAGTCTTGGATATTCGCTGGATCGACTATCACGATCTGCTGGCCGAAGTGCAGCGGCACCCTGATCGTTTCACCCCGTGGCTCAAGATCTATCTGCACAACCACGCAGACACGATTTTTGGTCCGGACCTGATCATTTCGGCTAAATCCTGACACCCAAGGCGAAACCCTGCCTTGCATGGTCGGGGCAAGCCGCCTAAATCAACGCGTCATGGCCAAGCAAAAGACAGACCCGAATTACAAAGTGATTGCCGAAAACCGGCGTGCCCGCTTCGATTACGCAATCGAAGAGGATATCGAGTGCGGCATCATGCTGGAAGGGTCCGAGGTCAAGTCGCTGCGCTCAGGTGGCTCGAACATCGCCGAAAGCTATGCATCGGTTGATGACGGAGAGTTGTGGCTCGTCAACAGCTACATCGCGCCATACGATCAGGCAAAATCATTCAAACACGAAGAGCGTCGCCGCCGCAAACTGTTGGTCTCGCGCAAGGAATTGTCGAACCTGTGGAACGCGACCCAGCGCAAGGGCATGACGCTGGTACCGCTGGTTCTGTATTTCAATCACAAAGGTCTGGCCAAGATTAAGATCGGCATTGCCAAGGGCAAGAAGACCCATGACAAGCGTGAAACTCAAGCCAAGCGGGATTGGTCACGCCAGAAACAGCGGCTTCTGAAAGATCACAGTTAAAACGGTTCAGTTTTTTCCTAACCAACCCGGTCAAAACGCCATTGTTGCCTGAACCGCGCGCTGCCAGCGCGCATAAGCAGCGTCGCGCTCGGATTCGGGCAAGGCAGGGTCGAAGCGCTGATCCAGGCGCCACGTCTCGGCAAAGCCATCCTGATCAGGATAGATCCCGGCTTTCATTCCGGCCAGCCATGCGGCGCCCAGCGCAGTGGTTTCCTGCATTACCGGCCGGTCAACGGGCGCGCCAAGATAGTTGGCCAAGCCCTGCATGGCCCAGTCAGATGCACTCATCCCGCCGTCGACGCGCAGGATGACATTCGCATCGGCGCCCCAGTCGCCTTGCATGGCATGCCACAGATCGCGGGTCTGGAAGGCGATGCTTTCCAGCGTTGCGCGGGCAATTTCGGCCCGGCCCGAGTTTCGGCTAAGCCCGAACATGGCGCCGCGGCAATCCGGCTTCCAGTATGGCGCCCCAAGGCCGGTGAAGGCCGGAACCAGCACCACATGCTGGTTTGGATCGGCCTTGGCGGCAAGATCACCACTTTGCGGCGCTGATTCGATGATTTCCAATGCATCACGCAGCCATTGCACCGCTGCACCTGCAATAAAGATAGACCCCTCCAGCGCGTAAGTCCGCTGTCCATCCAGCTGATACCCGATGGTCGTGAGCAGGCGATTTTTGGAGGCAACCGGAGTTGCCCCCGTATTCAGCAGCGCAAAGCACCCGGTGCCATAGGTCGATTTCATCATACCCGGTTGGAAACAGGCCTGACCGATGGTGGCTGCTTGCTGGTCGCCTGCGACGCCCAGAATGGGAATGTCACCGCCCAAAAGAGATGTGCTGCCGAAATCGGTCGCACAGTCGCGCACCTCGGGCAGCATGTCCAAGGGTACATCCAGTAGATCGCAGATTTCGGGGCTCCATACGCCTTTGTGAATATCGAACAGCAGGGTTCGGGCCGCGTTGGTAGCGTCTGTAACATGGCTGCGCCCTTCGGTAAGCCGCCAGATCAGAAAACTGTCGATCGTGCCGAACATCAGCTCGCCAGCCTCGGCGCGCGCGCGGGCACCTGGCACTGTGTCCAGCAGCC
The DNA here is from genome assembly GCF_947489545.1 of uncultured Ruegeria sp. Taxonomy (NCBI): domain Bacteria; kingdom Pseudomonadati; phylum Pseudomonadota; class Alphaproteobacteria; order Rhodobacterales; family Roseobacteraceae; genus Ruegeria; species uncultured Ruegeria sp. The sequence continues at coordinate 219,008 of NZ_CANLDZ010000004.1, read as the reverse complement.
ATTTGACTTTGGTGCCCGAGAAATAGGGGTCCAACAGCAAACCTGTTTGCGCGGTGACGTCATCCTCGCACCCCGCCTGACGGTAGCGCGCGCAGATATCGGCGGTCCGCCGGTCCTGCCAGACGATGGCGTTGTGGATGGCCTTACCGGTCGCGCGATCCCAAACGACGGTGGTCTCACGTTGGTTGGTGATGCCGATCCCTGCGATCTGAGCGGCAGAGGCTCCGACGGTTGCCATAACCTCGCGGCAGACCGTCAGAACACTGTTCCAAATGTCTTCCACATCATGTTCGACCCAGCCTTCCTGAGGGAAATGCTGCGGGAATTCGCGTTGCGCGGTGCCGACACGCTGCATCTGCGCGTCGAACAAAATCGCGCGTGAGGACGTGGTGCCCTGATCGATTGCCAGAATATAGGTCATGCCTGCGCTTCTCCCCCGCTTCGTTTTGCGGGACTTTAGCGCAAACAGTTGCGGTCCTGCCAGAGCAGAAATCAGGCTGGCGTGACCGGGATATTGTCGATCAGCCGAACCCCATCCGCCCAGGCAGTGATGAACAACCGGGCTGGGCGCGAGGCGCGAGGCAATTCTTCCAAACTGTCAGCACAGCGCAGGTCGATATATTCGACCTCGGTGAAACCGGCGTCGATCAGTTTGGCCTTTGCCTTTTGCACCAGCGGTGCAAAGGCTTGCCCGTTTGCCAACTCGGCAGCCAGCGCCTGCATGATTCCGCTTTTCTTCGCGGCAATGCTAAGCCCCTCGGGCGACAGCATCAGATTGCGCGATGACATGGCCAGACCCGACGGTTCTCGGATTGTCGGGCAGCCAATGACTTTGATTGGAATATCCAGATCACGCGCCATGCGGCGAACAACCAGCAGCTGTTGATAGTCTTTTTCCCCGAAATAGGCTCGATCTGCCTGGGTTTGCAGGAACAGCTTGGCCACAACTGTGGCCACCCCTTCAAAATGCCCGGGCCGGAATGGCCCCTCCATGACATCGGTCAGCCCCGAGACTGTCACCGTTGTCGAAAACCCTTCGGGATAGATCTGATCCGGGTCGGGAACATAGATCGCATCCACACCGTAAGGCGCCAGTTTTTCGGCATCTTCAATTTCAGTGCGCGGATACTTGGCCAGATCTTCGGGGTTGTTGAATTGTCTTGGGTTCACAAAGATCGTGACGATCACCCGTTCGCAGTCGGCCTTTGCGGCCTCGACCAATGACAAATGCCCCTGATGCAGCGCGCCCATTGTTGGGACAACACCAATAACCTGGCCGTTTTGGTGCCATTCGGACGTTAATACGCGCAGATCTGCCTGACGGCGCAGGATTGGTGCGGTCATGCTTTCGAGCCCTTGGACGGGGCCTGATCTGCAAAGACGTGTTCCTGAGCCGGGAAACTGCGCGCCCGAACCTCGGCCGCGTAGTCTGCAATGGCCTGTTCCGCCAATGGGCCAAGCTCGGCGTAACGTTTGACGAATTTCGGTTTGAACGCGGTGAAGAAGCCCAGCATGTCGTCGACCACCAGAATTTGCCCGTCACATCCGGCAGACGCGCCGATCCCAATCGTCGGGATTGCAATTTCAGCGGTGATCCGATCGGCGAGTGCTTGCGGAACCTTCTCTAACACGACAGAAAACGCCCCTGCATCCGCGACAGCCTGAGCATCGGCCAACACCGCCTCGGCCTGCTCATCGCGGCCCTGCACTTTGTAGCCGCCCAACGTGTTGATCGATTGCGGCGTCAAACCGATATGGGCCATCACCGGGATACCGCGCTTGACCAGAAAGCGGATGGTTTCGGCCATCTCGACGCCGCCCTCCAGCTTCACTGCGCCTGCTCCGGTTTGTGCCATCAGCCGTGCCGCGTTTTGAAAGGCTTGGGCCGGGTTTTCTTCGTAGCTGGCAAAAGGCACGTCGATGACCATCATGGCCTTTTGCAGCCCGCGGGCGACGGCCTGCCCATGCAAGATCATCATCTCCATGGTCACACCAAGGGTCGAGGGCAGACCGTGCAGCACCATGCCGACGCTGTCACCCACCAGAACAAAGTCGCAATGGTCGTCCATCAGCTGCGCCATGGGCGTCGTATAGGCAGTCAGACTAACCAGAGGTTCGCCGCCTTTTCGGGCTCGAATATCCTCGGCGTTCGGGGCTTTTTTGCGGGCGGTGGCGCTCATGCTCGCTCCTGCGGGGTTCATGTTGCAGTGCGGCATAACAGATTGAATGAGGTTATAGAAACCCCGGTTGCACGAACATTTCCTTGAATGACCTTAGGTTTAAAGGGACATTGTGGGTACGGTGACCCGCAATTCGACGGGTTAACGCGTATTAGTGGGTGGAGAATTTTATGACAAAGCAGATGTTTCGAACCGTAAGCTCAGTGTTGGCAATGAGTGTCAGCGTTCTCGCGGGCCAGGCTTTGGCAAAATCGGATATCACGATTGCCATGCAATTGGAGCCGCCGCATTTAGACCCGACAAGCGCCGCAGCGCAGGCCATCGATTCGGTTGTTTACACAAATGTATTCGAAGGGCTGACCCGATTCATGGGCGATGGATCAGTCGTGCCCGGCCTGGCCGAAATGTGGGAGATTTCCGATGACGGGACCGTCTACACATTCACGCTGAGGGATGGTGTGACCTTTCACGATGGCACCACGATGGACGCCGAAGATGTCAAATTCAGCCTTGACCGTGCCACGGCCGAAGACAGCGCGAACGCGCAGAAAGCGCTGTTTGCCGGAATTGAAACTGTCGAAGTCGTCGATTCTTTGACTGTCAAGGTCACCTTGTCAGAGCCGAATGGGAGTTTCCTGTTCAACATGGCCTGGGGAGATGCGGTCATCGTTGCGCCGGAGAGCATTGATGACATCAAGACCAACCCGGTCGGGACCGGGGCTTTCGCGTTTGGTGAATGGGTTCAGGGCGACAGCATCACGTTGAACCGGAACCCCAACTATTGGGGCAATGAGCCCGCGTTAGAGACTGCGACATTCAAGTTCATCTCGGATCCAACCGCCGCCTTTGCGGCTATGATGGCCGAGGATGTGGATGCGTTCGACAACTTCCCGGCGCCGGAAAACCTGCCTCAGTTCGAGGCTGACCCGCGTTTTAGAGTTCTTGTCGGTTCGACCGAGGGTGAGACGATTCTGTCCACCAACAACAAGCAGCCGCCATTTGACGACATTCGTGTACGCCAGGCGCTGGCCCATGCCATCGACCGGCAGGCAATCATTGATGGGGCGATGTTTGGGTATGGCACACCGATTGGATCCCATTTCGCACCACATAACCCGGCTTACGTCGATCTGACGGGCAATTCAGCCTACGACCTGGAAAAGGCCAAAGCGCTGCTGGCTGAGGCAGGTTTTGCCGATGGGTTCGAAACCACTCTGCATCTGCCGCCGCCGTCTTACGCCCGTCGTGGCGGAGAGATCATCGCCGCACAGCTGGCCGAGATTGGGATCACCGCCGAGATCATCAATGTCGAATGGGCGCAATGGCTGGAATCGGTATTCAACGGCAAAGACTTTGGACTGACCATCGTCAGCCATACCGAGCCGATGGATATCGGAATCTACGCCCGGCCTGAATATTATTTCCAGTATGAGAGTACGGACTTCCAAACCTTGATGGCGACGCTGAATTCGACCACGGCCCCTGAAGAACGGGCAAAGATTCTGGGAGAGGCGCAGCGATTGATCGCAAATGACTATGTAAACGGTTATCTCTTCCAACTGGCTAAACTGGGCGTCGCCAAGGCCGGTGTCCAAGGACTTTGGGAAAATGCCCCTACCGCTGCAATAGATTTGACGGCAATAAGCTGGAATGAATAAAAGCATCTAGCACTGAAGAGGGTCAGCGCATGTTTAGAATAGTTGTTGCCGCCCTTTTCATTGTGGCTCAGGCTGTGATCGGCTCAGCCGTTTCGGCGCAAACACCGCTTGAGAGGGCCGTTGCGCTTTGGCTGGATGGTGATGACGCAAGGGCTTTGCCGATGCTGGCTGAATTGGCGGCTAAGGGCGATGCCGAGGCCCGCTTGCTGTTGGCACGGATCGAAACCACGGATCTGGGTCCGTCACCGTTTCGGCTTGGGCTTGAGCCTGCGCAGTCTCGTGCGCTGTTCCGACAGAAGGATCTTTCGGCGTTCGGACGGTCCTGGTTGGTGGTCGAGGCGGCGGCCGGCAACGAATTGGCGCAAGCCTTGCTGCGCGCTAAACGCCCCGAACCAGATCTCGCTCTGATCTCTCGCCTGAATGCACTGGGCGAACACCAGGCGACGGACTATCCAACCAGGATAATAGCGCTGTACGGCAATGAAGACATGCGCCTTAGCCTGCTGGAAGATGATGGGCTTATGGATGACCTCAAACCGTATCTGTCCTACCTCACCCTTGATCCTGAACCGCGGGGAGACGGCCTTGCCGCCCTGCGTCACATTCAATCGGACGGCGTTGAGGCAGGTTCTGCACCTGCGCTGGGTATGGCTGGAACCTTGGCGCTTGGGCTGGGATACGGGGACCTTTCACCAGACAATCCATGGCGGCCTGCTGTAGAAAGCTGGCTGATGACCGCCCAGTCAACCGTGCCGATTGCGCAACTCTGCTCGACAAGCTGCGGAACCGAGGCACCAGCTTGCGCCTTTGCGTTCATGGCGTTGTCCGGCGGGTATTTTGAGGTCATCCGAACCGACAGCCCGCTTGAGACGGTTATTCCTCAGGACAGGTTTCTGAACAGCCCGCGCGCGCGACTGATGGTGTTGCGCCGGGCGGTTCTGGCCCGAACCGAGACCAATGTTGAATGGCTTGCCGAATCCGCACCCGTAGCAGAGTTGTCGGCCTGCGCCATAGGCCTGATCCAGGCAGAACGTCAGGCGTACCAGTAGCCGCTGGACCCGGGCGGCAAGCGCACTTAACCTGTTGCCAATGCTACGCTATGCCCTCAAACGTCTGCTCTCGCTTATCCTGAGTCTTGCCGTTGCCTCGGTTGTCATTTTCGCGGTGATCGAGATCGCGCCGGGGGATCCGGCGTCTTTCATGCTTGGGGTGAATGCGCAGGCTGACACGCTGGCCGCTTTGCGCGCGGAACTTGGCTTGGATGTGTCCAAGGTGCAGCGATACTTCAACTGGGTCAGCGGGATGCTGGTTGGCGATTTCGGCACGTCCTACACCTATCGCACCCCAGTGTCGCAGATGATTACCGACCGTCTTTGGGTGTCGCTGCCGTTGGCCCTTTATGCGCTGACCCTGTCCACCCTGATTGCCTTTCCGGCGGGCATTTACGCGGCAGCACGTCGGGGCAAGCCCGGTGATTTGGCGGTGATGGGCGCCACCCAATTGGGTGTTGCCGTGCCCAATTTCTGGTTCGCAATGATGCTGGTGCTGATCTTTGCCATCAATCTGCGATGGTTCAATGCCGGCGGGTTTTCGGGTTGGGACACAGGGATTTTGGCAGGGCTGCATTCTCTTACGTTGCCGGCCATTGCGCTGGCCTTGCCACAAGCGGCAATTCTGGCGCGTGTCATGCGGTCGGCCTTGCTAGACATTCTGGGCGAAGATTTCATGCGGACGGCGCGCGCCAAGGGGCTTAACCCCCGTCAGGCGCTCTGGCGTCATGGGGTGAGGAATGCGCTGATCCCGGTTCTGACCATCATCGGGCTGCAGTTTTCCTTCCTTCTGGCCGGATCCATCATCATCGAGCAGGTCTTCTACTTGCCGGGTTTGGGGCGATTGGTGTTCCAGGCGATTTCTGCCCGTGACCTGATCGTGGTCGAATCCGTCGTCATGCTGCTGGTTTTCGCGGTGATCACCGTGAACTTTCTTGTCGATCTCGCCTATGCCGCCGTTGACCCAAGGCTAAGGAGCAGGACATGAGCCGCAACCTGATCCTTGGCGCATGTTTGTCTTCGCTGGTTCTTTTGGCGGCTTTGGTGTCTTTTGTCTGGACGCCATACAACTATGCTGCGCTGAACATTCCCGACAAACTGCAATCGCCCAATACGCAGCATTGGTTCGGCACGGATCATTTCGGGCGCGACATATTCTCGATGATCATGGTTGGGGCGCGGACGTCGATTGCCGTCGCGTTGGTCGCCGTCGGCATCGGTATGGCGCTGGGCGTGCCCCTTGGCTTGGCGGCGGCGGCGCGAAAGGGATCTTGGCTGGACGAAGTGATCATGCGCGGCAACGATTTGGTCTTTGCCTTCCCGTCTTTGGTGATCGCCATCCTGATCACAGCGGTGTTTGGCGCAGGCGCGGTCAATGCCATAATAGCGATCGGTATCTTCAACATCCCCGTTTTCGCGCGCATTACCCGCGGCGCCGCGTTGTCCTTATGGGAGCGTGAGTTCATCCTTGCCGCCCGCGTCGCTGGCAAGGGCGCCGCGCGTATTTCAACCGAGCATATCCTACCAAATGTTGCCAACCTGCTGATCGTTCAGGGCACGATCCAGTTCAGCCTTGGTATTCTTGCCGAGGCGGGCTTGTCCTATGTTGGTTTGGGGGCACAACCTCCGACGCCCAGTTGGGGGCGGATGCTGGCCGATGCGCAGACAATGGTCAGTTTTGCCCCGCATTTGGCTCTAATTCCGGGGTTCGCCATCATCGTAACGGTGTTAGGCCTGAACCTGCTGGGGGATGGGTTGCGCGACTGGCTGGACCCTCGGATTCGGGTGGCGCGCGTATGACGTTGTTGCAGATCAAAGATCTCACGCTGGGGATCCACGGGACGAACATCCTGAGCCATATCAACCTGTCCATTGCGCCAGGGGAAATCGTGGCGGTGACCGGCGAAAGTGGCTCGGGCAAGTCGATGACTGCTTTGGCTGTGATGCAATTGTTGCCAAATGGCGCCATAGCCGAAGGGTCCATTTTGCTGGACGGGCAAGAGGTATTGAACCGCCCCGAACCAGAGATGTGTCAACTGCGCGGATCCTCCATCGGTATGGTGTTTCAGGAACCGATGACGGCCCTGAACCCGGTGAAAACAATCGGTGATCAGGTGATGGAAACCATCCTGATCCACAAAGCCATGCCCCCTAATGGCGCGCGCGAACGGGCAAAGGAGGTTTTGAACCGGGTTGGTTTACCGCCCGATAAATTTCCCCTGTCGCGCTATCCGCACGAGTTGTCCGGCGGCCAGCGGCAAAGGGTTGTGATCGCAATGGCCATCGCCTTGCGCCCCCGACTGCTGATTGCAGATGAGCCAACAACAGCGCTGGATGTCACAACGCAAGCGCAAATTCTCGACCTGCTTAAGGGGTTGGTCACGGAATACGATATGGGCCTGCTGATGATCACCCACGATCTGGCCGTTGTCGCCGATCTGGCCGACCAGATTGTGGTGATGCGCCACGGTAAGGTGGTCGAAACCGGTGCAACCGGGCATTTGCTAGAACACATGCAGCACCCGTATACCCGAATGCTGTTCGACGCGTCCGGCCATACGGTGACGCTGCCTGAACCAGTGTCATCCACGCCGCTGCTTGAGGTTACAGATGTGGTTCGAGAATACCGTCTGCCACGGCATCATCTGTTCGCGGCTCCGGCGCAGCAGCGTGCTGTGGATCACGTGAGTTTCACGCTGAACAAAGGGGAGCGATTGGGACTTGTAGGCGAATCCGGTTGCGGAAAATCGACCCTAACAAGGGCGATTTTGGGTCTTGAAGAGGTGCAACAGGGGCGAATTCTGCTAGATGGCCAACCTGTTTTTGCAGGCCACAAACCCAATTTGGCGGTGCGTCGGAAGATGCAGGTGGTGTTTCAGGACCCTTATGGCAGTTTCAATCCCCGTCACCGCGTCGCCCGATTGATCACCGAGCCGTTTCATTTACTGGATCATCCTCCTGCCGGATCCGAGCGGCAGGATCGTACTGCGGAGATCCTGACGGCCGTTGGCCTCGGCCCCGATGACGCAAACAAGTATGTACACGAGTTCTCTGGCGGCCAGCGACAGCGCATTGCGATTGCCCGAGCCTTGATCATCCGGCCCGCGCTGATCGTGTTTGACGAGGCTGTCTCGGCGCTCGACGTTTCGGTCCGGGCGCAGATTCTGGATCTTCTGGCCGAGCTTTGTGCGGCCTATGACCTGACCTATTTGTTCATCAGTCACGATCTGAGCGTCGTTCGGACAATCACAGATAGGGTGATGGTGATGCGTGCGGGTAAAATCGTGGAGCAGGGTGAGACAGAATCTGTCTTTGCGGATCCGCAGCATGGCTATACCCAAAAATTGATCGCGGCAGCACCGCGACTGCCTGAACTGAGTATCACATGAAGTCCCCTAGTTAGAGCCTAAATTGGAGTCCGACATGATCCTTCCCCTCTGGTTCGATCCCAGCCTTTGCCTGATTGGTGGGGTCTGGAGCACCCCAACGTCCCGAGATACTTTGCCTCTGATCAACCCATCGGATGGGTCCGAGATTTGCCGGATTGCGCGCGGGACGTCAGCAGACATTGATAAGGCTGTAGTGGCTGCACGGACTGCGCGAGACGGGGCGTGGGGTCGGATGACAGCATTGGAGCGTGGCCGTATCCTAAACCGGTTGGGGCAACTGGTGTTGGACCGGGTCGAAGACCTGACTCTGCTCGAGGCCATGGATGTTGGCAAACCGCTGACTCAGGCACGCGCAGATGCGGTGGCTCTGGCACGATATTGCGAGTTCTATGGGGGCGCAGCAGACAAGGTGATGGGTGAGACCATCCCGTATCTGGATGGCTATACCGTATACACTTTGCGCGAACCGTACGGTGTCACAGGCCATATCGTGCCGTGGAACTACCCGATGCAGATCATCGGGCGATCTGTTGGCGCGGCATTGGCAATGGGCAATGCCTGTGTGCTGAAGCCAGCAGAAGAGGCCTGTTTGACCGCCCTGGCCTTTGCCCATTTGGCGCAAGAGGCAGGTTTGCCAGACGGGGCGCTGAATGTGGTTCCGGGGCTGGGCGCCGAGGCAGGTGCGGCTTTGTCGGAACATCCGGGCATCAATCACATCTCGTTCACCGGATCGGTGGCGACGGGCGCGTTGGTACAGCAGACGGCTGGGCGAAACGTTGTACCAGTCACACTGGAGCTGGGCGGGAAATCTCCGCAACTTGTCTTTGATGATGCTGATCTTGATGCGGCGCTGCCCTTTCTGGTGAACGCGGGCATTCAGAATGCGGGTCAGACCTGCTCGGCCTCGTCGCGTATTCTGGTACAGCGTGGCGTCTATAGTCAGGTGAAAGAACGCATGGCAGACGCCTATGCGCAGCTGAGTGTTGGCCCGGCGCAAGACGATTTGCGAGTCGGACCGTTGATCTCTGCGCGCCAGAAAGAGGTTGTGACCGGGTTTCTGGCCAAGGGCGCAGATCTTAACATCGCGGCGCAAGGCAATATCGTCGATACGGCGCCGAAAGGCGGGGCTTATGTGCGACCCACCGTGTTCTCGGATGTGCCGCCTGACCACGTTCTGGCGCAGCAGGAAATTTTCGGTCCGGTTCAGGTTCTGATCCCGTTTGACACGGAGAGTGAGGCTCTAACTATAGCAAACAGTACCGATTATGGCCTTGTTGCCAGCGTCTGGACCCGCGATGGCGCGCGCCAGATGCGTCTGGCCAAGCGGCTAAACTCGGGGCAGGTGTTCATCAACAATTACGGGGCCGGAGGCGGGGTCGAGTTGCCCTTCGGAGGGGTCGGAAAATCGGGCCACGGCCGCGAAAAGGGGTTCGAAGCCCTGTATGGGTTTTCGCAGCTTAAGACGGTGGCGGCCTTTCACGGTTAGACGATCACCTCGATGGGCTGTTGAGCACCAACACCAAAAACCCGCTTGTAGCGGTCGATCTGATCCGCTGGGCCCATTGCCTTTTCCGGGTTGTCCGACAGCTTCACCGTCGGTCGACCATTGGCCGAGACCGCTTTGCAAACCAGCGAAAACGGGGCAAGCGCGTCATTGGGCACAAGCCCACGGAAATCATTGGTCAGTAACGTTCCCCAGCCAAAGGACACCGTTGTGCGATGGGCAAACTGGCTGTGCAATTCCTGAATTTTGTCCACGTCCAGCCCGTCGGAGAATATGATGCGCTTTTCTTGCGGATCCTCACCCCGTGACTGCCACCAGTCTATTGCGATTTCAGCGCCGGCCGCAGGGTCGCCGCTGTCAATGCGAATTCCGGTCCAGCCAGCCAGCCAGTCAGGCGCGCGATCCAGAAAGCCTTTGGTTCCATAGGTGTCCGGCAAGATGATGCGCAGGTTCCCGTCATGTTCATCATGCCAATCGCTCAGCACGTCATAAGGGGCCTGGGCCAGATCGTCATCTTTGTCGGCCAAAGCGGAATACACCATCGGAAGTTCATGGGCGTTGGTCCCAATCGCCTCAACCTCGCGACGCATTGCGATCAGACAGTTCGAGGTTCCGGTAAAGGAGTCGCCCAGCCCCTCCATCATTGCCTGAACACACCAATCCTGCCAAAGGAATGAATGCCTGCGGCGGGTCCCAAAATCTGCGATGCTCAGCCCGTTGATCGTGCTGAGCGGCTCGATCTTTTCCCAAACACGGGTCATTGCGCGGGCATAAAGCACCTGCAATTCAAAACGGCGCATGCTGTTCAGAACGGCGCGGGACCGCAGCTCCATCAACACGGCTAGCGCAGGGATTTCCCACAACATGACCTCGTGCCATTTGCCTTCGAAGGTCAGCTCGTATTGGTCGCCCTTGCGCTCCAGATGATAAGGCGGCAAGCGCAGGTTCTCGAACCATTCCATGAAATCCGAACGGAACATCTGGCGTTTGCCATAGAACATATTGCCCCGCAGCCATGTGCTTTCACCACGGCTAAGGCTAAGTGAGCGGATATGATCCAGCTGCTCGCGCAGCTCTCCTTCGTCGATCAGCCGGGCCAGCGGCACATGAAGCGATCGGTTGATCAGCGAGAACGTGACATCTGTTTGTGGTTTGTTACGAAATACGGATTGGCACATCAGAAGTTTGTAGAAATCCGTATCGATCAAAGACCGCACAATCGGGTCGATCTGCCATTTGTGATTGTAGACACGGGTCGCGATGTCGACCATGGGGAACTCCTGCGATTTCCGTTGTTAGATCAATCGTCACGCTGATTGGCAAGAGTCGCTGATTTGATGACAATGCCCGTATGACGTCACAATGCGGGCATATTCTGCGTTGTTTTCACCGATTAGTGAGGGGTCGAAACAAACTCAGAAGGCTGAACTTGGTGAATGGGTCTTAAGTACGACTTTGATATTGTCAAAAAGGCATCGGACGATTTTGATCCTGAACTGAACACCGCAGGCAGTAATCAAGGCGCCAAGGTGCGTGCGCTGTTTCGGGATATCAAAACGACAGATGCCTTGCGTGGCGCGTCCCCCAAGATCCGCGGCATGTTTTTGGACGCGGGGTTCGGGCTTGAAGCCCATGACAGCGGGATTGCGCCCGACGTTTACCCGCCTGCCGATGAGCTTGATCGGGAACGCATTCTGCGTGACCTGTTCGCAAACATCAAATCCAGAGGGATTCAGGGCGAGTATTCTGGGGAATTCGATTTCCGGCAGTTTCTGCATCATGTCAGACATGCACAACCGGTGAGCGGCGTCATCAGCGCCTCAGCTGTGTCGCAGGGCAAAGCGCATAATCCGCCTGCCGAAGTTCAAAGACGCAGTGTGCCGGGGCGAATTGGCCTGGCCCTTGGCCTGTCAGTAATTCTGATCGCTTTGTTAAAATACTTGGCCGCCGCTGGCGCGTCGCCCTAAGCCAGCACAACGCCCGACGCGCGCATTGCGTTCTCGGCCGCCGCCCGTGACCCGTCCATGTCTATTGCTTTGCAGGCTTTCATCAACACCGTGACGTCAAACCCCAGTTTCGCTGCATCCACTGCCGAGTAGTGAACGCAGAAATCTGTGGCGAGTCCCACCAGTGTCAGCCGGTCGATCCCGCGTGTGTCCAGATACCCTTTCAACCCCGTTGGCGTTTTGTGATCATTCTCAAAAAAGGCAGAATAGCTATCGATTGCAGGGCGGAACCCTTTGCGCAGGATCAGATCACCATCTGTCCGCAATGCCGGATGGAAGGCTGCGCCATGCGATCCCTGAATGCAATGATCGGGCCACAGAACCTGAGGGCCATAAAGCATCTCGATCATCTCGAACGGTGCTTTGCCCGTGTGCGAGCTTGCGAACGAAGAATGCGCGGCCGGGTGCCAGTCCTGTGTGAGGATCACGGCGTCAAATTCATCCATCATGGCATTGATCGGCGCGACGATCTCGTCCCCTCCGGCCACAGCCAAAGCCCCGCCCGGGCAAAAGTCGTTCTGGACGTCTATTACGATCAGGGCATGGGTCATGGTGGCCTCCGTTGACTGCAATATGGGTAAGGGGCCATGTGCGGGGCGTCAATCCGATCCCTTGCGACTCTGGCCCAGCGGGTTTAGACCGCGCGCATGTACACGATCGCTGCCCTATACCACTTTACCCGTTTCGCTGATCACGCCGCCCTGCGTGACCCGTTGGCAGAGCTGTGCCGTGCCAAATCGGTCAAAGGCACGCTGTTGCTGGCACGCGAAGGGATTAACGGCACCATCGCCGGACCCCGTGACGGCATCGACGCGGTGCTGGCCCACATCAAGGCTTTGCCGGGCTGCGCCGATCTGGAGTGGAAAGAGGCCGCTGCCGATCACCCGCCGTTTGGCAAAATGAAGGTGCGTCTTAAAAAAGAGATCGTCACCATGGGGCAGCCGGATGTGGACCCGCGCGCCCGCGTCGGTAACTATGTTGAACCAGACGAGTGGAACGATCTGATCCGTTCCGACGACGTGGTCGTGATCGACACCCGCAACGACTACGAAGTAGCGATTGGTACGTTTGAAGGAGCAATAGACCCTGAAACGACCAGTTTTCGTGAATTTCCAGCCTGGTGGGAAGAGAATAAGGAACGGTTCAACAACAAACGGGTCGCGATGTTCTGTACCGGCGGCATCCGCTGCGAGAAATCCACCAACTATCTGCTGGGTCAGGGGTTAGAGGATGTCTATCACCTGAAAGGTGGCATCCTGCGTTATCTTGAGGAAATGCCAGCGGAAGACAGTACCTGGCAGGGCGATTGTTTTGTTTTCGACAACCGCGTCTCAGTTGGGCACGGGCTGGTTGAAGGCCCACACAAATTGTGCCACGGGTGTCGGCGACCAATCCTGCCCGAAGACGTGAAACGCCCAGAATACGAGCACGGGGTGTCTTGCCATCGATGCATCAACGAGACGTCTGAGGCGGACAAGATGCGCTTTCGCGAGCGGCAAAAGCAGATCGTTTTGGCCCGAGCGCGTGGCGTTGAACATTTGGGTGCGGACTGAATTCGGGTTGCGTCGGCCGGTGTGACGCCGGATGGTTGTCTGACTGTCATCAAAGCGGAGTGGCCATGTCCCGCGAACCCAAAACTCTGGATGAATGGAAATCGACACTGTTTGCGGCGGCGGGGCTGGTGGTTGCAAGCTTTCTGGCCTGGTACGGGCTGTCCCGCCTCAGCGAATCTGCTGCGGGTGACACCATTGGCACATTTGCCTCGATCGGCCTTGTCATCTGGCTGATTTCGCAATCCTGGTTCTACATGACGCAGGTTAAATCGCCCCGCAGGCTTTTGTTTCTGATGGGCGTGTCGTTTATCCAGGTGGTGCCGTTCCTTTTTGCTGCCGTTTATGGCGCGTTTGGATACAGCGATCTATGCGTCGTCGGCGCCAAAGGACCTGCGGATGTGCTGTATTTCTCCTACGTGACCTTTACCACAGTAGGATACGGCGATCTGTCCCCGGCAGGGCTGTGCCGGGGTCTGGCTGCGGCCGAGGCCGTCACAGGGTATATCCTGTTGGGCCTGTTTGTAGCAGCAGCAGTCACCATATACTCACATAACCACAGCCGCAGTTGATCAACTTATTTGTTCTCGTCGATCCAGCTGGACATCCGGTGTTTATCGCGGAAACACTCGGATGGGATCGGGCGGCGTTTGCTGCGTGAAATCCGCTCGGCAAAGGCGACCTGCTTTCCGGTCGGGTAGTTGTCAAAAGGGGATGCAGCCCGGGGCTTATGTGTCGAGATCCAATCAGACAGCATCCGCCGGTCGCGCTGCGCCTCAACAGGAATTTCAAGCGCCGATTGTTCGGCAATCGCGCGGGCATAGCGCATCTGGCGGTCTGTTACCGGCAGCAGGTGGTAATCATTTGTAGGGCCGCTAGGCGCTAAAGTTCGAGCAGACTGTGCCATCGGTGTATCCTCTGACTGTGTAGAACATATATAGAACATTCGGTTAACTTTTCAAGCCTGCGCACACTGCCGAGCCCGCACTTCAGGCTGTTTGGTGAGGTTATTGACTGACCAATCAATAACCGGTAGGGGCGAATTAAGCTGCCCTTTGTGACCGAACGAGGGGCTGCGCTTGCAAAAAAGAGGACTCGGTTATGAAGTTTCAGCCCAAGGCCAGCCATTTCATCGACGGCGCCTATGTCGAGGATACCAGCGGCGCACCCATCGACGTGATCTATCCCGCAACCGGAGAAGTGATCGCACGGCTGCATTCGGCGACGCCTGCGATCGTTGATCAGGCTCTAAACAGCGCAAAAACTGCTCAGAAGGCCTGGGCTGCCATGTCTGGAACCGAGCGCGGCCGCATTCTGCGCCGTGCGTCAGACATCATGCGTGACCGCAATCGCGAGCTGTCGATCCTGGAAACCCATGACACCGGAAAACCCTTGCAGGAAACGCTGGTGGCAGACGCGACCAGCGGCGCGGACGCGTTGGAATACTTCGGAGGATTGGCCGCATCCCTGACCGGGGAACACATTCCTCTGGGCGGTGGCGATTTCGTCTATACCATCCGCGAGGCGTTGGGCGTGTGTGTTGGTATCGGTGCGTGGAACTACCCGACCCAGATCGCTTGCTGGAAAGGCGCCCCGGCGCTGGCCTGTGGCAATACGATGATCTTCAAGCCATCTGAAACCACGCCGTTGTCGGCGCTGCAGGTTGCCGAGATCCTAATCGAAGCCGGGGCGCCCAAGGGGGTCTACAATGTGCTTCAAGGCTATGGTGACGTGGGCGCATCGTTGGTCACCGATCCGCGCGTTGCCAAAGTGTCGCTGACCGGATCGGTTCCGACGGGTCGTAAGGTCTATGCCGCGGCAGCAGATGGCATGAAGCACGTGACGATGGAATTGGGCGGCAAGTCCCCGATGATCGTGTTCGACGATGCTGACATTGAAAACGCGGTATCCGGTTCGATTTTGGGCAACTTCTATTCCTCGGGGCAGGTCTGTTCGAATGGCACTCGTGTTTTTGTTCAGAAAGACATCAAAGAGGCGTTCTTGAACCGACTGTCTGAACGTCTGGCTACGACAAAAATCGGCGATCCACTGGATGAGCAAGTCAACTTTGGCCCGATGGTCAGCGAAAACCAAATGAACATCGCGTTGAGCTATGTCGAAAAAGGCAAATCCGAAGGCGCACGGCTGGTCTATGGCGGCGCACAGATTGAAGGCGAAGGCTACTACATGCAGCCAACGGTCTTTGCCGATGTCACCGACGATATGGCCATCGCGCGCGAGGAAATCTTTGGCCCGGTCATGTCAGTTCTGGATTTCGACACCGAAGAAGAGGTTTTAGCGCGCGCCAATGACACCGAGTTCGGCTTGGCAGCGGGCGTGTTCACCAACGATCTGACCCGTGCCCATCGCATCGTCGCAGGGTTTGAAGCCGGTACGTGCTATATCAACACCTACAACCTTGCCCCGGTCGAAGCGCCGTTTGGTGGATCAAAAATGTCCGGCGTCGGGCGCGAGAATTCCAAGCTGGCGATCAACCATTTCAGCGAGATGAAGACGGTTTACGTTTCGATGAACGACGTCGACGCACCATACTGATTCAACTCTGGTTGAGAATTATTCGAGCCATGAGATATCTGTTCCCGACATTTCGCGTCGGGAACAGAGCATAAGCCCATCCCGACCTGTGGCTGACTTTCCTGCAACGGAGCCGATCTGGCGGCGCCCGAAACGCAGGAGACTATCCCATGAAAACCCACGCGCAGGCCGTCGTTATCGGAGGGGGCCTTGTCGGTTGTTCGATTCTTTACCATTTGGCCAAGCTCGGTTGGACCGACGTGGTCCTGCTGGAACGGGATGAGTTGACCAGCGGTTCAACCTGGCACGCGGCGGCGAATATTCACGGGCTGCACGACAACAACAGTATCACCCGCATCCAGCATTATACCATGAATCTGTATAAAGAGCTGGAGAAGGAAACCGGGCAGGGCTGTGGTGTGTTCCAATCCGGATCGCTCTACCTGGCGCAGACTGAAGACCGGGAACACCAATTGCGACTGCAAGAGGCCAAAGCTAAGTTCTACGGTCTGAATTTTCACGAAATCAGCCGCGAACAGGCGATGGAACTGCACCCGTTGGCGCAATTTGACGATGTTCGGTGCATCATGTTCGAACCCGATGGCGGCAATGTCGATCCCTCGGGCGTGACCCATGCCTATGCTGCTGGCGCGCGGGCAATGGGGGCCACGATCGAGCGGTTTTGCCCCGTAACAGGCACTGAACAGCAACCAGATGGGTCCTGGATCGTGCGCACCAAAAAGGGTGATATCCATACACAATGGGTGGTCAATGCCGGTGGTCTTTGGGGGCGCGAAGTCGCTGCGCTTGCGGGTGTAGAACTGCCCTTGCAACCGACTGAGCATCAGTATTTTGTAACCGAGGCGATTGATGAGGTTGCCGAGCTGGGCCGCCGCCTACCGTCCATCGCCGACCGGGATGGCGAGTATTACTTCCGTCAGGAAGGCAATGGCCTGCTGATCGGGGCCTATGAGAAAGACATGCGGTTCTGGGCGGAAAACGGCACGCCATTGGATTTTGCCCACGAGCTGTTCCCCGATGATCTGGACCGGATCATGGAGAATGTGATCCGCGCGACGGAACGTGTTCCCGTCGCCGCCACCGCTGGGGTGAAACGTGTGATCAACGGGCCAATGATTTGGTCTCCGGATGCCAATGCGATCTGGGGGCCGGTGCCCGAGTTGAAGAACTATTTTTGTTGTACAGGGATTATCCCAGGTTTCTCTCAATCCGGCGGGCTGGGGCTGTTGTCCGCGCAATGGATGATCGACGGGGAGCCAGAATACGACATGTTCGCCTGGGACTTGGCCCGTTTCGGCGATTGGGCGGACAAGAAATTCACTAAAGCGCGGGTTGAAGACCAGTATTCGCATCGTTTCGCGATCCACTTCCCAAACGAAGAGCGCAGCGCCGGTCGTCCTGCCCGCACTCGTCCTGCGTATGAGATGCAACAAGAGATGGGCTGCGTCTTTGGTCTCAATTGTGGCTGGGAGCACCCGCTATGGTTCGCGGATCAGCCGGGAGCCATCGAAACTAACGGCTTCACCCGTCAAAACTGGTGGGAGCCGGTCGGTCGCGAAGCGAAGATGCTACGTGAGACTGTCGGTGTCATCGATATCTCGAACTTCGCCAATTACGTGATCAAAGGTCCAGGGGCCTACGATTGGCTGGACCGCCTGGTGGCCAACCGGGTCCCGACTGACGTAGGGCGGTCCTGTCTGACTCCACTGATCTCGGTTCGGGGCGGCGTCGCTGGCGATTTCACAATCACAAAAGTCGCAGATGATGAGTACATGATGATCGGCTCTGGCATGGCCGAGCGTTACCACCAGCGTTTCTTCAACATGGTCGATCTGCCTGAGGGCACCACGCTCGAGGTTGCAACAGATCGTATCGCGGGTTTCAACGTGGCAGGACCAAAGTCGCGCGACATGCTGCAGCGCCTGACAAATGCGGATCTGTCAAGCGAGGCCTTCCGGTTCATGCGCTCGCAGACCGTTGACGTGGGAGGGGTTACATGTCTGGCCATTCGCATCAGCTTTACCGGCGATCTAGGATGGGAGCTGCATTGCGCGGAAGAGGATCAAATCAGGCTCTATTCAGCGCTTTTGGACGCGGCAAAAGAAATGGATGGCGGCCCGGTGGGCGGCCGTGCGTTGGGCTCTCTGCGCATCGAAAAAGGTTATGGTTCGTGGGGTCGGGAGTATTCTCAGGAATACTGGCCACAAGAGGTCGGGCTGGCAGGGTTGATCAAGCTGGACAAGGAGTTTTTGCACAAAGACGCCTACCTGGCCGTCAAGGACAACGCCCCGCGTGAGGTGCTCTCGATTTTTGAGGTTGATGCGGTCGACGCCGACGCAGCGGGAGGTGAGCCGATCTTTACCCCCGATGGGAGACCAGTAGGTCGTGTGACGTCCGGCGCTTACGGCTATTCGGTCGGCAAATCACTGGCGCTCGGGTATGCCGATCCGAATGTGGCGCGGCCCGGCGAAACGGTCGAGATCTTTGTTCTCGGCAAACCTCATACTGCCCAGTTGTTGGCGAAACCGCCATTCGATCCCGACGGCCTGCGCCTGCGTGATGCTAGACCGCTCGTGATGGAAGCGGTCAAATGACAGACACCTTCGCCTGCGTTGCCAAATTTGCCCTGGGCCGTTCGGCACAGGACATGCCCATCAGCGCGCGCGAGGCTGCCGCGTTGTTGATGCTGGACACGATGGGCATTCTGATCGCATCGGGCCCAATGGAGGCCGGAGTGATCGCGCGCGATACGGCGGCGTTGCTCTATGCCAGTTCAGACCCGTCCTACAGCGCGCGCATGATGTTTGACGGGCGACAGGTCAGTATGGCCGGGGCCACCTATGCCGCTGCAACCCAGACCGACAATCTGGACGGTCATGACGGCTATAACCCGGTCAAAGGCCATATAGGCGTCGTCGTTTTGCCTGCCCTCGCGGCCCTTGCGGAACACTGTCCAGATCTGACGGGACCCGAGGCTTTGGCCGCGGTGATTATCGGTTACGAGGTCGCGGGACGTGCCGGTTTGTCGCTGCACGCAAGTGTCAGCGATTATCACACCTCTGGGGCCTGGAATGCGCTGGGCGTAGCGGCAATGGCTGCGCGCTTGCGCAGGCATACACCCGAACAATTGCGACAAGCGATGGGGATCGCTGAATTCCACGGCCCCCGCAGCCAGATGATGCGCGAGATTGCAAACCCTACGATGTTACATGACGGATCAGGCTGGGGCGCGATGGTCGGAATGTCAGCAGCAATCCTGGCCGAGCGTGGCTTTACCGGCGCCCCTGCGATCACAATCGAAGCAGCCGTGGCCGCGCCGCATTGGGCGGATCTGGGCGCGTTCTGGGTGGTCGAAAATCAATACATAAAACCTTACCCGATCTGCCGATGGGCCCATGCCGCAATCGACGGGGTAAGAGCGATACTGTCCGAGCATGATCTGACCCATGAGCAAATCGAAAGGTTGGACATCCGTAGCTTCCACGAAGCGGTTTGCCTGTTTTCCGGCCTGCCTGAAACGACGTCACAGGCGCAGTATTCCCTGGCATTTGCAGTGGCTAGCTACGCGGTGCATGGTCCGATCGGAGTGGAACAGATCACAGGCACCAGTTTGTCCGATCCGGGTGTCGCCGCTTTGATGGCGCGTATTCATGTGGCCGAAAGCGATCATCACAACGCAGGTTTCCCGCAAGGTCGCAGCGCCGATGTCCGTATCACCACCACAGACGGGCGCGTCCTGGTGTCAGGCCACGTTGACGCCCGCGGAGGCACCGAAGCACCGCTGACCAAGACTGAAGTGATCGAAAAATTCATGCAATTCGCCTCTCCCGTCGTTGGGCATGCGCGTGCCGAGGCCATTCGCCAGGCTGTTTTGGGCTGGATCGACTCAAAGACTTCCTACGCGGATGTGGCGGACCTTATTTATGACCCGCCGACGACCTGAGACCAACTGTCGAGCGCGGCCATAGCCCCTCAGGCGAACAAACTGGTTGGACCTAAGATGGCTGCCGCAACCGACGCGCTATTCGTTCTTCACCGAGTCGAGAAGCTCAGCGATCTGCTGACGCGCCTTTGCGCTGTCATCCAGTAAATTGGCCGCATCCGCCAGTGGTCTGGCTGGCAATCTGATTGGCGGTTCGGACAATGCTGTTGCCGCTGCATTTATGTCCGCGAATTTCCCTGCCGGCTCTGAACCGACCGCGGGCGGTAGTCCGGCCAGCCACAAATAGCGGTTCGCCGTCATTGTTTCTCCGAGTTCCCGCGACATCTCGCCAGCCGCCGCATAGTCTTCAACGGCGCTCATGGCCTGAACCCGCAGCGCAAATGCATTTCTCGATGCATCACTTTCCAACTCTAGCATCGCCTGATGTGGGCGACCATCCATCAGGGCAGCGCGGGCCCGTAACCGCGCCCGTTCAGATCGTCTGGTGCTGTCTTGTTGTCTGTTGGCCAAAGCAAAAGTCTGTGCCGCAAACCCAAGCGAAGCGAGGCGCCTCGATAGGACTATGGCGGTATCTGTCGACAATAGATCGGTGAGCTCTGATGGCATTGCTAATGTCTGACGTAGAAAAGTCACGTCGTCCGATCGCTCTGCGAGCAATTGAAGGTGCCGATTCAAGGTGACTGGCACCTCTTCTCCATCTGGCAAAGTCTTGATCAGATCCAGTGCGCTGTCGAATTCATGGTTCAAGCCAAGAGCGACTGCATGAGTTCGCGCCATCATAGGTCCAATTTCGGATCGTCGGAATTCCATCGCATAAGACGCGGCAAGCCCAAGCTCTTGCGATGTTACCGCACCCCGATCAACCCAGCGTTTGTCAACCAACCGGGCCAGTGCCAATGGTGCTTCCGTCAAAGCGCCCGGGCTGGAGGCGACCTCGCTGAGCAACGTTTCAGCGCGCTCGTCGTCACCTGCTGCCTCGGCGACCTTGGCCTTTACTCGCGTCACGCTGGAGTGTTCGGTCAGTTCGATGCGATTAACCGAGCGCAACACGCGCCGCGCGGCCTCTAGCTCCTGAGCATCGACCAAGATGGACGACACCCTTGGCCCGAGCGTGCGACGAAGATGTTCAGGCAGCCTGGCAAAGGCTTGTTCAATCGCCTCAACATCGGCTTCGGGTGCCAGCTCACTTTCCGATAGAACCGCCCATAGCGCCGCGTCGCTGTCACATCGCTGTAGTTTTCTGAATGGGTTTGGTCCGGACATCTGTCGATCGTCCATGATATATGCGATGGCGGAAACCCTCGTCAGTTCGGGGGTTTGCGTCTCCATCAACCCCAATACTCTGATCGCCTCTGCCCCAAATCCATAAAACGCGTAGAGCTCGGCGAGACTGACAGCGCGCTCGTCGTCCAGATGATCAAACTCCTGATACAGCCCAACCCTTAGGTCCGCCAACTGGCTGTGGAATGGGCGCGCTTCAGACCAGTGATCAAAGCCCAATTCGGTGGTCGAGAAACAGGTCGGCCTATCCCCGATCTGCAGCAATTCTGCACCAAGCAACCCGTTCAGATCGTCAAGTACACTCGACAGATGAATATTCGAACTCAGACCGGGCGGCACTGCCGTTCTCGAAACACTGGACGAATTACGAGGCGCGACAGGTGCCAGGTTCAGGTCAAGCAGGCTCCTATCCGCGCCTTGCAGCAGACGCGCAGACAACTGGTCCCTAAACTCCTGCTCGTTCATGTTCAGAGGCGGCAGCTTCAAATCCACTTTCAGACCCAGTCTTTTGGGGTGAGATTCACGGTCTGGTTCGCGCGTCGAAACTGGCGGAGGGATGTAAGTGGTCAGCGGTGGCAATGAAATGCCAGGTGCGATGTCGACCACGATCATCGAGTTTCTAAACAAAAAGGCCGACGCGCCGCAATCGCATCCGAACTCCATGTTCAATGCGGCCCCGGGCTGGGATTGCGACAGGGACGACAGACGATTGGTTGTCAGGCGTCCAAAGACCGATCTGGTTTGAAAGGTGACGTCATCCACCTCCACGGTCAGCGTTGCGCCATTTTTCTGCTGCGCCAAAACCCAACCGGTGTCTGGGGGCACGTTGAACACAAGGCGTGTGTACCCGTCATGCTCGCCAGATCGTACCGTCACTTCCTTCGACGCTGCGCCCGATGCGACCGCAATCAGGATGGAAACCACTGCACAAAATCGTGTCATGCCGCCGCCTGCTTAAGTTCCTTCAGCGCGTCCTCAAGCTCGGTAAAGCCGGGGCGGTTGTGGGTCGGTGTGTTTTGACGCCCGACTTCAATGCACATCGCCGCGTTGTGATTGTGCAGGTTGGCAACCAGAACCTCTTTGATCAGCTGGTAAAAGTGGTTGTCCTCCTCCACCACGGATTTCAACTTACCTGAAAATGGGCCGACCAACCCATACGCCAAAAAAACCCCCAGGAATGTACCGACCAAAGCGCCACCGATCAGTTTTCCCAAAACTTCGGGCGGCTGATCGATCGACCCCATTGTCTTGATCACACCCAGAACCGCGGCAACAATCCCCAGCGCAGGCAGGCCGTCTGCCACGGTCTGCAGCGCGTGGCTGGAGTGCATCGCATGGTGAAAATTAGCCTCCATCCGTTTCTCCAGAACCTCTTCGACCTGATGCGGATCGTCATAGTTCATCGAAGCCGATCGCATGGTGTCGCAAATAAGATCAACAGCTTCCTTATCAGCCTGTATCTTAGGGTACGCGGAAAAGATGCTGGAACTTTCGGGCTCTTCAATATGTTGTTCAACCTCTACCGGATTTGCACGCGCGATGCGGATTAACGAAAACAAAAGGCACAACAGGTCGCGATAATCCTCCGGTTTCCATTTTGGCCCTTTGAAGACTTTTCCCATGTCTTTGAGTGTGTGTTTTACGCCGCTCATATCGTTACTGATCAGGAACGCACCGATTGCGGCGCCGCCGATCATCATCATCTCGAACGGTAGGGACTTCATAATGATGGTCATCTTGCCGCCTGCGGCGAGATAACCGCCGAACACCATCACGAAAATGACGACAATTCCAACAATTCCAATCATTTGCGGTCTCCAGCAATATCCAGTGCAGGGTTAGGGGACACGGGCATCTACTCCTGCGGGGCGTTGGCGTTGCGCCCCGCCATCACAACACTGATCGTGTACGCCACTTCGGGGCTGAGACCGGCAAGGACTCCAGCTGCAGCGTCAGGCGGCATGCGCGACAGAAAACCTGCCGCAAAAGTCGGGTCCATGGTCTCGAACAGCGCAGCGGCATCTTTGGGCTTCATGTTCTGGTACACGTCTGTCAGGCGCGTCAGATCAGTTTCCGCAGCCTTGTCCGCCACGGCCAGCGTCGCGCGCAGGGAAGCTTCGGCCTCTTGCATCGCAATTAATCTGGTCTCAATTGCCCGGTCTGCTATCTCCAGCGCTTTTTCCCTTTCGACCAAGGCATCTTCGCGCTCCTGCACGCGTTCCTCGCGACGCAAAAGTTCGGTCAATACAACCTGAACATCCCGTGTATCTGCCGAGGCAGACTTACTTTCGATGGGCTGAGGTTCTGTCGATTTGGCCAGGGCTGGCCCGGCTTCCAACCCCACCCGAATCGCAGCTGAGCCAATCATCAAAAAAGAAATCACCGCAAGAACACCACCTCGTGGATGCCCGCGCGTCTCATTTGCCGGGCGACTTCTCATTTTGGGGTCTCGTTCTGCTTGCGGTCATGCCGGAAAAACATCACGCCTTCAGGGACTTTTGCAGAGGCATCAAGGGCTGAGGCATCTCCGGATTCAGACGAGAGAGCGAGCTCTTGCGCCGCGACCTTGATGTCCTGCGTCATTGAATCAGAAGGCAGGTCGTCTCTGGGGGAGGCATCCGATTTGGTAGCAGTTTCGACATTCTCCTCTGGGATAAGGTCATGCATAGACGCCATCATGAGTTCCAGCCGCTGAGCTACTGTCTCCGCACGTTGAGTGAGGTCTTTAAGCACATCGCCCGATTGGTCAGAGGCCGACCGCGCGCTCTCCAGCGATGTCTTCAGCTCATCCGCCTGAGAAGACAGTACGGCAACAGCGCCGCCTACGCCCTTTTCGAGATTTGTGAACCGCTTGAGCCGTCGTGACAGCACAAAGCAATAAAGACCCGCGCCCAGCGCCCCCGCAACCAGCAAAATATCCGCAACCAGCTCCAATTTCGCCTCCTAATTCAGTACAAATTCCATGACCAGAACGTCACGCACCCGGCCTTCGCCGACGACAATTCCGATGCGCCGCAGCAGGTGCCCGCGAATGCGTATCAGGGCTAGAGAATCCTCAAGATCCGAGATTTCAACGGCCCGCAGATACCCGTTCAGGACATCCATGATTCGTGGCTGCATTTTTTCCACATCGGCGATGTACGGTGCGTTAACTTCGAGCTGCGCATGAAATTTCAGATGGCGCGACTCGCCCGTATTCACAGATACGATGACAGGCGGAAGATCGACGAATCCCACATCTGCAAGTGCCTTAGCGGGCATGTCTTCCTGGGTTTTATCAATGGCGGCCTTTTCTGCCTTGGCGCCGAAGGGCAACACCCCGGACGAAGTCAGAAAATACCCAGCGGCCGCGCCTGAGATCGCCAGAATCAACCCGACAATCAACCCCATTTTCCCCTTTCTTACGGGGGCCTCCGCCTGTTCTGCAGTTGCGTCGGTCATGACGTCCTCATTCATCCAATCTGCAACTGTCATAACCCTGTATGGACTAACCGATTGTTAAGGGCATTCGGCCAAACAAGAGGGGTGCCGGGCAGAATGTCGGCGAGTCGGAGGTGAGTGTGCAGCAGATCGGAACCGTCTGGGCGGGTTTGGACAGGCGAAAACAAATTGTCGTCGCTGGTGCGGTTGTGCTGGTCTTTCTTGGTGTATTGGGGATGTCACGGCTTGTGTCCGCGCCGTCGATGACACTGCTATATGCAGGGCTGGAAAGCGGTGCCGCAGGGGACATCGTCCGTTCGCTGGATCAGCGTGGTGTGCCATACGAGATTCGTGGCGGGTCCATCTATGTTCCAGGCGCAAAGCGGGACGAATTGCGCATGATGTTGGCCAGCGAAGGCTTGCCGGCAAACAGTAACCGTGGGTACGAACTTCTAGATACACTCAGCGGTTTTGGTACCACGTCGCAGATGTTCGATGCCGCCTATTGGCGCGCGAAAGAGGGTGAGTTGGCGCGCACGATCGTCGGCGGTCGCCATATCAGCCAAGCTCGGGTTCATATTGCAAATGCATCGGCGAACCCGTTTCAGCGAAGCGTCGCTCCAACCGCCTCGGTCTATCTGGTTCCATCGGGGTCAGATATCACTGGCGATCAGGCCAAGGCGGTTCGCTTTCTTGTGTCATCCGCCGTCAGTGGTCTGGCGCCCGAGAACGTGGCTGTTATTGATTCCAACGGATCCGTAATCGGAGGGCAGGAGACGGCGGTGGCCGCTGATACGGCCGATGATAAGTCCCGCCAATTGCGCGAACGGGTTTTGCGCCTGGTCGAGGCTCGGGTTGGCACTGGCAACGCTGTGGTCGAGGTTAGCGTCGATACCGTGACCAAAACGGAATCGATCCGCGAACGGCGCTTTGATCCCAAAGGTCGCGTTGCGATTAGCACGGATGTTGAAGAGAAATCGGATAGCGCCCGCAACCAGCCGTCTGATGTAACTGTTGCGTCGAACCTGCCTGATGGTGATGGTGCAGGGGGTGATGAATCGAATTCGACGGCGACGCAAACCCGCGAACGTGTGAACTATGAAGTGTCCGAGACCGAGCTTGAGGTCCATAATGCACCTGGCGCAATCAAACGGCTGACCGTTGCCGTATTGGTCAATGGCATGCGCGCAGTTGACGCCGCCGGTGCCGAAACCTTTACACCGCTGCCGCAGACCGAGCTCGACGCGTTGGAAGAGCTTGTTGCATCTGCCGTCGGGTTTGATCCCGAACGTGGGGATGTAATCACATTGAAATCTCTGGATCTGCCAG
Organism: uncultured Ruegeria sp.; assembly: GCF_947489545.1. Classification (NCBI taxonomy): domain Bacteria; kingdom Pseudomonadati; phylum Pseudomonadota; class Alphaproteobacteria; order Rhodobacterales; family Roseobacteraceae; genus Ruegeria; species uncultured Ruegeria sp. The sequence goes on along the minus strand of NZ_CANLDZ010000004.1, from coordinate 193,143 downwards.
CTGTTGAACCTCAGGGGACGTTGGTCTCGGCGTCGATGTGGCAGAAGATCCATCTGGATGCGATGTCGCTCATCCAAATGGCCGTTCTGGCGATTGTCGCTCTGGTTCTGGCGTTGTTTGTCATCCGACCGATCTTGATGAAACCCGCAATGGCCCAGGCCTTACTGCCAGCCGGCGCAGCACCTGTAGCGGACGATGCCCCGCTGCTAACGGGCGAAATTGCGGCGGCTGACGGATCGGACTTTTTGCAACTTCCGGCGCAAGCCAATGTACCGGCGCTCGGCTCCGCTGTGTCAGAAGATCCGGTGGATCGGCTTCGGTCCATGATCGGTGACAAGCAGGAGGAGACAGTGGAGATCCTTCGCAGTTGGCTTGAAGAAGGCGAGGAGCGTGCGTGATGCCCATTACCCATCTTCTTGAAGACTTCACGGTGCAGTCCGGCGGCGGCAAGATTCATTTGCTGGATGACGAAGCATTGGAAGAACAAAACCTTGCGGCCTTTGAAAAGGGGTATGGCGCCGGGTGGGAAGACGCGATGCAGGCGCAAGAACAAAGCCAAGGGCAGGTCTCGGCCGAGCTTGGCAATGCATTGCAGGACATGTCGTTCACCTACCACGAGGCAATCAACCGCATGACGCTGTCGCTGGAACCGATGTTCCAGAGCCTGACCCGCATCGTTCTGCCGGACACTATGGAGCGCGGCTTTGCGGCCCGGATGGTCGAGCAATTGTGTGGCATGGCTGGTGAACAGATTGAACAGCCGATGCAGATCAGGGTGCCCAAAGGGTGTGCCAAAGACGTCGAGGCGATGATTCCATCCGACTTATCGCCGACCCCGCGCGTGATTGAGGATGCGTCGCTGGACCCGGGCCAAGCGCGGTTGCAAGTGGGCGTTTCCCGACGCGAGATCGATTGCAGCGCTCTGCTGGCTTCGGTCGCGCACGCATTCGATTCCTATGTGTTTGAGGCAAGAGAGGCTTTGTCAAATGAGTGATACTCAGACCCCGAAATCAGATAAGCCGAACCCGTTTGATTCTGTTCCGATCGAAGTAACCGTGTCGGTTGGCCGTGCACGCCCTTTGATCAAGGACCTGTTGAACATGGGCGAGAACGCTGTGTTGACCTTGGACAAGCGGATTGAGGATCCGGTTGACCTGTATGTCGGAGACCAATTGGTTGCACGCGGTTTGCTCGAGGAAATGGAGGGCGATCAAGCCGGTCAACTGGCTGTGCGATTGACGGAAATTGCCGATCTGCAAAATGGGATCGGGTAATGCGCGCCCTGATCTGTTTGGTTTGTGCGGCTGTATTTCTAAGCCCGTCGCTTGCCGTGGCACAGGAGCTGACGCTTTCGCTGGGCGAGGGCGGGTCAATCTCGGCCCGGACCATCCAGCTGATTCTGCTGATCACCGTGCTGAGCCTTGCGCCTGGATTAGCGATCATGATCACTTGTTTTCCGTTTTTGATCACCGTTCTGGCCATCCTGAGACAAGGTATCGGGCTGCAGCAATCACCACCAAACATGTTGATCGTAAGCCTGGCTCTGTTTCTGACTTACTTTATCATGGAGCCCGTGTTTACAGAGGCTTGGACCGATGGAATCCGCCCACTGGTTGAAGAAACGATGGGTGTTGAAACAGCATTAGAACGAGCATTGGAGCCATTCAGGGTATTTATGGCCAACCGTTTGGACGTGGACACGTTCTATGCCATGGCGGCATTACGACCCGGAGGCGACGCGCTGGAACTGTCGGCCCAGGCCCCGCTTTCGGTTCTGATGCCGTCTTTTATGCTTTCCGAGATTGCCCGGGCCTTTCAGATCGGCTTTCTGATCTTTCTGCCGTTTTTGATCATCGATCTGGTGGTAGCTGCTGTTCTTATGTCCATGGGTATGATGATGGTGCCGCCCGCGATTGTTTCACTGCCGTTCAAACTGGCGTTCTTTGTGATCGCCGACGGATGGGCACTGATCGCCAGCGCCTTGGTGCGCAGTTACATGCCATGACACCTGTCAGGGTGTTCCATCAAAGGGCGCGTTTGCGGCATAACCGCCAGTTCTCAAGGACTGTGTTGAGGAACCGCAAAATAGGCAGGTTCGAACACACTCAGTCTTAACCCGTCCGGTCAAGGTCCTTGATCAGCTGGTTCAGGTTGCCTTTTCTTGCATCCAGCATTGCGCCGATTTCGGTTCGTTCGGTCAGCAGCAGGTTCACGCCTTCGATGAACATGTTGTAGAACTTGTCACGCCCCGATTTGTCGGACACAAGAAAAGTCACATCAAAAGGTGCGGAACCGCGCAGTTTCACCAGGGTTCTGACCTCGTACCCCGCTTTGATCTTTCGGGCGTTACGTACATTAACCTCGCCCCCGATGAATTCCCGGAAGCGGCGGCCGTACTTGCGCGAGATATATCCCTGAAACGCCTTGGTGAACTTTTTCAGCTGCGACGGGCTGGCGGTGCGGGCATCCACACCCAACGCATAGCGCGCCATGATCGGCACGTCGGCATATTGCACAAAGATCTTTTCGAAATCACGCAACATGGCGTTTTCCGATTTGCCCGATGCGATCACGCGATTGATTTCGGTTACCACGCTGTTCACCAGTGCCTTGGCGCTTGCCTCAGTCTGGGCAAATGCGGACACAGGTATCGCTGTCAGTGCTACACCCGCCAGGGTGGTCGCAATAAAATGGCGTCGGTTCAAGGCGTTACTCGGCATAGGGGTCCTCGTAGGGGTCTAAATAGGGGTCCCTGACTGGGTCGGTTCCGATGTCGGCATAGGGATCGGTGTAAAGGTCCAGATAGGCATCCTCGTCATCTCTTGCCAGTTCAAACCGGCGATTCTGCAAATAGATCAGACGCGCCTGCGCATAACTGTCGGCGCTGTCATACAAGATCGAATCGACCGTGTCCGAGAACCGACCCCGGTCGCCCATCCGCCGTACAACCTCGGCATAGACACCCAGATTGTCGGCCGGGCGCGTTGGCGTGAAATTGATGGGGTTCGAGAACAGGTTGACCACGACACCCACGGCATCGCGGGTGGTCGAGGGGCCATAGAACGGCAGTTCGACATAAGCACCTTCGCCAAAGCCCCAGACATGTAGTGTTTCCCCGAAATCGGTATCAACCGGAGGCAGGTTCAGTTCGTCTGCAGGGGCGGATAACCCAAATCCGCCAACTGTCATGTTGATCACGAACCGCAAAAGTGCGTTACCCATCTGCTTGGGGTTGCCCTGCAGCAGATAGTCAACCGCCTGTCCAGGCAGAGAGATATTCTCGGCGAATGTGCTAAAGCTGGTGACCATCGGGTCGGGAACGATTTTCACATAACCTTTCGAGGCCGGACGAAACAGGAACCGATCCAGGCCCAGGTTGAATTTGTGAACGGATCGGTTTGTGTCTTCATACGGGTCAAAAACCTGACCGCGGGCGGCTTGATCTGAAGGTTGTGAGGCGCACGCAGTCAATACGAACACCAGCGGAAGAACAACAAGATGTTTTAGGCGAAGTCTGCTTAACACGGTCTTTGTTACTCCAAAGCGGCCCAGCACCTTCGCGACCAGGCATTCAATCAACAATGTAGTGCTGTATCGGCACAAGTCGTTGTCACATAGATGTTTCGGGTCAAAATTGAAACACCTTGCGTTTAACCCGCCTGCCGGTCCGGGGTAAAGTGACACCGGTTCAACAGTTCGGAATAAGAGAAGTTATGCCAAGATTGCAGGCATTCCAGAAAATACTGGTTTCCGGCTTTCCCAATCCGATCTTCCCGGTTAGCGTCCGCCCGAGTCGAAAACAGGGAGGATCATAAATGAGCATCGCAGCCAATTTGGAAAGCCTGGGTGTGACCTTGCCCGATGCACCTGCACCAGCGGCAAACTATGTGCCTTTTGTGCGTGTCGGTAACATCGTCTACGTCTCAGGCCAGATATCAAAGGCAGATGACCTGATCACCGGCAAACTGGGGGATGACATGGATGTCGCAGCAGGCGCTGCGGCGGCAAAGGTTTGTGCCATCAATCTGCTTGCGCAGGTCAGGGCAGCCTGCGGTGGAGACATCGAAAAGCTGGTGCGTGTGATCAAGTTGACTGGCTTTGTGAATTCAACCGCAGATTTCACAGACCAACCACAGGTGATCAACGGGGCCTCAGATTTCCTTGTCGAGGCTTTGGGGGATGCAGGTCGTCATTCCCGTTCAGCTGTCAGCGCTGCATCATTGCCACTGGGTGTCGCTGTTGAAATCGAAGGTATTTTCGAGGTTCAATGACACCGTCTCTGCCAGCAGAGTTCCTGCAAACCCCGCTCGCACATCGGGCGCTGCATGACAAAACGCAAAACCGTCCGGAAAACAGCCGGGCGGCCATTCGTGCTGCCGTCGAGGCCGGGTATGGGATTGAGGTCGATCTTCAGCTGACCTCGGATGATCGCGCGATGGTGTTTCACGACTACGACATGGCCCGATTGACCGGGCAGTCTGGTCCAATCCGGCAGATCACCGCTACGCAGGCGTCATCCACCACGTTGCTGCACGCTGACGATGGCATTCCGACGCTGGATGAAGTGCTGGATCTGGTTGCTGGCAAGGTGCCGTTGTTGATCGAGCTCAAGGATCAGGACGGGGCGATGGGCACGGATGTCGGGGCTCTCGAACAGGATGCTGTTCGCGCGTTGCAAGGATATGATGGCCCGCTGGCGCTGATGTCTTTCAATCCAAACAGCGTGGCCGAACTGGCTCGTCTGGCGCCGGATTTGCCGCGCGGTCTAGTGACCAGTTCATATGATCCGCAGGATTGGCCCCTGTCTGAAGAAACTTGCAGCCATCTGCGCGCGATTCCCGACTTCGATCGGGTCGGCGCCAGTTTCATCAGCCACGAAGTCCACGATCTGGCCCGTCCCCGAGTCGCTGAACTCAAATCGAAGGGTGTACCGATACTGTGTTGGACGGTCCGGTCGCCCGAACAAGAAGCAGAAGCGCGCAAGGTTGCCGACAATGTGACCTTTGAGGGGTATTTGGCCGCACAACCGGGTTGATCCCGCCGCGTCCCACCACAAATACTGATCAGGTGCGGAGGGCATATGGATCAGGCACAGATCGAGGTTCAGATTCTGGGATCGCTCTCGCAGATTGCTGCGGCAGAGTGGGACAGTTGTGCTTGTCCCGATGCGGCAGATGGCGGGCGTCCGTTAGATCCGTTTACCACACATCGGTTCCTGCTGGCGCTTGAAGAAAGCGGTTCCGTCGGTCGTGGTACTGGCTGGCAACCGCAGTACCTGACCGCCTTTCTGGATGGCATGTTGATTGCGGCAGCACCGATGTATGCCAAATCCCACAGCCAGGGCGAGTATATCTTCGATCACAGCTGGGCGCATGCTTACGAAAGTGCCGGCGGACGCTATTACCCTAAATTGCAGATCACCGTGCCCTTTACCCCAGCCACCGGGCGGCGCTTTCTGGTGCGCCCCGGGTACGAAGGGATTGGCATGTCGGCGTTGGTGCAGGGCGCGGTGCAATTGGCGGCGGACAATCAGGTGTCGTCGCTGCACGCAACCTTCTGTACCCAGGATGAGGCGCTGGCGGGTGAGCAGATGGGGCTTATGGTGCGCAGCTCGCAGCAGTTTCACTGGCTCAACAATAACTATGCGGATTTCGCCTGTTTTCTCGCCGACTTGTCCTCGCGCAAACGCAAGAACATTCGCAAGGAACGCGCACAGGCGGGAGATTTCGGGGGCGAGATCCGCACCCTGACGGGATCTGATCTGAGGCCGGAGCATTGGGATGCATTCTGGGAGTTTTATCAGGACACTGGCGCGCGCAAATGGGGTTCGCCATATCTTACGCGCCAGTTCTTTGATATCGCGCAGGAAACCATGACGGACGACATGGCGCTGGTTTTGGCCGAACGTAATGGCGTTCCGATCGCAGGTGCGCTTAATTTCATTGGTCGCGAAACACTTTTTGGTCGCTATTGGGGCTGTGTTGAACACCACGCCTGCCTGCATTTTGAGCTGTGCTACTATCAGGCAATCGACTTTGCCATTGCTCATGGGCTTGCCCGTGTCGAAGCCGGTGCGCAGGGTGAACACAAGCTGGCGCGCGGCTATTTGCCCACGCTCACCCACAGCCTGCATTGGGTCGGCGATCCAGGGTTTGCAGATGCGGTAAAAAAGTATCTAGACGCCGAAGGCCGTGCAATGGGAGAAGAGATCGAGATTCTGACGGATTACGGCCCGTTTAGAAAATCGAACCCGGAGGAACAGCAATGACCGAACTTTTGTCTACTGAAACCCGCGGACCCCTGCTGGATCCGCTGTTCAACAACGGCTGGACCATGGTTGAAGGCCGGGACGCGATCACCAAGACCTTCATATTCGACAATTTCGTCGCTGCATTTGGCTGGATGACGCAAGTGGCAATCTGGGCCGAAAAGTGGAACCATCACCCCGAGTGGTCGAATGTGTACCGCACAGTCGACGTGGTGCTGTCCACCCATGACGTGGGCGGTTTGTCGTCGCTGGATGCAAAGCTTGCGCGCAAAATGGACAGCTTGCTTTAGCCTCTGTCGCTGCCTGATCCAACGCCGCCAGCCAAAGACGCCACCACACCCATCTGTTTGAATTCGGACGGTGTTACCGTGCCATCGTTGACATTGATGTTAGACGGTATCCCGGTCGTGCGGTTGCCGATGGACCGAACGCTGCGTGCGGCCGGGTTTATGTCCAGGCAGCGCGTATCATAGCAGGTCAGACCGCTGGTATTGATCTGAATACGGGGCTGGCCGTCCGCGCCGGTGACAACCGGGGCCTGAGGCACGTCACATGCCGCCAGCAGCGCAAGCGCGCTCAGGCCGATCCATTTACTCATACCATGCTCCTGTCAGAGTTGGCCTAGTCCAACTGGCTATTTCCGTCCTGATCCGCCGCATTGAAATCTAGGTTCATCTGGGCGTCGTATTCAGCTCTGGAGATAAGGCTATCTTTGTTGCGGTCAACTTGCTGGAACTGCTTGATGTCCAGAAACGGCTTGGCTTCGTCCAGACCCAGCGTGCCGTTCTTGTCGTCATCCATTTCCTGAAACGCATAGTCGGAAAAGGCGTTGAACTCGTCCTTGGACAGAAACCCATCATTGTTGGTGTCGATCGCGTTCAACTCTTTTTCATGCAACTCAGCCACGGTTTCGGCGCTGACGGCATTCGCCAGAAACATGGCAGCGACAAGGACAACTGCGCGCTTCATTCCAAACCCCCTCAGCATGAGAACCTCTGACCTTCAATGCCCCCGGCAGCGGCGCCCGCCGCAGTGAGGATTGATTTGCCAGACCCGCCCCCAAACTGGTTGCCAATGGCGCCGCCGATCAACGCGCCCCCAAGGGTTCCGCCGAGACATGCGATTTCGTGTTGCCGTGCGGCTTGTTGTTGTGGCGTGGGTGCAGGGCCGCAGGCCGCCAACAGACCCGCCCCGACAAAGATAACAGAATACAAACTAAGTTTCACAAATGAGCCCCCCAATAAGACGGGTCCAGTATTGGTCCATCGGGGGAGTGTATCAAGTTAAATACACTTCATGTGGCCCCAGCACTGCCGGGGCCAAACTGGATCAAATGACGTCCAGCAGTCCTTCGCCTGCCGAAGTTTCACAGACACCTGGGTTTTCTTCCAGGTTCAGGGCGACGACCTTGCCGTCTTCGACCAGCATAGCGTACCGCTTGGACCGTGCAATCAGGCCCACGGGTGGTGCATCAAAATCCATTCCCAGTGCCTTGGTAAATTCCGATGAGGCGTCGGACAGCATGGTCAGACCGGCCGCGCTGGCACCTGTGGATTCGCCCCAAGCGCTCATCACAAAGGGATCGTTGACCGAAATGCAGATGATCTCGTCTACACCCTTTGCGTCGAACTGATCTTTGGTCCGCATGAAGCTGGGCACGTGCGCAGTTGTGCAGGTGCCGGTATATGCCCCAGGCACAGCAAAAATGACGACCTTCCGGCCTTTTGTCTTGTCTGAAACCCGAACGCCTTCGGGGCCTTCAGCGCCCATCTGGATCAGTGTGGCATCGGGCAGAGTCTCACCGGTAGAAATCATTTTGTGCTCCTGTCGATTGGATTTGCAGAGTCAGTCCCTGCCGCAATATAGGTGGTCGGACGAAAGTGACCACGTGAATTCGACAGGGTGGGAGGAACATGAGCCATATTGTCGTGATAGGTGCCGGACAGGCGGGGGCATCGCTTGTTGCCAGGCTGCGAAAAGATGGGTTCGAAGGCGATATCACCCTGATTGGGGCCGAGCCGCATCTGCCATATCAGCGCCCGCCACTGTCCAAGGCCTACCTGCTGGGCGAGATGGAGCTGGAACGTTTATTCCTGCGCCCCGAGAGCTTTTATACCGATAACAGCATCACCCTGCGTTTGGGTCAGCGCGTGACGGGCATCGATGCCAAGGCCAAGACTGTGACGTTGGGCGATGAGGTTATTTCCTATGACGAGCTTGCCCTGACCACCGGATCAGACCCGCGTCGGTTGCCCGCTGCGATAGGCGGTGATCTGGATGGTGTGCACGTGGTGCGCGATCTGGCGCATGTGGACGATATGAGCCCCTGGGTCACCGAAGGTGCGCGCGCACTGATCGTGGGCGGCGGCTATATCGGGCTTGAGGCCGCCGCCGTCTGCGCCAAGCGCGGGGTCAAGGTAACGCTGGTTGAAATGGCGGATCGTATCCTGCAACGTGTTGCTGCTCCTGAAACCAGCGACTATTTTCGCGCCTTGCACAGCGACTACGGCGCAGACATACGCGAAGGGGTTGGGCTGGATCGTCTGGTGGGCGAGAACGGCAAGGTGACGGGCGCCGTCTTGACCGATGGATCCGAGCTTGAACTGGATTTCGTTATCGTCGGCGTCGGGATCGCGCCGGCAACCCAGCTGGCCGAGATGGCGGGGCTGACGTTGGACAACGGAATCAAGACCGATGCCCATGGCCGCACCTCTGATCCGTCAATCTGGGCGGCCGGTGATTGTGCGTCTTTCCCGCACAAGGGTGATCGCATCCGGTTGGAAAGCGTGCCCAACGCAATCGATCAGGCCGAGATCGTCGCCCAGAATATGCTCGGCGCGGCCAAGGATTATGTGGCGACGCCTTGGTTTTGGTCGGATCAATACGACGTCAAATTACAGATCGCGGGCCTGAACACGGGCTATGATCGCGTGGTGACGCGCAACGGCGAAGGGGCAACTGTTTCCTTCTGGTACTACAAGGGCGATCGGCTGATCGCCGTTGACGCAATGAACGATCCGCGTTCCTATATGGTCGGCAAGCGCTTGATCGAGATCGGGAAAACAGCCGATCCGACTGTGGTGGCTGACCCGGATGCGGACCTGAAGCCGTTGCTCAAAGCGTGAGGATTATTGCCGGAGCGTTCCGGGGTCGCGCCCTGACCTCGGTTGGCAAAGGAGATGTGGGCGCGCATCTGCGCCCCACCACCGATCGGGTGCGCGAAAGCCTGTTCAACGTTCTGAGCCATCAGATCGATTTTGACGGCTTGCGCGTACTGGACCTGTTCGCGGGCACGGGCGCTTTGGGGCTTGAGGCGCTGTCGCGCGGTGCATCCTATGTGACTTTTGTCGACGACGGTCGCGCGGCGCAGGCTCTGATCCGCAAAAATATTGACTTGACCGGCAGCAAAACCTGCACCGAGCTGATCCGCCGGGACGCAACGCGGTTGGGGGACAATCCAGGCCCGGGGTACGATCTGGTCTTCCTCGATCCGCCTTATGGTAAGGCGCTGGGCGAAAAGGCTTTGGTCAAAATCACGCAGGGTGGTTGGCTGGCTGATGACGTCCTGATCGTCTGGGAGGAAAGCGCCCCTATGACAGCGCCCGAGGGTTTCGATCTGCACGATACGCGGAAATATGGAGACACCCATATCTCATTGATGTGGTGGAAGGGGGCGTGACATGCATGATCTGGTGATTTTCGATTGCGATGGCGTTCTGGTCGATAGCGAGGTTCTGTCCAATCAGGTCATAGTCGACAATCTTGCGGGCTATGGTGTGCATCTTTCCTTGAACGAATGCATGTCGCTTTTTGTCGGCGGAACCATGACTGGTGTCCGCGACAAAGCCCGGGGGCTGGGCGCGGATTTGCCCGAGGCGTGGACCGATCAGATTTACGCTCAGACCTACGAGGTTTTGCGCGCAGGGACGCCTCTGATCGAGGGTATCCCCGAACTGTTGGCACAGCTTGATGCGCAGGGAATCCCATTCTGCGTTGCTTCAAACGGGCGGCCTGAAAAGATGCAGATCACACTGGGTCAAAACGGCTTGTGGGACCGTTTTAGCAACGTCATGTTCTCGGCCTATGTTCTGGGGGTCGGCAAACCCGACCCCACCATGTTTCGGACCGCAGCCCGGCATTTTGACGCTAAATCGCCTGTCGTCATCGAAGACAGTGAAAATGGCGTTACCGCTGCCATCAAGGCGGACATGCGCTGCCTTGGGTACGCGGCCCATGACGACGGCGCCCGGTTGGCTGCACTTGGCGCCGAGGTCTTTTCCGATATGGCGCAAGCCCCACAGCTTTTGGGGCTTTGACGCGACTATGTTATGGTTTGTAGATGGACCGCGCCATTCCCCCGCCACTCTGGGCCTTTTTGCAGGACACCGATGCCGTCACCGGTCCGCCTCCAAAACCTATGCGCACACCGATCTTCATCCATGACGCGGTCACGCCATGGGGCCCAGAGACGATGCTGCTAAAGCTATTGCGCGAGCAGGTCGCCGATCAGGACGAATAAGTCGGGTGGTACTTGCCGCCCGGTGAGAGGGTGAAAATCTCGACGCCGTCCGGCGTGACACCCACCGAATGTTCAAACTGGGCTGACAGTGATTTGTCGCGCGTCACCGCAGTCCAATCATCGGCCAGCGTTTTGGTCTCGGGGCGGCCTAAATTCACCATTGGCTCAATGGTAAAGAACATGCCTTCTTCCAGCTTTGCACCGGTGCCCGGACGCCCATAATGCAGAACGTTCGGCGGCGCGTGGAACACCCGGCCCAACCCATGGCCGCAGAAGTCGCGCACAACGCTCATCCGATGCGCTTCGACATAGGCCTGAATCGCGTGACCGATATCACCGAACGTGTTGCCCGGCTTGACCATCTCAATGCCTTTGAACAGCGCATCATGGGTCACCTGAATAAGTCGTTCGGCCTTGCGCGGCAGTTTTCCGGCCACATACATGCGCGAGGTGTCTCCGAACCAGCCATCGACAACAACGGTCACATCAACGTTCAGGATGTCGCCATCTTTCAGCTTTTTGTCGCCAGGAATACCATGGCAAACCACGTGATTGACGCTGATACAGCTGGCGTGTTGATAGCCCTTGTAGCCGATGGTCGCCGAGGTCGCGCCCGCATCCTCGACCATCTGTGTGATGATCCGATCAATCTCGCCAGTGGTTTGGCCAACAACGACATGGTCAGCGACATCATCCAGAATCCGCGCAGCCAGTTCCCCTGCCGCTTGCATTCCGGCAAAGTCACCCTGTTCATAGATGCGGATACCGTCCTTTGTCAGACGGCCACGATGTTCTTTCATCGACGCTAGGCTCCAAATGTTTCGCGCAGCACTCCTTTTACGCTGCTTGCGCAGAAAGTACCAGAGGGCGCGGCGTCGCATTGTAATGCTGTTGATCAAGTATCATATCGAAACAAATAGACCCTCGGAAATTTTTTGAGTGAACCGGGGCATGGTCTGTTCGAATTAAAGAGACAGATAGGGCTTTGAAAATGATTAATAAATTCGACCCTGTGGGTGCCGAAGTGTCTGTTATTAGTGATTTGTTAAAAAATGGTCGTCCGGACAAAGCATACAAACGGGCAACCAAAGCCGCAAAAAAATGGCCGAAAGTGTCCGCTTTGCCCAAGCTCGCGGGATTGTGTGCAGTCCAGCAACAAAAATTCAAGCTGGCGCAGACGAACTTTGAACGTGCGTGGCATTTGGATCCTGAAAATCAGGAATTGATCCAGAATTACGGGTTGAGTCTGGTACAGGGTGGAAATTCCGAAGACGCTTTGCGTTTCATCGACAAAGTTGGCACCCGGGCGGCTTTGACGCCATCCCAGCTTTACATTCAGGCGCTGGCGCTGCTGCGTGAAAACGAAGATGAATTGGCCCTGGTGGCCATAGAAAAAGTGATAAAACAGCAACCGAAGAATTTGCAGGCTCTATGCCTGAAAGCCGATATTTTGGACGAGTTGCGCGAATGGACACGTGCGATTGACTTGCTGACCACACTTGTTGAGCAAAACCCCAGATTTCACTTTGGCCGTTTGCGTCTGGCCAAGTCGCATGTCGGAATGGGGCAGATCGATGAAGCTCTAACTCATGCTCGCGTGGCCCTTGATTTGATTCCGGACCATCCCGAGACGCTTGAATTCACGGCGACACTGCCAAACCTGTCGCCGGATGATCGGTTGAAGCTGAAGGCCAAGATATCCCAGACTCTTGAAGGCAAGCGGTCCTCTGGTCGCGAAGGGGCTGCGGTCGTTCATTTTGCAGCGGCGAGCCTGGCGCGTCACGACAAGGATACCGCAGTTGAGATGCAGCACCTGTCCGAGGCCCATGGATTTCTACGCGAGGGCCTGAAGGAGTGGGACTCGCGCAACGACAAGCAATGCCGCAAGATTCTGGCCGCGTCTTTGCCAAACCCTACACCCGGACCACGAACCGATTTTCCCCGACCGATATTTGTCGTTGGTCTGCCGCGATCCGGCACAACTCTGGTCGAGCGTATCTTGTCTGCCCATAGCGGTGTTCAGGGGCTGGGTGAACTTGCGTCAGTGCATCACTGGGCCCGAAAGGCCCATGCTCAGCCGTCCGAATGGCAAGCAGCGGATAAACTGGCCGATCATTATGCCGAAAACTTGCCAAACCTGACCGAAGGCGCGGTGGCTTTTGTGGATAAGGCACCGGGGAACTACGCGTATCTCGGGGCAATTGCCCAGGCCTTCCCCGATGCTGTTATCCTGAACGTCGAACGCGATCCACGGGATGTTGCCCTGTCGATGTGGCGCACGCATTTTGGTGCGGCTGGGTTGTATTTCACACATGACCTGAAATGGATGGCGGCGGAGGCAAACCGATATCGCCGCTATGTTCTGCATTGGCAGCACCAGCTGCCGGGTCGGATTCACAACATTGGGTATGAGCATCTGGTCAGCAATCTGAAAGGCACAGTCGAAGACCTTGCCCGGATTTGCGATCTTCAGTTCCAAGAGGCTATGCTGTCGCCACATGACCTGTCCGATGCCGTCAAAACCGCAAGCAACTTGCAGGTCCGACAGCCTGTGAACACGTCTTCGGTCGGGCGTTGGAAATCCGTGGCAGACCATTTCAAACCCTTTGTCAAAGCCCTTGATAAGGACTTGTGGCCGGATCTTAAGACTTTGTGAGGTAATATGTTGGTCTGACCTGTGTTGAGAGCGCCCGTTCAAGGAATTGTCGCTTCCGGCACAGGTCAATCAGAGACTATTTTACTGGGACGGAACCCAAGCCAGCGCGCGCTGAGCCCGGACTCCTTGATTGCGATTTTCAAACGGTTAGAGAAGAAGACTCTGCTGAGAACGTTGCGATCCATCCAGAAATCCAGATCACTGGCGGCAGACGGGTTTACGGACAGCTTGTTATTCCCCTCGGGGTTGACCTGTCAAACTTCGGTGCTCTCACCAACTGCTCGTAACCCGGCGGACAGTTTTGGCTCAAAGGTCTTTCGGTAGAATTGGCAGCACTCAGTCTTCAAAGAGGTTTAAGCCTTAGTTCAAAGCAGTTTACCTGAAATCAATCGGTCGTCTATCTCAATCCCCTCGGGCGAAACCCGAGTTCCATAGATCAGCCGTTCTACGCCCTGTGCTTGTCCCGCATCAAATGCCGCCGCATAGGTCGGGTCAATGTCTGCTGCCAGTGCAAATCGATGACAATCCGTGCGTTGCACCAGATACAACATGATCGCGCGATGACCTTGCTGCGTCATCGCCTCCAGTTCCCCCAAATGCTTGGTGCCGCGGGCGGTGACGCTGTCGGGAAACTCGGCCAGACCGGGTTGGCGAGATAGGGTGACGCTTTTAACCTCAACATAGGCATCCGGCAGCCCTGGTTGGGTCAGTAGGAAATCAATGCGACTGTTTTCGCCGTATTTCACCTCGGGCCGCACGGTTTGATAGGCGGCCAGTTCGGAAACCTCACCTGTTTCAAGCGCGGAACGCAGGGCTTTGTTGGGCACGGATGTGTCGACGCCGGTGAAGTGCCCATTCTCATGATCGACCAGCCGCCAGCCGTATTTCAGCTTTTTCTTGGGGTCATCATTGGGCTCCAGCCAGATTTTCATACCTGGCTCGGCCAGTCCCAGCATTGAGCCTGGATTGGCGCAGTGGGCGGTGATCTCACGCCCGTCCTCCAGCGTGCAATCGGCCAGAAAGCGTTTGTAGCGGCGGATCAGGCGGGCGGGGACAAGAGGCGTCGGGAATCTCATACCCACTGCCATATCGCGCACCCGCCCGCAAGAAAAGGGTCAGACCAGACCCGCCATCACGCCGCCGTCGACATCCCAAACCGCCCCGGTGACCCAGGACGCGTCATCCGACAGCAGATGGGTGATTGTGTTGGCTACATCCTCGGGCCGACCGACGCGACCAATCGGGTGGAAGGCATCAAATCCGCTGGTCAGAGTGTCTTCGATCTGGTCCGGGTCGATGAACGCGCCGTAGATTGGTGTCACCACAACCGCAGGCGAAACAGCGTTGACGCGGATGCCGTGGGCCGCCAGCTCCATCGCAAGATGCTGGGTCAGTGAATGCAACCCAGCCTTGGCCATCGAATAGGCCGAGGACGGCGTCGCCCGAACCGCCTGCTTGGCCCACATAGAGCCTATGTTGACGATGCTGCCACTGCCGTTGGCCTTCATGTTCTCAGCCACGGCTTGGGTGATGAAAAACGTAGCGCGGTTTAAGTCCATGTAGCTGTCATAGTCTTCAAACCCATGCTCAAGAAACGGTTTGGGCGAGAATGTTCCAGCCGCGTTGATCAGACCCACGATGTGCTTGTCGCTTGTCTTGATCCGTTCAATCAAGGCTTCGACCTCGGCTGCATTGCGCAGGTTGACCTGCTGGGTTTCCGTAGAAGCGCCCAGCTCGGCCTTGGCGCCGTCCAGCTTGGCAGTTGACGTGCCGACAAGCGTGACATGCTGTCCCTTGGCCACGAGCTGCCTTGCTGCAGCCAGGCCCATTCCACTGGATCCACCGATGATAAGAGTTGTCGTTTGTGTCATGATCAGATTCCCTATCTACTGATAGGTAGATATATTGGAGTGGCGGTTTCCTTTTCAACCCCCTATCTAATGATAGATAGATTTCTTGGACGCGTGACCCATGGCAAAATCAGATAAACCCCTGACCGAGACGGCAACTCGTATCCTGGACGTGGCCGAGCGTATGGCGCGGCTGGGCGGGTACAACGCCTTCAGTTTCCGCGATATCGCCAGCGAAATTGGCATCAAATCAGCCAGTATTCACTACCACTTCCCCACCAAGGAAGACTTGGGGGAGGTGCTGGTCAAGCGATACACCGAGCGGTTTCTGGACGCGTTGGGCCAGCCCGATGGGGCCTCTCCCATGGAACTACTCGCGCGGTATGTGCAGGTGTACCGGTCGGCCCTGATCGAACAAGACCTGATGTGCTTGTGCGGTATGTTTGGTGCAGAGATTGCAAAACTCCCCGACCCTGTGTCCAGGCAGACGCGGGATTTTTTTGAACGCAACCTTGCGTGGCTTGAAACCGTGTTCCAAGCGGCTGAGTCAAAGGATCCAAGAGCGCGTGCCGGTGAAACCATTGCCCAACTGGAGGGAGCGATGATCTTGGCACGGTCGCTGAATGACATGGACCTTTTCAACAGGATCACCGCAAATTTGCCGACAGAATCCTTGCGTCACTAACAATGGGACCTTGCGAGGCCGGTCAGGACGGATATCTTGCCCACACGTCGCAGCAAGAAAGGACAGGCCATGTCAAACCCAACCGCAGCCATGCTGGTGATCGGGGACGAAATCCTGTCGGGTCGTACGCGTGATGCCAATATGCACTATCTGGCCGGGGAACTGACCAAACAAGGCATCGATCTGAACGAAGTTCGCATCGTAAGTGACGATGCGCCCGCGATTGAGGCGGCGGCCAAAGCATTGTCTGAAACATATGACCACGTGTTTACCAGTGGTGGCATCGGTCCGACCCACGACGATATTACCGCTGATTGCATTGCCCGCGCCTTTGGGGCGCATATCGATGTGCGCGATGATGCCCGCGCGTTGCTGCAGGCCCACTATGACAACTCCGGTCTGGAATTGAATGCCGCGCGACTGCGGATGGCCCGTATTCCGGATGGAGCGGTTTTGATCGACAATCCGGTCTCGACCGCGCCTGGTTTCACCATAGAAAATGTGCATGTCATGGCCGGGGTCCCATTGGTGTTCCAGGCGATGGTTGCCAGTGTGCTGCCAACCCTGACCGGCGGTCGTCCCTTGTTGTCTCAAACTTTGCGCGTGAATCGGGGTGAGGGCGATATCGCCGCAACCCTGTCTGTGTTGGCCGGTGCGTTCGACGACCTTTCGATCGGGTGTTATCCGTTTCAGACCAACGGAGTGTTTGGGGCCAACGTGGTTGTCCGGGGTACCGATGGTGCGCGGATTGACGCGGCCATGACCCGGTTGGCGAAAGAGTTGCAGCTGTGATCCCTAACTGGGTCGACATCGTCGACGGCACTTGGCCCGCTGCCAGTTATGAAACGCTGGGTCCGTTTCAATTGCGCCAAGGGCAGGGCGGCGGCTCACGCGTGTCAGCGGCCAATGCGCTGGGCGCTGCGACCGATGCAGACATCGACGCCGCCGAAGCAGCAATGAGTGCGATGGGGCAGAAACGCATCTTCTGCCTGCGTCCGGGTCACGAGATGCTGGATGCGCGGCTAGCCCGCCGGGGGTATGATATCCTTGATCCGGTCAATATCTATTCTTGCCCAGTGACCCGTCTGACCGACCAGCCCATCCCCCGTGTCACGGTATTTTCAATCTGGGAACCGCTTGTGATCATGCGCGAAATCTGGGCGTCAGGTGGTATAGGGCCTGAACGACTGGCGATTATGGAGCGTGCCAAAGGCCCTAAAACGGCCTTCCTTTTACGTCACAACGATCAACCCTGCGGCACCGCGTTTGTCGCGATGCACGGCGATGTCGCAATGTTGCATGCACTGGAAATCTTGCCGGATCATCGACGTCAGGGATTGGGTCAATGGACCATGCGCGCTGCGGCTTTCTGGGCGATGGACAACGGCGCCCAGACCCTTAGCGTGATCTGCACCAAAGCCAATGACGGGGCCAATGGCCTCTACCGTGCGCTCGGGATGGAGATCGTCGGAGAATACCATTACCGTCAGCGTGTCGAGAGAGAGAGAGATCGTCGTGACAAAACAAGACATGCCCACCGCGTTGGACCTGCCCATGGTCGATCCGTTGCCGCCCGAGACGCAGAAGTATTTTGACATCTGTGTCGAGAAACTGGGCATGGTGCCAAATGTGCTGAAGGCCAATGCGTTTGACATCGAAAAGCTGAACGCTTTTGCGGCAATGTATAACGATCTGATGCTGTCAGGCAGTGGTCTGTCCAAGCTTGAACGAGAAATGATCGCGGTGGTCGTTTCGTCGATCAACAAGTGCTTCTATTGTCTTGTTGCCCACGGTGCAGCGGTACGGCAGTTGTCTGGAAATCCGCAATTGGGTGAGATTCTGGTGATGAATTACCGGGTCGCACCGCTGGATGGGCGTCAGCGCGCGATGCTGGACTTTGCAGCCAAGATGACCACAGCCAGTGCTGAAATCGAAGAACCGGACCGACAACGGCTGCGTGATGTAGGATTCAGTGACCGCGACATCTGGGACATTGCCAATGTGACTGGCTTTTTCAATATGTCGAACCGCGTGGCCAGCGCCACTGCGATGGTTCCAAACGAAGAGTATCACGCGCAATTTCGATGATCCGATTTCTTGCCCTTTGCACCCTGATACTGGCCGGACCCGTTGCCGCGCAGGACCTGACGCTGCCCGCCAGTGCGCGCCAGATCAGCGAACGGATTTCACCATTGGACAGTTACGATCTGCCAACCGGTCCGTATGCCAATGGCTCGGTACCTGCCCGCACCGTAGAAGGTCGCGTGGAACGGTTTTCCTGGCGCTTGCAAGCCGGATCCAGCACCACGCTTCAGCTTTTGGCGCCCTTACGTGACCAAATAGAGGCGCAGGGGTTTGACATCCTTTTCGAATGCGAAGCTCGCACCTGCGGAGGGTTCGATTTTCGGTTCGGCACCGAGGTGATTCCGACCCCGGATATGTACGTCGCCATTCAGGACTATCGATTTCTTTCAGCCACCAAAGAGTCCGAGGTTCTGAGCCTTCTGGTCAGCCGCAACCCGCCAGACGGCTATGTCCAAATGATCCGCGTCACGCCCTTGGGGGGGCCAAGCCCGACCCCTGTTGTGATCGAGCAGACCGTTGCCGGAACGGGTGGTCTTTTGGCCGAGTTTGAACGCACCGGTCACGTGATTCTGGATGATCTTCATTTTCGCACGGGTGAAGTGGCCCTGGGCGACGGCCCATTTGCTTCTTTGACCCTTCTGGCTGGCTTCTTAGCCGAAAACCCGGGCATGCGGCTCGCTTTGGTGGGTCACACGGATGATACCGGCGATCTGCAGGCAAATACTTCCGTCAGTACCCGCCGCGCACAAGCCGTGCGGACCCGGTTAATCAACGTGCACGGCGTAGCATCCGACCGGGTCGAGGCGCAGGGTGTTGGCTATCTGGCCCCCATCACATCGAACGCAACCGCCGAAGGGCGGGATCTGAATCGCCGGGTCGAGGCGGTGTTGCTGTTGAACTGACATTTCTCAATAAGTGCAGACAAAAAAAGACCCGCACCGAAGTGCGGGCCAGTCCACCGGGAGAAATTACCAATCCATCGGGCCCTTTTCGTTGAAGGACTCTACAAGAAAATCAATGAATGCCCGTACTTTGGGCTGCGTAAAGCGACCGGGCGGGTAAACCGCATAGACGCCCTGAACCTCATCAGGCAGGGATGGCATCGCATCCAGAACCTGTCCGGATTTCAGTGCATCCGCATATAAATAGCTGGGCAGATATGCGATTCCCAATCCGGAAATCGCCGCATTCAACAGCGACTGACCGTCATTCACGCTGAGCCAACCGGCTGTGCGAACCTGCCTCTTTTCGCCGGAAGGCGCGGTCAGTTTCCAGACATTGCCTGATGATTGGCTGGAGTAATGCAGCAGCTTATGCTCGTTAAGATCATCGATCTTTTGTGGGCGCCCAAATTTTTCGATGTAAGACGGGGCCGCAACCATTCGTTTGACGGTTTCGGTCAGCTTGCGTGCGCGCAGGGTGCTGTCTTCCAGCTCGCCAATGCGCACGGCTACGTCAAACCCTTCCGAAATCAGCTCAACGTAGCGGTTATTCAGCACCATGTTCACGGTGATATCGGGATAGGCCGACAGGAAATTCGACAGGACCGGAGACAGGTGATTGACGCCAAAATCGGTCGCAACACTGATCCGCAACAGGCCAGACGGCGCTGATTGCATCGAGGTCACCAGCGAGTCTGCTTCGCCCGCGTCATTCAATACGCGACGGGCGCGGTCGTAATAGGCCAGCCCGATCTCGGTCGGCGACACGCGGCGCGTCGTCCGGTTTAGCAGACGTGCGCCAAGACGTGCCTCAAGGCTTGAGACGTGCTTGGACACGGCCGATTTGGAGATGCCCATCTTTTTGGCCGCATCGGTGAAGCCACCCTGGTCCACCACATTGGCGAAGGCTTCCATTTCGGTCAGTCGGTCCATTCTCGTACCCCAGGTCTTGCTTTCGTGACTGAACTTGGCGCTCAATCTGGGCGGAAACGGGGCAGACATGGGATAATATCAGGGTTTTGAATCGGATCGTTTGCAGATGGGAAACGCGGAAACAGTGATTTCCAACCCGCCCGGAGGTCCCATTGATGCTGGTTTTCTGGACTTTTTGCCAAACGTGCTATGCTGAGAATGGCATTTTTGTGTCCAGGGAGGAAATCATGAAAGCCATTTTCGTCGCCGTTGCCTTATGTCTGTCCACCACCTTTGCCATGGCAGGTGGATCAACCCCATCCAACCCGGACGCGCAGGTTTATTTTGTGAATCTGTCGGATGGTGACACCGTCCAATCGCCTGTAACCGTTGTTTTTGGTCTAACTGGCATGGGGGTCGCGCCGGCAGGAACCGAGAAGGAAAACACTGGCCACCATCACTTGTTGATCGACCGCCCACCGCTGGGCGAAGGGGAAGATGGTGCGGATGAGCTGGCTTATGGCTTGCCTGCAGATGACAATCACATCCATTTCGGCGGTGGTCAGACCGAGGTGACGCTGGATCTCGCCCCTGGACCACATACGTTGCAGCTTGTGTTGGGCGATGCTGGCCACGTACCCCACGCAACACCGATCGTGTCAGAGGTAATCACAATCACGGTCGAATAGTCGTCACACTCCGAATTGCTTGCCGAAAGCCTGAATGCCTGCGCGTGAAAACCGGATGATGCGGCTGTCTGGCTTTCGCGACACCCAACCGATGTCTTCCATGCGCGCCAGCATGGCACGTCCAAGCTTGCCAGCAAGATGGGTTTGGCGCTCGCTCCAGTCCAGGCAAGGTCGGCATAGGGGCGCGCGGTTTTTGCTGAGCGTATCCAGATCGATTCCAAACGCGGAACAGAACTCAGATCCGGTATCGGTCAGAACAACGGTGTCTGTGGAGACGTCCAGAAACCCACGGGTCTGCATTGAGGTAAACAACTGTACACCCTTACTGCCTGCCAGATGGTTGTAACACACACGTGCTTCGCGCATTTCGGCGTCATTGGGTCCGGTCCGCGTGCGAAGATGCCCGCGTCCCGCGGCCAGCCCCATCAGATTCTCTAGCGTCTGCGCGACATCCTCACCGGACAGGCCGTAATATTTGTGGCGCCCCTGTCCCCGCAGGTGCAACAGCCCGCCTTCCAGCAGCTTTTTCAGATGCGAGCTTGCCGTTTGCGGGCTGATCCCCGCCTCGCGCGCCAACTCTCCGGCTGTCAGGGCTTTGCCCGACATCAAAGCCGTCAGCATGTTTGCGCGCGCGGGATCACCAATCAGCGCGGCCATCTGGGCAATATCTGGTCCGTCTTTCATAGTTCGATCATAGTCGAAACATATAAGTCAGGCAAGAATGTATTCTGCTCTGGTCAATAATCGGAGCCTACAATGCTGACCTGTATCATTCGTTACCAGATCGACCCAAGCAAGAAAGCGCAGTTCAAGACTTATGCACAAAACTGGGGACAGGCGATTCCGCGCTGCGGCGCTGACCTGATCGGCTATTTCGCCCCGCACGAGGGGTCATCGACACTGGCCTACGGCATCTACAATATTTCCAGCCTCGCCGAATACGAAGCCTATCGCGTCCGCCTCAGCGCCGATCCGCTGGGGCAGGAGAACTACGCTTTTGCGCAAAAAGAACGGTTTATCCTGCGCGAGGATCGAACTTGGCTCAAATGCGCTTCAACTCCGCACGGCACCAGTTCGTGAATGACGCGATCATGTCGCGTTCTCTTTGTTCTGTGCGTTCTTTGGCTGACTCGGTTCAACAAAGGACAGAATAGCGACGACCGCAAGCAAGCTGCCCGCAGTGATTGTGGCGACCGCCCAGACAATTTCATTCATGTGGGCAATCGCCGCAAGAGCAGCGGATATGGTGACGATAGCAAGCCGCACCAGCGTTTGTGAGATTGCCTGGGCTGCGATCCGCTGGGACTTTGGAGCCACGTCCATAAAATATAGTCCCCGTGCGCTGCCCAGCCCTGTGACGGCAATCGTTACAACAAACAACGCCACAGCATGCAGGTGTACGCTGTGATCAATTCCCCAATGGTGTATCGCTACCAGGCCTGCGCCGGTGACGGCAACCATCGACGCCCCGGATAGCATAACGGCCCGATTGGAATAACTGCTGAGCGCCCGCCAAAGGGGTGCAGCCACCAGCAATGCGGCCGCCGATGAAACAACAAGCGCTGTCAGGCCCTGCGCAGACTTATGATGTGCTTCCGCGGCAAGAAGCGCATAGAAAGGGACGGACAGACCGGCAAGCACGAACGCGAGCCGGATCAGGACGTATCTCCGAAACCAGCTTTCACCCAACAGCGCTTTGGCTTCGCGCCAATACTCTTTGATTGCGTCCAGGCGAGAGATTGCGGAAGACGCAGTGTTTACAGTCCGATCGGGTGGCCTCTCCTGCACGGTCATAATGAAAACCGCGGAAAGGATAAAGCAGGTTGCACCAAGCCCGATGACCATGCTGTGTCGCGTTAAGGCAGGTGCATCCTGAAAAAGCTGATGCAGCAACAGCGCAATTGCGATCGTGGCGGCGCCGCCAAGCGCCTTTTGGGTATAGCTGATGCGCATCCTTTCCTTTGAGGGCAGATTGTCGCTGATGAAATCAATGATCATCAGGCTTTTGATTTCTTCCAGTACACCAATGACGAATATTCCGACGACAAATGCAGCTATAACCATCGGTCTAGTCCCATAGACGACGGCGAGAATGACGAGCAGAAAACAGACGGCAACCGCAAGATCGGTGCGGGCGATGGCGGCCTTCTTTTTGGGAAGCCGGGCAATCGATTGGGCGAGAAACATGTCTGACAAGGTGCCTGCAGCGTGTCGAATAGTCACCAGCAAGCCTGCCAGAAAGACGGGTAGGTCCAGTGACACCGCAAGAAACGTAAGAACAATCGCCGGGCTAGCCATGGACCAAGCCATCACCGCCAACGCGCCTTGCCCTGTCATGATTGGCAGATTTCTGCGGTGCGGTACGAATGGCTCCTGGCTCATGATCCCAACTGCTGCGAGGATTGGCTCTCGCAGCGACTTCACGACAAACTGGCCCATTAAGCAAGGACCACCAGCCGGGTGCAGCTAATACATGCAACAGACCTTTGAGGTCAGACTCTAAACCTAGAAGATAGCCGCCAGACGTGTCCCCTGATTGATCGCCCGCTTGGCATCCAATTCGGCGGCCACGTCGGCGCCGCCAATCACATGCGGGGTAATCCCGCGTTCGATCAAATCATCGGCAAGGTTGCGATCCGAGACCTGACCCGCGCATAGAACAATCGTGTCCGCTTCGATGACGGTTGGATCTGTCCGCTCTTCTCCAAAGCTGACATGCAGGCCAGTGTCGTCGATCCGCTCGTAATTCACGCCGCCGACGAAATTGACATTCTTCATCTTCAGCGTTGCTCGGTGAATCCAACCGGTGGTTTTTCCCAGACCCTTGCCATGGGTCTGTTTCTTGCGTTGCAGCAATGTAACCTGCCGCGCAGGTGCTTCGGGCTGCGGTCCTTCCGGGGCAAGGCCCGAACGGTGCTCGGCAGGGTCCGTGACGCCCCATTCCTTCATCCACAAAGGCAGATCGGTTGTCGGGCTATGGCCCTCTTCGAGCAGGAATTCGGACACGTCAAAGCCGATGCCACCTGCACCAATCACAGCGACTGACTTGCCCACCTTGGCTTTGCCGCGCAAGACATCGATGTAGTCCAGAACATTGTCGCCATCCTGCCCCGGTATCTGCGGATCGCGCGGGGTGACACCGGTGGCGATTACAACCTCGTCAAAGCCCACCAGGTCGTCTGCGCCAACTTCGCGGCCCAGTTCGATCCTGACACCCAGATCGGTGATCATGGTCCGGTACCAGTCAACCAGCCCCCAGAATTCTTCTTTACCCGGCACTTGTTTGGCCATGTTCAACTGTCCGCCAACCTCATCGGCGCGGTCGAACAAGGTAACGTCGTGGCCGCGCTGGGCTGCGGTCATCGCGGTGGAAAGCCCGGCCGGACCGGCGCCGACAATGGCCACTTTTTTCGCGGTGTCCGCTGTGCCAATAACCAGCTCGGTCTCATGACAGGCGCGAGGGTTGACCAGGCACGAGGTCAGCTTGCCGTTGAAGGTATGATCCAGACAGGCCTGATTGCAGGCAATACAAGGTGCAATCGTAGCGCCGGCTCCAGATATCGCTTTGTTGACGAATTCCGCGTCGGCCAGCATCGGGCGCGCCAGCGACACCATGTCGGCGCACCCCGTCGACAGAACCTCTTCTGCTACTTCCGGAGTATTGATCCGGTTGGACGTGATCACTGGGATCGACACCTTGCCCATCAGCTTTTTTGTCACCCAGGCGAAGGCCGCGCGTGGCACGCTGGTGGCAATCGTCGGGATCCGCGCCTCGTGCCAGCCGATGCCGGTATTGATGATGGTGGCACCGGCGTCTTCGATCCGCTGCGCCAGTTCAACAACCTCGTCATGGGTTGACCCGTTGGGCACCAGATCGATCATCGACAGGCGGTAGATGATGATGAAATCCGTGCCCACAGCCTCGCGCGTGCGTCGTACAACGTCGATGGGCAAGCGCATCCGGTTTTCGTAAGACCCGCCCCAGCGATCGGTACGCTTATTGGTGTGGGTGACGAGAAACTGGTTGAGGAAATAACCCTCGGACCCCATGATCTCGACCCCGTCATAGCCGGCTTTCTGGGCCAGAACGGCTGCGTTGACGATATCGTTGATCTGCTTTTCGATGCCGTCTTCGTCCAGCTCATGTGGCGGGAACGGAGAAATAGGAGATTTTACCGGGCTGGGCGCCACACATCTCGGACCATAGGCGTAACGACCGGCATGCAGAATCTGCATGGCGATCTTGCCGCCCGCGTCATGCACCCGCTGTGTAACGATGGAATGGTTCGCAACCTCTTTGTCGTTCGTCATCATCGAAGCGCCCGGCAGCACCGACCCTTCAAGGTTCGGGCCAATGCCCCCGGTCACCATCAGTGCGACACCCCCGCGCGCGCGATCGGCATAAAACTCGGCCACCCGGTTCCAGTCGCCAGTTTCCTCAAGGCCTGTATGCATCGAGCCCATCAGGACTCGGTTCTTCAACGTGGTAAAGCCCAAGTCCAGCGGGGCCAGCATATTTGGGTACGCAGTCATGGCGAACTCTCCCTCCCGATTTGGACCGTAGATTGACGCGAACGTAATCGTTGTCACGCGAAACCTAACGTCACACCCTTTGCGGGCGCTGCGGCTCTTGTTACAGGTTGACCAAACAACCCATGAGGCCGCGCATGACCCCGGAAGACATCGCCAAATTACCCTATCGTCCCTGCGTCGGGCTGATGTTGATGAACGCAGAGGGCAAGATTTTCGTAGGTCAGCGCAACGACCGCCACAAGGACGCCTGGCAAATGCCTCAGGGCGGCGTGGACAAGGGGGAAGCCCCGGGCGATGCCGCCTTGCGCGAGTTGTGGGAAGAGACCGGAGTGACCGCCGATCTGGTCGAGATCATCGCTGAGACTGAAGGGTGGTTGCCTTATGATCTGCCCCACGACATCGTTCCAAAGATCTGGAAAGGCCGTTATCGCGGTCAGGAGCAGAAATGGTATCTGCTCCGCTTTTCCGGCCGTGACGACCAGATCAACATTGAGACCGATCATCCGGAATTCACCCGCTGGAAATGGCAGGATCAGGATCGTTTAGTAGAAGAAATTGTGCCCTTCAAGCGGGACGTTTATACACGCGTGGTTGCCGAGTTCAGCGATTATCTGGGTTAGCAACGTTCCCTCACTCGCGTTGTATGACTTGTCACTGACGCTCCGGAAACTGTGGACATCTAAGGTGTCAGCAGTTAGCGCAAGACATCCCATTTAAGATTTCGCCATGACCCAAACGACCTACCCAAGCCTGGTTCTGTCCCATCGTCGCGCTGATATGGTTGTCCATGCGATTGGGTTGGTATTGATCCTGTCGGCCGGCGGCTTGCTTGTCTCGAAATCCTACATCAACCTTCAAGGCGGGTTGGTGTTTGCGGTCGCTGTGTATGTCTTGTGCGCGCTCGCGTCCAACTTGGCCTCCTGCGCCTACCACTTCTCCGGGTTGCATCAAAATCGCAAATTGCTGCGCCGTATTGATCACGCCGCGATTTATCCCAGCATCTGTGGGACGTTCACACCATTTTTCGTGCTGGCCGGGACAACATGGACGATGACCTTGCTTTGGGTGTGTTGGGGTCTGACCGCAGTGGCCGTGTGGAACAAAATCACAAACGAAACGGTTAAATCCCGGTGGTCGACGGCTTCATATCTTGGGCTGGGGGCAATCGGATTGAGTGCAATACCCGATCTTACAAGCGTACCCATCGCCACATTGTGGTGTATCGTGGGTGGGGCGGCGTGTTATGTCATCGGCACGGTGTTCTACGCCCAAAAGGCTTTAGCTTTCCGGTATGCGATATGGCACACTTGGGTGAATTTTGGCGGAATAATGATGTTTGCAGGCATTTGGATGGCCCTGTTCACACAAGGATAGAGCCACCCAAGCGGAGAGAGCTTTGCGCCATCTCCAACGCGACGGGCTTTAAAGCAGCCCTTCGCCTCGCAACAGTTCAAGCATGTTTGCCTCGGGGCGTGGTCCGATGTGGCTGATGACTTCGCGGGCACAGACATTGCCGATGCGCGCGCAAGTCTCGTAGTCCCGGCCTGTGGCCATACCAAACAAAAACCCGGCGGCGAATTGATCACCGGCACCTGTTGCATCCACTGGCACAACTTTTTCTACTGGAACGTCGATACGGCTACCTTTGCTTAGAACGGTCACACCATCGCCTGAACGGGTGCACACGATCAGCGGACAAATCTCGGCCGTTTTGGCCAAGGCCTCTTCCAGGTCGTCGGTTTCAAACAGCGATTTGATCTCGGCCTCGTTGCCAATCACGAAATCCAATTCGTTTTCGATCAGCAGCAGGAAATCCACGCGGTGGCGTTCCACGCAAAACGGATCGGAAATGGCGATCCCGGCCTTGCCGCCGTCCTTATGGCAGTTGCGGGCCGCTTCAAGGAATGCGGCTTTGCCCTTTTCCTTGTCGAACAGATACCCCTCAAGGAACATGATCTGGCTGTTGCCCGCCACGTCACTGGAAACGTCTTTCGAGGAAAGCTCGGACGAAATCCCCAAATAGGTGTTCATCGAACGCTCACCATCGGGCGACACAAAGATCATTGATCGGGATGTGGGCAATTCTCCACCCGGTACCGGAGGGTTGACGAAATCCACGCCATCTTCGTTCATGGCGTCGGCGTAAAACCGGCCCAGCGCGTCATCATGCACTCGCCCGATAAACGCGGCGTCCAGACCCAATGCACCCGCACCTGCAATCGTATTGGCGACAGACCCACCGGGTGTCTGAACCCGGGTTTCCATTGCGGCATACAGAACTTCACCGCGATCCCGTTCGATCAGCTGCATGATGCCCTTTTCAATGCCCATCAATTCCAGAAAACTGTCATCAGCCTGAGAAATAACGTCCACAACGGCATTGCCGATGCCTGTCAGTTGGTAGGTTTTCATAGAGTTTTGTCCTCAAATTCGCAGAGATCGCGGATGATACAGGTGGGGCATTGCGGCTTGCGCGCTTTGCAGTGATAGCGGCCATGTAGGATCAGCCAGTGATGCGCGTGCAGCTGAAAATCGGCCGGGATGTTGTCTTCGATGGCCCGTTCGACGGTGTCAACGTCTTTGCCCGGGCAAATTCCGGTGCGATTGCCGACGCGGAAAATATGGGTGTCCACCGCCTGTGCCGGCTGTCGCCACCACATATTTAGAACCACATTCGCAGTTTTCCGTCCGACACCCGGTAATGATTGCAGTGCGGCGCGGGAATTGGGGACCTCGCCGCCGTAGTCTTCGACCAGAATACGGCTCAGCTTGATCACGTTTTTCGCCTTTTGGCGAAACAGGCCGATGGTCTTGATATGTTCGATCAGGCCCTCTTCGCCCAGGTCCAGCATCTTTTGCGGTGTATCGGCGACTTTGAACAGGTCGCGCGTGGCTTTATTGACGCCTGCGTCCGTGGCCTGCGCCGACAAGGCAACGGCCACAACCAGCGTATACACATTCACATGCTCCAGCTCACCCTTGGGTTCCGGGTCGGCGTCGTGGAAACGTGTAAAGATCTCGCGGATCGTGTGGTAGTCGAGTTGTTTTGCCATCCGGCCCTTAATGCCGCCGGTCTGGCCTTGGCACAAGCCCAAAGGCTTTGCGCAAGTTCCGGGTCGCGAGGTCGTGGCCTGCGCGCTATTGTTGTTTCAACGAGTGAGGTAAGTCATGAACATTCAGAATCCCGAGACCGGCTATCACTACAACGTCATGCGGCGGGCGATCGAGTTGATCGATCAGGGGGGCGAAAACCTGAGCCTTGAAGATCTCGCCCGCCAGATGGATATGAGCCCTGCACATTTCCAGCGGCTATTCTCACGCTGGACCGGTGTGTCGCCAAAGCGGTATCAGCAATATCTGACGCTGGGCCACGCCAAGGCGTTGCTGCGTGAGAGATTCACAACACTGGAAACGGCCCACAATGTCGGGCTGTCCGGCAGCGGCCGTTTGCACGATTTGTTCCTGAAATGGGAATCCATGAGCCCGGGCGAATATGCTCGCAAAGGTGCCGACCTGACCATCTATTGGGGGTGGTTCGAAAGCCCGTTCGGTCCGGCTTTGGTCATGGGGACAGACAAGGGCATCTGTGGTGTGGCCTTTGGTGCCGAGACCGGCGAAGAAAACGCGATGGAGGACATGTTGTCCCGCTGGCCAATGGCGGCATTTGTCGAAGACCCAATGCGTCTGCGGCCCTGGGCTCTTAGCGCCTTTGGCTCGGCCAGCGATCGGTTAGAACTCACGCCGCTTTATCTGATCGGCTCACCCTTGCAGATCAAAGTGTGGGAGGCCCTGATGCATATCCCGTCGGGTCAGGTCACGACATATTCCGAGATCGCACAACGGGTTGGATCGCCGCAGGCGGTTCGCGCTGTGGGCACGGCTGTTGGGCGAAACCCTGTGAGCTGGCTGATCCCCTGCCACCGCGCCCTGCGCAAATCCGGTGGATTGGGCGGGTACCATTGGGGTCTGCCGGTCAAACGCGCCATGCTGGCCTATGAAGCGGCGCAGGTTGACGCTTAGGGCGAGAAAAGGTTTGGGCTTTCTAGGTCGGTTCATGTGATACTCGGCTGTTAATGACGCAAGATTCCTGGCCGACACCCCAAACATTTGCCGCATGGACCATTCCGGTATCCGTTGCCGTTCTGACATTAAAGCTTCTGGCCTGGTGGTTGACCGGATCCGTTGCATTACTGTCGGATGCGTTGGAATCAATCGTCAATGTTGCTGCGGCTTCACTGGCCTACTTCGCCGTTTGGATTTCATCGAAACCACCCGACAAGAAACACCCGTTTGGCCACAAAAAGGCTGAATATCTGTCCGCCGTCGTCGAAGGCGTCCTGATCGTTCTGGCCGCAGTTCTGATCATCCGCGAGGCCATTTCGGCGTTGCCCAATCCACATCTGGATGATTCCCCTTTTCTTGGGCTGGCGATCAACATGCTGGCCACTTGCCTGAATGGCGCCTGGGCTTTTGTTCTTCTTCGGGTCGGGCGACGCGAGAAATCGCCAGCTTTACAAGCCAGTGCCCGTCATATCTTCACTGATATTCTGACTTCGGTTGGCGTTGTCGCTGGATTGTTGTTTGCCATGGCAAGCGGATGGCTGATCCTGGACCCGATCATCGCGATTCTGGTCGCCCTGAACATCCTGTGGGAGGGGTGGAAGGTCATCCGGCACTCGGTCGACGGGTTGATGGATGTCTCTTTGTCTGATGCTGAATTACAGGCTGTTCGCAATGGTATTGAGGCAAATCTCGGCCCGGCGCTGCAATATCACGACCTGCGCGGTCGCCGGTCTGCCAATATGATTTTTGCCGAGTTTCATCTGGTGGTCGACGGCAAAATGTCCGTCGCTGCGGCGCATGATATCTGCGACGATATCGAAGCCGCTCTTCTGAATGAGTTCCCGGGGTCGGTATTCGTTATCCATCTTGAGCCAGACAGTGAGTTGAAAAGCGCAAGCACTTGATTGACAGGGCGTTCAACCGATGACAATACACCGCGCAGGTTCGGGTATCCTGCCGTTCGCGGTCAATTGGCCATGGTGAAACCCGAGTGTCCTGACATCTGTTGCCCAATCTCCCGGCGCACGGATGGAAATGCGAACCCCGTCCAGAATTCGCGCCCGTTCAAGGAAACGAGGCAAGACATGAAGACATCAGACATCGCTCGGATTGACGAGCTGAAAGCCCACGCGAAACGATTGCGGGAAGACCTGCGACATGAGGGCGTTGAGATTTCACATAGCAGGGCGCTGGAATTGCTGGCCCAT
Organism: uncultured Ruegeria sp.; assembly: GCF_947489545.1. Classification (NCBI taxonomy): domain Bacteria; kingdom Pseudomonadati; phylum Pseudomonadota; class Alphaproteobacteria; order Rhodobacterales; family Roseobacteraceae; genus Ruegeria; species uncultured Ruegeria sp. The sequence goes on along the minus strand of NZ_CANLDZ010000004.1, from coordinate 162,735 downwards.
CAGCACGGCGTTCGCGATTGGAACACGTTGCACGCAATGGCCGGAAACCGGATGCGTTTGCGCGTTGGCGACCGGGTTTTCGGGCGCTATCTAGGGCAGCCATTTACTGCGGAAATCCGTGGAATGACCATGCTGGGTGACGGAGGACATCGCCGCGTTACTCTGCATTTCGACGCGCCCGTGGACGTTGTGCAGTTCGACAGCTTTTCGGCCTTTCGGCAGCGCGTCACCGGAGAGATTGGATGGGATGGTCGATCCAAGCGACATACGTCAAACGGCGAGCCGCAATTGGTGGTGCACCCGGTTTGATCGAATAAGGCGGGGGGCGAAAGGCCCTTCGCCAACCAAACACTGACCATTCCGACCCGTTTCCTGCACAATCTTAACTTCGCAATCGCTTCGAGCAGTATCCGGGTCGCGGGATCATCAGGCGGTGTTTTATCGGTTCTCCTGCCAATAAACAGGAGACTTGGAATGGATTTTGCAGATCAGACACTCATTGTCACCGGAGCGAACAGCGGCATCGGCAAGGCCGCCGCTGAGGTGCTGGCGAAACAGGGTGCGCGACTTGTCCTTGGCGCCCGCCGATCCGAGCCGTTGGACAGCGTCGCACACGAGATTGAAAAAAAAGGTGGCCATGCGATCGCCGTGGCCGGGGATATCGGCGACCCAGACTACGCGGCAAAGCTGGTCAAGGCAGCTGAAGATCACTTCGGATCCCTGAACGGTGCCTTCAACAATGCGGGCATTGTTGGAGATCTGGCGGCGGCAGAAAACATGTCTTTGTTGACCTGGGACGATGTCCTGCGCACCAACCTGACCAGCGCCTTTCTGGCAGCGAAGGAGCAAATCCCGGCCCTGAAACGCGCGGGCAGCGGCACACTGCTGTTTACGTCGTCATTCGTTGGTTATTCAAACGGTGGCTTGCCGGGAATGGGGGCCTATGCTGCGTCAAAGGCCGGCTTAATTGGTTTGGTGCAGTCGTTGGCCGCGGATCATGGCAAAGACAACATCAGGGTCAACGCAATCCTGCCTGGTGGCACCATGACCCCTATGGCCGGAGATGACCCGGATATTCATACTTATATCTCGGGCAAGCACGCGCTGGGGCGCTTGGCGCAGCCCGCAGAAATAGCGCGGACGGCGCTGTTCCTGTTATCTCAAAACGCCAGTTTCGTGACTGGCTGCGCGATGCTGGCCGATGGTGGCGTGTCCGTGCGTTTTGATTGAACAGTTTTGGCCGCCTGAATGAGGCGGCCAAAGCCCAACCTGCCGGTTACTCGGCGGCCCAGCCGCCAACAGCTTTGACCTCTAGGAAGTCCTCCAGGCCCCAGACGCCGCCTTCGCGGCCGTTGCCGGATTGCTTCATACCGCCAAAGGGCGAACCCGCACTGCGCGATTTGCCGTTCATCTCGACCATCCCGGATCTCAGCACGCGCGCCATACGATTGGCGCGGTCGCCGTCCTGCGTCTGGACATAGTTGGTCAGGCCGTAAGGCGTGTCGTTGGCGATCTCGACGGCCTCTTCTTCGGTGTCAAACGGGATCATGGTCAGCACTGGGCCAAAGATCTCCTCGCGGGCGACGGTCATCTGGTTGTTGGCGTCAGCAAAGACTGTGGGGCGCACTTAGTACCCCTTGTTCAGGCCCTCGGGCCGTCCAGTGCCTCCAGCAACAAGGCGGGCACCTTCGTCGATGCCTTTCTGGATCAGGTCCTGGATCTTGCCCCACTGAAGCTCGTTCACAACCGGGCCGATATGGCGACCTTCTTCCGACGCCGGTCCAACTGAAACCTTGTTGGCCACCTCTGCCGCCGTCTCTACGGCCTGATCATAGATCGGGCGCTGCACCAACATCCGGCTGGGGGCGTTACAGCTTTGACCGGTGTTGTTCATCATATGCAAAACGCCGCGTTTGACGGCCTTTTCATCGGCATCCGCAAAGACGACATTCGCGCCTTTGCCACCCAGTTCCAGATGCACCTTTTTCAACGTATCGGCTGCGGCTTTGGAAATCGCCGTTCCTGCACGGGTCGAGCCGGTAAAGCTGACCATATCCACATCCGGATGCGCCGAGAGTTGCGAACCGACACCTGCGCCATCCCCGTTCACCAAATTGAACACACCGGGCGGGAAGCCTGCCTCATCCATCATCTCGGCGAAGATCATCGCGTTCAACGGGCTTTGTTCGGACGGCTTCAGAACCATCGTGCAGCCCGCAATCGCCGCCGCACCAACTTTTAGCGTGACTTGATTCATCGGCCAGTTCCATGGCGTGATCAACGCTGCGACTCCAACGGCCTCATAGATGATCCGGTCATTGGGGGCATGCTCGCCCAGTGGGCGTTCAAACTCAAACGCTTTGGCGGCGCGAACAAAACCATCAAGATGCCAGGACCCGGCACCGACCTGTTGACTGCGCGCCATGTCAATTGGCGCGCCCATCTCCTGTGACATGGCTTGTGCCAGATCCTCAGTGCGGGTCTGGTAAATGCCGATCAGTTTTTCAACCAACGCAATACGATCAGCGGCGGGGGTTGCCATCCAGCCGGGCAGGGCCGCCTTGGCTGCAGCAACGGCCGCGTTGGTATCTGCTTCGGACCCCAGTGAAATCACCGCACACGGATCTTCGGTCGATGGGTTGATCACCTCGAAGTCATTTGCCGCAGATGGGGCAGCCCACTGTCCGTTGATATAGAAATTGCGTTTTTCGATCATGGCACATCCTCCTGACCATACAGCCACTGGGGCAGTTTCGCGGCCACTCTGTCACCGGTATGCAGGGCGGGCAAGAGGGAGAAATCGAAATTTGATCAAATTTTTTCGGGCGAAACAGAGCTAAATAAATTCGGCGGTTCCAAACGGATGGTTTAACCTGCGCGCAAAGTGTTTAGGTTTACAACAACCGACTCGGTTTTTAATAGGAAAGGAGATGCCCCATGGGTTTGCGCATCAACGATACGGTTCCGAATTTCACGGCAGAAACGGATCACGGCACTATTCAGTTTCATGACTGGATTGGCGACAGCTGGGCCATCCTGTTCTCACACCCGAAAGACTTCACGCCTGTCTGCACCACCGAGTTCTCGGCCGTTGCCCAGTTGAACGACGAATGGGCCGCCCGGAACACCAAGGTGATCGGTGTGTCTGTGGATGGCGTTGAAGACCACAAAAAGTGGAAAAAGGACATCGAGGAATACGGCAAAGCCAATGCCGGATTCCCGATTATCGCCGACGACGGCCTGGCCGTGTCTAAAGCCTTCGATATGCTGCCCGCCGAAGCTTATCTACCCGACGGCCGCACGCCAGCCGACAGCGCCACGGTGCGCTCGGTTTTCATCATCGGGCCTGACAAGCAGCTGAAGCTTTCGATGACATATCCGATGACAGTTGGTCGGAACTTCGCCGAGATCCTGCGTGCGCTGGATGGTCTTCAGATGAGCTCAAAGGGTGTTGCGACGCCAGCAAATTGGGTGCCGGGTGAAGATGTCATTATCCCACCCAGCGTTTCGAACGAAGATGCCAAGGCGAAATTTGGCGAGTTCGAAACGATCTTCCCTTATCTGCGCAAAACCAAAGCGCCATCGTAATATGGAAGGGGGCCGCTGGCCCCCTGATCCTCGTTAGGCGCATTCCAAGTTTGGTGACATCGGCGGGAGTTGCGGATGTAGGTGCAGTTTTGTCCGGTACGCAGCACGTTTGAACTCGCGGGTCGTCTTGTCACTGACGGGTGGATTCGATTGAATTGTCGAACCGCCGATTTCACTTGCCACTTCCTGATTTCCGCGGCCGGATGGGGTTTGTAGCGAAATTTTGCGCTGTTTGACCGGTATCTGGACATGGTGATCGGGCGTTGCAATCGGCCGCAGAATCTCCAGAACCTGCTTTATGCTGTCCAGGTCTACGCGTAGGCCTGCTTTGGCGATGATTGCGAGGCCGGTCCGCTTTTCCATCATTTTTTGCCATATCTGGCGGTGGCTTTGAAAGGCCCCGATTTCTGCAGGTCGCAAAGCGAAGGGATAATGGCTACGGTGCAGTTTACCGCGATGGATGCGGATACCCGCGACCTGATCCGTGTCCCGCCCATCTACAGCCTACAAGAGCTTTGCATTGGGCAAGTCTCTGCAAAGCTGTTCGGCATTGGGCCGTCGCGCTGTGCTGGTAGACACATGGATGATAAAGGACCGCATGCCCACTGCGCAGAATACGAAGCTATGTGGGGGAAGCGAAACCGGGGGTAAACACTGCCAGTTGATTGGGCCAAAATCCATAGCGTCGGTTTAAACGGATACGGATCGTTCTAAGGTTGTTGTGGGCGAACCCGAGCGTCACGCTGACTGAGGTGCCCTGTGCCCAGCCGAACAGAAAAATCGCGTTGCAACAAACGTGCCTCGTACGGTTTCATTACAGGCAAAGCCGTCTCCCCATACCCAGTGTCCTTGGTCATCAGTTTAGGAAACAGGTCGTATAGTTCGCGCTTGGTCTCTGCGGCCAGCGCGCCGAGCGTAACGGCGCCGGGGAAGAAAGACTCAGACCAGATGCCTTCGACATTCACCAACTCATGCTGGTCAAACAGGATGTGAATATATTCAACACCCCGGTCGGGCGGTTCTTGAGTGATTGTCGTACCATCAATCAGCCCCTTGGCCGGGGCGAGCATGACCGGATCCGCGTAGTAGAGCTCCATGCTAACGGACGAGACTGCAATCCGGTGTTGGGGTGAGACCAGAAGGTCGCGGCTTGGGCAGTCCTTTCCGAAACTGCCCTTCCTGATCCGAATGGGGCATAGATGTGGGTCCTGTTTCAACTCGGCCGCCGAGAGGCGCCGCCGCCCGATCCAACGGACCGGTTTCACGCTGCCGTCGCCAACATGTACCGGATCACCGGGATGAAGCGTCTCAATCCGACGCATGCCTGTTGGCGTCTGGATCAGTGAGCCTGAGGTGAAGCAAACAAATGTCGGTAGTGTATCGTAGTCAACAGGCGGGGCGGTTATGATTGAATTGTTGGTGCCCGCAATGACGTTGCCCACTTGCACCTGGCCTGAGGTAACGACGATGTACTGCGGGTTGGAGAATTGCAGCAAAGTAAACGTGACCGGATTTCCGCCCACATTTCCGCTATAGGTTTCGAAGGTCTGGAAGTTTGTGGAATTGCCGATAAATCCGGGAACGCCGCTGACATCAATCTGCTGGCCCCCGTCCGCATCAGGGTCTTCCAGCGCATCGTCACCGTCGACAATCGCAACCTGAAATGACTGCAGAACCGTGACATTTGTACTGCTTAGCGGGTCGTTATTGATCTCGTAAATGGTAATGAACTTCATGGCTGAAATACGCCTCAGGAAAACTCAAAAGTTTAAATGCTTCTATATTTATACACGCGTAACGTGCATATGCCTAGCGTTGTTCAGGACTATCAGCAGGTCAGGTATTGTGCCGTCGCAAAAGACAAGGTGTCGTGCATTGAGCTTGCAGCGTCCTCCGCCGTCATGCTTGACGTTTGAAATCTACTACGCGCAACAAAAAAAGACCCCGGTCAAAACCGGGGTCTTCCGCGTTTAAAAAGGAAGGACAGATTACTCTGCGCCTTCTTCTTTCTTTTCTTTCTTCTCAGGAGCGATCTCTTCGCCGGTTTCCTGATCAACGATTTTCATTGACAGGCGAACCTTGCCGCGATCGTCAAAGCCCAGCAGCTTGACTTTCACTTCCTGACCTTCCTTCAGAACGTCCGACGGATGGTTCAGGCGGCGGTTCTCGATCTGGGACACGTGAACCAGACCGTCGCGCTTGCCAAAGAAGTTCACGAAGGCACCGAAGTCGACGATCTTGACCACCTTACCAGTGTAGATCTGACCTTCTTCCGGCTCGGCGACGATCGAGTGGATCATCTCATAGGCCTTCTTGATCGACTCACCATCGGGCGAGGCGATCTTGATGACGCCATCGTCATTGATGTCGACCTTGGCACCCGAAACCTCGACGATTTCGCGGATGACTTTACCGCCCGAACCGATCACTTCACGGATCTTGTCGGTTGGGATGTTCATGGTCTCGATGCGCGGGGCGTGGACCGAGAATTCGTTGGTCTCGCTCAGCGCCTTGCCCATCTCGCCCAGGATGTGCATCCGGCCGTCCTTGGCCTGTGCCAGGGCTTTCTCCATGATCTCGGGCGTGATACCCGCGACCTTGATGTCCATCTGCAGCGAAGTGATGCCGTTTTCGGTACCAGCGACCTTGAAGTCCATGTCGCCTAGGTGGTCTTCGTCACCCAGAATGTCCGACAGGATGGCATATTCGCCGTCATCTTCCAGGATCAGACCCATGGCCACACCGGCAACTGCCGATTTCAGCGGAACGCCTGCATCCATCATCGACAGCGAACCGCCGCAGACCGACGCCATCGAGCTGGAGCCGTTGGATTCAGTGATCTCCGACACGATACGGATTGTGTAGGGGAAGTCGGTTGCCGCAGGCAGAACCGCCTGCAGTGCGCGCCATGCCAGTTTGCCATGACCAATCTCACGACGTCCCGGAGGACCCACACGACCAGCTTCACCAACCGAGTAGGGAGGGAAGTTGTAATGCAGCAGGAAGTTCGATTTGAAGTTGCCATGCAGCGCGTCGATGAACTGTTCATCGTCACCGGTGCCCAGCGTGGTCACGGCCAGAGCCTGCGTTTCACCACGGGTGAACAGGGCAGAACCATGGGTCCGTGGCAGCATCGAGGTTTCTGCGACGATCGAACGGATGTCGGTGGTAGACCGACCGTCGATCCGCTTGCCGCCTTTGACGACGTCTCCGCGCAGAATGCCAGCTTCCAGCTTCTTCATTGCGGAACCGAGGTTGCCGTCTTCCAGTTGTTCTTCGGTCAGGGCTGCCATGATTGCTTCACGGGCCGCGGCAACAGCGGCGGTGCGCTCTTGCTTGTCGGTGATCGCGAAGGCTGCGCGCATCTGCTCTTCACCTGCGGCCTTTACGGCAGCGGACAGCTCAGAATAGTCGGGTGCCTGGAAGTCAAACGGCTCTTTCGCGGCGTCTTCGGCCAGTGAGATGATCAGGTCGATCACCGGCTGGATCTGTTCATGTGCGAATTTGACGGCACCCAGCATCTCGGCCTCGGACAACTCGTAAGCTTCCGATTCAACCATCATCACGGCGTCTTTGGTGCCGGCAACAACCAGATCCAGTCGCTGTTCAGGGTTGAGGCGCAGGTCCTGCATGTCGTCTACGGTCGGGTTCAGGACGTAATCGCCATCCTCGAAACCCACGCGGCAACCGGCGATCGGGCCCCTGAACGGTGCGCCGGAAATGGTCAGCGCGGCAGAGGCTGCGATCATCGCCACCATGTCGGGGTCGTTGACCAGATCGTGGCTCAGCACGGTGCACATCACCAGAACTTCGTTCTTGAAGCCGTCAACGAACAGCGGGCGGATCGGCCGGTCGATCAGACGCGCGGTCAGCGTCTCTTTTTCAGTCGGGCGCGCCTCGCGCTTGAAGAAGCCACCCGGAACTTTACCGGCGGCATAGTATTTCTCTTGGTAGTGGACGGTCAGCGGGAAAAAGTCCTGACCGGGTTTTTGTTTCCGCGCAAAGGTCACGTTTGCCATCACGCTGGTCTCGCCCAGCGTGGCAATCACGCTGCCGTCCGCCTGACGGGCAACCTTGCCGGTTTCCAGTGTCAGCGTCTCTTCGCCCCACTGAATTGATTTCTTTGTTACATCAAACATTTGCGTATCCTAGAAGGGAGCACTCCCGCCCCTGCGGGTCTCCCGTTTTGCATGGCGGCCCCATTGCCGCCGACCCCATTTTAGCTTTCGTCTGAGTGCAGGGGTCAGGGCACAACGTCTCAGATGCAGCGCCCATACATGAGAATGGGCCGGATTGAAAGAGGTGTCACTTTCGTGAACGACCATTGGTCTGGGTAAGTCTGGCTTGAACCGCGAAGGTCCCCAAGCTCAGAATGATCGCTCGCGAGATTTGCGCAGCCCCCGGATGTCGGTTGCCGTTTCCGTCTCGGGAGATGAGGCCGGCGCGCGCGGGGTTTCATTGCCGTCAAATTTCAGCAGCGCAAGTGCAGCCACTGACCAAATCCACGAATTGAGCCAAAGAAGGGCGGCGCCCGAAGCTATCCCTTTCAGAATGGTGTCGAGATCGAAACTCGGCAACGACTGCGTGAGTACAAGAGACACAACCGACAGAATGAGGGGAAAGATCGCAAACAAAGAGGTAAAAACGTCGAAAAAGAACTGCAGGAAGATTGAAACGAAGAAGACGCAGAACAATGGAATGAAACTACGTCCGAACCCATTGAAAAAGCCTTTGCTTGGCGCACCTTGGCCTGATCCTCGGGCTGCGCTTGCCATTGGTACGGCCATGACGGCATAGGCAACCGCCAACAGAATGTATGCCACGACAACTTTGACGCCCATAGCGAGAAATGCGAACGAAATCTTGATGGGTTCTGCAGCATCCCTGAGCGCAGTCAGGGATACCGGCTCGCCTAACGTCCATAGGGAAGACAGCACAGCTACGATATTTGCAAAAACGGCTAAGCCACCTAATGCGACCATAAAGAACACCCCGTACAGGAGTGAGTTCAATGCCAGCGTCGTTAGATCTGTGCGGCGTAAATCACCTTTGATTGCCAAGGCTACACGAATTCCGAACAGGCTGATGAACACCGCTGTGACCGGCCCGCTGATGTAGCCAGCCAACCCAAGGGTGACGATATTCAGAATAACCGACACAACCATAGAGGCGACGCTGATTAGAATGACTGGGAAAATCATGCGCACAAAAACAGTGAATGAAAGGGGGATCGATTTGAGGATAATCGTCATGGAAAGAGCCTGTAGATATTGGGTTGTGTTTGCGCAAGGCGGGACGTTCGACCCGTCTGACAAAGTTCTTTGTCTAGGATAATACCTTGAGTCATTGAAAATTTTGCTTTGCAAGCATCTACCTACAGTAGATTTGTTTGCAATAGGTCGGCGTAGGTATTTAAACAGTTTCCCAACGTCAGCTCTCGCTGGTGTAAATTAGCCTCTTGTCTGGAAAGATAGGCGACCGCTGTCTGCGCGACTGATCGTCCTACCAGGATTGTGACTATTTTCTGGATGGACGCGCGCGTCATTCGACTTAGGATCGTTGCCTGTGTAACATGCGCTGATTGCCCGAGGACGCCATGACCTTCCGCCTGCAGTTCATTACCTGGACCTTACTGGCCCTTTGGGGAGTTACAGCGGTGAATGCGTCGCCCGTGTCAGTTGGATGGCCCGATCTGCCGGATCCGGCGATGCAGGAGTTCGACGATCCCTACCGTGATCTCAGCCCGGAACAGTTCGACGATGTCCTTTTTGTGGTTCGCCTGCGCGGCAGGTTGCAGCAGGATGTCGGCACCGAGGAAGAACGGCAAACGTGGCAGGAACTGCTTTTGGAAACCGAGGATGCACTGACCTCGGACGACATAGATGTCGACTGGCTTCTCGAACAGGTTCCGGTCGTCACCGAACGCCGGGAACGGGCTGGCGCGGCCGGCAATCCGCAATTCGATGGCCAGACTGTCACGCTGAGCGGCTTTGCCATTCCGGCACCACCGGAGGCAGATGGCCAGGAGGTTGCCTATTTGGTGCCCCAGTTTGGAATGTGCAGTCACATGCCTCCGCCGCCGCCAAACCAGATGATCCGCGTGCAGTTGGATGGCACTTGGACCCCGAATTACGCCCATGTTCCGGTTCGTGTAACCGGAACGCTGTCTATTGATCCGTCTGATCGTGAATTTGTCGTGGTAGATGGCTTGGTGCCGATGCGGGCGACGTTCAAACTGGACGTGACAGAGATTGAGGATTTGAGTGAGGCGGGCGATGCGCCCGGGGCGCAACTCAGCCTGACGGACCGAATTCGGGCAGCTGCGCACAAAAAAACAGGCGGTGGAAAAGCAACCGAGTAGGGTTATCAGCTAATGTGTTCGCCTCAGTCCGATTCACTGGGAACCGGGCCGAGGTAGAGATGTCACAGGATCGCATGAGCCAGGACCATCACAACGCCGCAGCCCAACGCATAACCGGCATCGACCGTGATCGCGAAGCCGCTTTTCTGCGCCCAAGCGCCAACCGAGACCGCCTGTGCTGCCACCGCAAGGATTGCCAGCAGGGCAACACTCAGACTGTTGGTGGTTTCGGTCACTGCAATCACCGCTGCCAGCAAGATCAGGAACACAATTTGCGCGGCCATTGCTGCCAGTGGTGGTGTGTCAGGCGGTGTTGGGTCAATCCGTGTGCCCTCGGCCCAGCGCTTTTGAAAACCGAACGGTCCATAGACCAGATAACCCAACAGAAATGCCGCGATTACCCCTATTGCAAGCGCCAACCAGTTGATCACAGCGCGTCCTCCAGCGCCACCAATATTGCGGTCCAGCCACCTTCGTGGTTGTCCCGGCTTTCCTGCGACGGGAACCGGATGTGATGCAGGCGCAACTGCGTACCTTTGTCAGTTGGGGTGAAATCCAGCGTCACGGTGGAATCGTCCTGACTGTAAGGAGAGTTCCAGGTGAATTGCAGCCGGTTCGGGCGGTCGATGACCTTGTATTCGCCCTCATGCGGCAGATCGCCGGCCTCGGGGGCGCGCATGACGATTTTGAACCGACCGCCGACCTTGGCGTCGGATTGCGCCTCGGACACCGTCATTCCTGGCCCGGGCAACATGAATTTGGCCAGCATTTCCGGGTTCAGCCAGGCATCGAATACCTTGTCGGGCGGATGCGGGATGGCGCGTGTTATTTCAAGTGACAGATCCGTCATCTTCTGGGTCCTCCAATGCAGTTTCCAAGGCGTCCAGCCGAAGCGTCCAAATCGAGCGCAACCCGGCAAACCAAGAATCAACGGCTGACAAGGGGGCCATCTGAACCTCGATCAGATGCTCACGCCATTCTGTCCGGCGCTGCACCAACTCGGCGTTTTCCAGCACCTTGATGTGCTTGGACACCGAATTGAGGCTCATATCAAACTGCCGCGCGATGTCCGTCACCCTCAAAGGTCCCTGTTGCGCAAGCATCGTCAGGATTGCGCGGCGGGTTGGGTCAGACGCGGCCTTCAATATCGCGTTGAGGTCATATCGACTCTCTCGTTCAACCATTCGGATGAATTACAACCTTATTCTGCTTCAGTCAACCACTTGGGTGAATAACACATCACCCGAACGCCTGGCCAGTCAATGTTGCGAATTGCTGCCACTGGATGTCGATGGCCGGTTGGCCTTGCCCTGATTGGCGCTCGGCACAGATGTTCCAGGTGACGAGCGACATGGTTTCGATCAGTTTGACCACCCTTTCGGCGACCTGCTCGGCGAAGGTCTTGGGAACCCCCCAAACACAAATATCGCACCGATCAGCAGTGAGGCCAGGAAGGCATAGTCGCTTTCCACCTGCAGCATCGATCTGCCGACTTTCGAGCATCTCGATCAGGGCCTGCCGGTCGCTTACCACCATATTGCCGCGCGTTTGCAGTGAATCCTCCCATGCGCTCTGAAGTACCGGAGCGACAAGAGTTCGCGTCGTCAGGGATCTGAAGCCGATATGCACCGCTTGTTCAGTTTCTGATCGAATGCGTTTGATCTGGCAGTGTTAGGCCGCAAACTCAGCCTGCGATTTCTGGGCAGCGGCCAGGGGCTTTTCGGATGACAGCTGTTGCTTCGCCGGGTTTGCACGGCTTGAAGATCCCCAAATAACCTCTCGTTGAAGACCAGTAGTGAACTTGAGGGTTGGCTATCGCTAACATAACAAAAAATGAATGCGTTTTGTGAAATTTTGATGACAGTGTAGGCTGTTACCACTCAACCCGCGGTCGAAATGACGGAAACACGCCAAGGGGGTCACAATCTCATTCCCGTCCGTCGGCCGAATACCTTGGCGCTTGCACTTAGCGAACAAAGGGCAGTCGAATGGTACAAACGAAGAAAATGTTGGATCCGGATCCACGGATTTACGACTTCGAAACGGAATACGAATTGGGGCAGGACAACGTCCGACCGTTCGGTCTGGACATCCACAATCCGGTCTTTTTGATCTCGAGCATCCTGATTTTTGCGTTCGTTCTGATCGCTCTGGCAAACCAGGAAGCCGCCGCCACGTTTTTTGGATGGCTCAGGCCCTGGCTCACCAGCACATTCGACTGGTTTTTGGTTCTGTCTGTTGATGCAATCACCTTGTTTTGCCTGGCTCTGATTATCCTGCCGGTGGGTAAGGTTCGTATCGGCGGAAAGGATGCTAAGCCAGACTATTCCTATGCTGGATGGATCGCGATGATGTTCGCGGCGGGCATTGGTATTGGTCTGCTGTTCTTTGGCGTGATGGAGCCAGTTTACTACAACTTTGCCGAGGATGGTGGTGCCAGCCCCTTGGGTATCGATATCGCGGTGCCAGGCAATGAATATGCCGGTATCGTCGGAACGATCCACCATTGGGGCCTGGAAGGCTGGGCGATCTATGCTGCTGTGGGCCTGAGTTTGGCGATCTTCAGCTACAATCTCGGGTTGCCACTGACGCTGCGATCCGCCTTTTACCCGATCCTGGGCGAACGTGTCTGGGGCTGGTGGGGTCATATGATCGACACACTGGCGGTGTTTGCGACGTTGTTTGGCCTGACAACCTCTTTGGGTCTGGGCGCGCAACAAGTCGCGGCGGGTCTCAATGAGGTCTTTGGCATCGAACCCAGCCCGACAGTCACCGTATTGCTAATCATCGGTATCACACTGATCGCTTTGGGATCGGTTCTGATGGGCATGGACGCAGGCGTCAAACGGCTGAGCGAGATCAATATGGTCATGGCCGTAGGTCTGTTCCTCTTTGTCATCGCTGTTACCGGCATTGGCACTGCGATTTCACGTTACTTCAGCGTGATGACGGACTATGTCACGCACTTGCCCGCCCTTTCGAACCCGTTCGGTCGAGAAGACACCAGTTACTTCCACGGCTGGACAACCTTCTATTGGGCCTGGTGGATTGCATGGTCGCCTTTCGTAGGCATGTTCATCGCCCGCATCTCAAGGGGCCGTACGGTGCGTGAGTTCATCATTTGCGCCTTGCTGGCACCGACCGCAGTCTGTGCGCTGTGGATGTCCACCTTTGGTGGCGCAGCCATCGACATGCTGAACGCAGGTGGTGCAGAAGGTGTCCGCGCCACAGTGATCGACAGCTACGCCCCCGAAGGCGCGCTGTTCGGTTTCCTGAAGGAACTGCCGCTCTACAGCATCGTCGCCCCCATTTCGCTGGTCCTGATTGTGATCTTCTTTGTCACATCGTCAGATTCCGGCTCGCTTGTGATCGACACGATCACCGCGGGTGGCAAGATGGACGCGCCTGTGGTGCAGCGCGTGTTCTGGTGCACACTTGAAGGGCTGGTGGCTATTGCACTCTTGCTTGGCGGTGGCCTGTCGGCGCTTCAGGGCGCTGCGGTGTCAACGGGCATACCGTTTACGCTGGTGGTTTTGATGATGTGCTACTGTCTGTGGCTGGCGCTGAAATCGGAACGCGCAAAGATCTGAACCGTAGTCTTGAAACACATGAAACGCCCGCCAATCCGGCGGGCGTTTTCTTATGTGGGTGCGTGTTGGTCAAAGGGTTGCTTGCTCTACAGAGCGACGGCTCGACCTGTCAACTCCACCTTGGAAAGCGCGCCCTATTCGGCCGGAGCAAACCCCGTAATCAGCTGACGCAGCCCGATGGCGGCCCCTGCGAAGATTGCGATAAAGGCAATTGGTGCGCTGAAGGCAAGCACCGAAAACGCCGAGATTCCCTGACCAACGCTGCAGCCGACCGCAAGAATTGCGCCGGGGCCCATGATAGCGGCGCCTAGTAACTGGCGCCGCAATTCTCGGGGATCTTCACACGCTTCCCATCGGAAATGGCCCTTGGAATATGATCCTAAAACCGCCCCAATGACGACACCCACGACCGATCCGACGCTAAACGACAAGGCATTGCCCGAAGCGGTCATCCCATAGATGATGGTGTCTCCGATCGGCGCCGCGAAGGTGTGTGTTTCAATTGGCTCGGCATCAAACCCGGTTGTGGCGATCCAATAGGTGCCCGCCCAGCCAGATACCACAGCAAGCCCGACCACAGATGCCCAAAAGATTTGTTTGTATGATGGCCGCGTTTCGGCGCGTGCGATGGCGAGCACAACAAGCCCGGTTCCGATCACGAGGCCGGTGACCAAAGGGGCCACACCGTAAACTTCAAACAACTGCGCGAACCCCTGAGGAGAAGTGGCACCCGTCACTTCGGGGAACAACCAAACGCGGGCATGGGCCAATGGTCCGGACATCACGAAATAGGCGGATAACGCCATCACGACGACGATGACAAAAGACCGCAAGTCGCCTCCCCCCAGACGCGCCAAAGCGCCGTAGCCGCAATTTCCGCTCAGCGCCATGCCGTAGCCGAACATCAGACCCCCGATGATGGTGCCAAGCGGGTTCCAAACGCGATCAAGATAAGCGGTTTCCGACCCGTCAAGCATGCCGAACCCAATTGCCAGATGCGCCCCGACAATGGCGACACCGATGGCAATGGCCCACATTTTCAAGCGACGGTTGTCGGCCCCGTAAAGCGCGTCTTCGATTGCACCAAGCGTACAAAACCGCCCGATTCTGGCGGCAAGGCCAAGTGCGATTCCACCGATCAAACCGATCAGTGCGGCAGTGTTTGCTTCTCCGAGTGTCTCCAGCACCTGGGTCCTCCCCCGACCAAATACCAGTTACCTAACCGGTCAGTCTGTACGACAGAACAGATCGTACACGACCTCCATGATTTGTCTTGGTCGGTCGTCCGCCAGGCTGTAGTAGATGGCCTTGCCTTCGCGCCTTGGCACAACGAGCCCCTCATAGCGAAGGCGCGACAATTGCTGTGAAACAGCGGCTTGTCGGGCGGAGAGCAGCTCCTCAAGCTCAGTCACCGATTTTTCGCCCGATGCCAGATGGCACATAATCATCAACCGGCCTTCGTGGCTGATGGCCTTCAGAAAGTTGGATGCGCGTTGCGCATTTTCCATCATGCGCTGCATGTCTTCTGCACAGATGTTCTTGTCGAACACCGGCAGACGCGAAACAGTTTGAGGTGTGCTTTCAGTGTTGTAGGTCACAAAAAGGTTTCCTTTACCCGGTTTGTTTCAAGTCTATTCCTGCGCGTTCGAACATCATGGCCAGCAGGCCCCAGAAAAAGTCTTCCCCCGGGTATCCCTCAATTCGCCCGACTTCACGACCATTTTCAACCAGAATAAATGTTGGAGTAAAGTGAACCCTGCGATCGAACGCAACGTCGGGTGCTTCGCTGTGCACGTCATAACGCTGCAAAGGGGCGGTGCGCCCTTCTGCGGTTTTTGGATAGATATGTGCGATTTCCTCGTTCCATTTGGCGCACCAATAGCACCCCTGTTCCTCTGCCATCAGCAGATAGGGGTCAGCTGTTGCTGAAACCGGCAACATCAGAGCTAAACAGGCGACCAACGCCTTTATCATTTTCAGACGTCCCAAATTGACGAGGACTGGTTCTTTCATCATAATTATATTTTTGAATATCTCAAGCTGTGAGGCCAGAGCGACATGTTTGACGTGACGATTATGGGTGCAAGTGTCGCTGGGCTGCTGTCCTTCCTGTCGCCTTGTATCTTACCCATCGTGCCTTTCTACCTGAGCTATCTTGCCGGCGTTGGGATGAACCAGATTTCGGCAAAGGCTGAAATTTCGCAAGCGGTGCGGGTCAGGGCTGTTCTGGCCGCGTGTTGTTTCGCGTTGGGCGTCGTTACGGTTTTTGTGGGACTTGGTGCAACCGCGACCGTGTTCGGCGGCCTGCTGAGAGAGTATTTTGATGTACTGCGCTGGTTTGCGGCCGCGATCATCATTGCGATGGGCCTGCATTTCCTTGGGGTGATCAAAATCGACTTTCTGTACCGCCAATTCCGCGCCGATGCTGGCGACACCTCGAATGTTGGCCTGTTGGGGGCCTACGTCATCGGGTTGGCATTTGCATTTGGTTGGACGCCCTGTGTTGGGCCGGTTCTGGCGGCAATCCTGTTTACGGCTGCGGGGCAAGACACTGCCGATCAAGGGGCGCTGCTGCTATTGGCATATGGGCTGGGCATGACCTTGCCCTTCGTTGTTGCCGCCTTGTTCATCGGGCCATTCATGTCCGGGATGGGCCGGTTTCGAAAACACCTTGGCTTGATCGAGAAACTGATGGGGGCGTTCTTGATCCTTTTTGGCATTCTGATCGCTACCAACTCGATCAACTACATTGCTCAATGGATGCTGGAACATGTGCCTTGGTTCAGTGCGATTGGATAAATCCCAGGAGGAGATCATGAAAAGACTAGTCCTAACGTTGGTTTTGATGCTGATGGTTCCGGCGGCCCTTGCGGCCGAGCTTGGCCATGATGGCCTGCACAAGGCACCTTGGATGCGCGATACATTCATGGATTTGCGCGAAGACCTGGCCGAGGCTAATGCGGAAGATAAGCGCCTGATGATTATCATCGAACAGCGCGGCTGCATCTATTGCAAGAAGATGCATGAAGAGGTGTTTGTCATCCCGGAAATCGAACAATTCATCGAAGACAACTATTTTGTTTTACAGATCAACATGTTCGGGGATGTCGAGGTGACCGATTTCGATGGCACTGTGCTGCCCGAAAAGGACATGGTAAAACGCTGGGGCGCCTTGTTTACACCCAGCATCTATTTCTTTCCATCCGCGGTGGGCGATGACCTGACTGCTCCGCAAGCTGCAGTGGCCAAAATGCCCGGTGCCTTTGGTCGGTGGACAACCTTCAATATGCTGAACTGGGTTGTCGAAAAAGGATATGAAGGGGACGAGCCGTTCCAAAAATATCATGCCCGCAAGTTTGAAGAGCAAAACGGCTGATGATCCGTTGGCTTTGAAATTTTAGTGCGAAATTTTCTGCATCAGCAAAGTAATTGAAAAATTCATCTAAATGAATTTATTGTTGCGAACTGCCGAATGTGTGCATTAGTGTGCAGAAAACGACCGACAAGAATCGTCTTTGGGAGGAGGCATGAGAAACGCGTTGAAGCTAGGCTTTGCCATGATGCTATGTGCATCAACCGCCACAGCGGGTGAACTGAAACCGATGGACGTGTCCTTTACGGATGGCGCGGTTGAAACATCCTTGACCGGCGTCGCCGGTGATCCAGCAACGGGCAGGGCGGTTTTTGCAAACCGCAAAGAGGGTAACTGCCTCGCCTGCCATACCAACTCGGAAATACCCGAAGAAGGCTTCCACGGCGAAGTTGGCCCACCAATGGACGGCGTAGCGGATCGTTGGACCGAAGCTGAACTCCGCGGGATCGTTTCGAACTCGAAGAATATGTTCGAAGGGACGATCATGCCCGCTTTCTACATCGACAGCGGCTATGAGCGGCCACTGGATGATTTCGCAGGCCAGAGCATTTTGACCGCGCAGCAGGTCGAAGATGTCGTGGCCTACCTGATGACGCTGAAAGAACAGTAATCCACGAAATTTGGAGCATGATATGGAACTGACACGGCGAAAAATCCTCGCGATCGGCTCCGGTACGCTTGCCCTGGCAAGCTTTACCGGTCTTCCGGCGTTTGCCAGCCTGACGGACGAAGCGATCGCAGCCCTGACCGGGGGCGCTGACATTGGGGAAGGTGTGGTTGTACTGACCGCGCCGGAAATCGCAGAGAACGGTAATACCGTACCCGTCAAGGTCGAAGCACCCGGTGCCGTTTCGATCACGCTGTACGCAGACGGCAACCCGGTGCCGAACGTCGCAACGTTCAACTTTGGCCCGCTCAGCGCGTCACGCAGTGCATCAACGCGTATTCGCCTTGCCGCAACACAGAACGTTGTTGCCATCGCCAAGATGGAAGACGGTTCATTCCAGATGGCGAAAGCCAATGTCAAAGTAACAATCGGCGGTTGCGGCGGCTGAACTCACGAAACGCAAGGAGAGACACTATGGCATCTGGTGTAAAACCCCGGGTCAAAGTCCCAAAAACGGCGGCAGCAGGTGAGACGATCACCATCAAGACCCTGATCAGCCACAAGATGGAAAGCGGGCAGCGTAAAGACGATGATGGCAACATCGTCCCACGCTCGATCATCAATCGCTTCACCGCTGAATTCAATGGCCAGAACGTGATCGATGTGACGTTGGAACCGGCGATTTCAACCAACCCCTATTTCCAGTTCGAAGCTGTTGTCCCGGAAACCGGTGAGTTCAAGTTCACCTGGTATGACGATGACGGGTCCGTCTACGAAGAAAGCAAAAAAATATCGGTCTCGTAAGAAGACAAGGGTGCAGAGCCAGGGAGGTAGCCACATGCGCGCGACATTATGGATTACGGCAGCAGCGATTGGGTTGGCCGGCGCCGCGACTGCTCAGGACAGCAATTCGCTGAGCATTGACGGTGAGGCAATGATCACTGAGGTGGCAGCGCCGGATCATTTGGAAAATATCGACACTATCTATTCCGGATGGCGGTTTCGTTCGCCGGAAACTCAGGCCCTGGAAGTGGACGACTTTGACAACCCGGCATTTGTGTTCGTTGAGCAAGCCGAGGATCTGTGGGAGCAGGTCGATGGGTCAGCCGAGAAATCATGCGCGTCCTGCCATGAGAGTGTTGAAGATTTCGCAGGGCTACGAGCTCAGCTGCCACGTGTCGAAAACGGCGAACTTGTTACGCTGGAAGATCTGATCAACCGCAGCCGTGTCGAACATATGGGTGCCGAGCCTTGGAAATGGTCGGGCGGCCAGATGACGGCGATGACCGCGCTTATTGGCGTGCAATCACGTGGTATGCCTGTCGAAGTTGCCATCGACGGCGATGCCGCGCCTTTCTGGGAAAAAGGAAAGGACCTGTACTATACGCGTGTCGGTCAGCTGGACATGGCCTGCTCGAATTGTCACGAAGACAATTATGGCGTCATGATCCGGGCGGACCACCTGTCCCAGGGCCAGGTCAATGGCTTTCCCACCTATCGTTTAAAGAACGCCAAGCTGAATTCCATCCACGGGCGCTTCAAAGGATGCATGAAGAACATTCGGGCCACACCCTTCAAAGAAGGCGGTGACGAGTTCAAAGCGCTGGAGCTTTACATAGCGTCGCGCGGCCAGGGCCTGTCGGTCGAGACGCCTTCTGTAAGAAACTGATGATCTGACTGGCCCCGTGTCATGCACGGGGCCATTGCACTAACTTAAAATTCAAACATGCGCATGTGTTTACGGGAGCTGGCAACTATGATTTCGCGTCGGGACTTTTTGCAGGTCGGGATGGCAGCTTCAGCCATTGTCGGCGCGTCCGGTTTCGGGAATTGGGCTCGGCTTGCAGCACAACAGTCTCTGACACAGGACCAGTTGTTAGAGTTCGACACGTTCGGCAATGTCTCCCTGATCCATGTCACGGATATCCACGGACAGCTGAAACCGATCTATTTCCGCGAGCCGTCAATAAATATTGGCGTCGGCGGCAACAAGGGCGTTGTACCACATGTGACGGGTGCTGACTTCCGGAAACTCTATGGCATCGCCGATGGCAGCCCAAGCCACTATGCGCTGAGTTCCGGGGATTTTTCATCGCTTGCACAGACCTATGGGCGGGTTGGCGGGCTTGATCGGGTTGCAACTGTGATCAAGGCAATCCGCGCAGATCGTCCAGACGCCATTCTTCTGGATGGCGGCGATACCTGGCACGGTTCTTACACCTGTCTGAAGACGCAGGGCCAGGACATGGTCAATGTGATGAACGCCCTGGCGCCGGACGCCATGACATTTCACTGGGAATTCACCTTAGGCAGTGATCGCGTCGCCGAGTTGGTTGAACAGCTGCCCTTTGCGGCCTTGGGGCAGAATATCTTTGACGCGGAATGGGACGAACCGACCGAGCTGTTCCCCCCCTACAAAATGTTTGAACGCGGCGGCACAAAGATCGCGGTCATTGGGCAGGCGTTCCCGTACATGCCCATCGCAAATCCCGGCTGGATGTTCCCTGAATATGCCTTTGGCATCCGTGACGAACACATGGCCGCGATGGTGGAAGAGGTGCGCGCCGCCGGGGCGGAATGTGTCGTCGTGCTCAGCCACAATGGGTTCGATGTTGATAAGAAGATGGCGAGCGTTGTCCCTGGAATCGACGTCATCCTGTCTGGCCATACGCACGACGCCCTGCCCGAGCCGGTACAGGTTGGTGAAACCATCATCGTGCCGTCAGGCTCGAACGGAAAATTCGTTAGCCGTGTTGATCTTGATATCCGTGACGGTCGGATGATGGGGTATCGGGCGAAACTGATCCCAATCTTCTCGGATGTGATAACTTCGGACGCCGAAGTGGCCGCCCTGATCGACGAACAGCGCGCGCCCTATCTGGCCGAGATGTCCGAAGTCATCGGGCAGACCGACAGCCTTTTGTATCGGCGCGGGAATTTCAATGGTACCTGGGACGACCTGATCTGCGACGCACTGCTCAGCGAGCGTGACGCGGAAATCGCGCTCAGCCCCGGTGTACGCTGGGGCCCATCGCTGGTGCCCGGTCAGGATATCACCCGCGAAGATATCTTTGGCGTGACTTCGATGTCTTATGGTCAAGCCTATCGCACCGAGATGACAGGGGATTTCCTGAAAGTCGTGCTTGAAGATGTTGCTGACAACATCTTCAACCCGGATCCCTATTACCAACAAGGCGGCGATATGGTGCGCACTGGTGGGCTTGGCTATCGGATCGACGTGTCCAAGCCGCAGGGCGAACGTATCTCGAACATGACGCTTGTGAACACGGGCGAGGCGATCGATCCGGCTAAATCCTATGTGGTCGCCGGATGGGCGTCGGTTAATGAAGACACCGAAGGTCCGCAGATCTGGGATGTCGTGGAAAGCCACATTCGCAAGCTGGGTACCGTGACGGTACAGGATAACACCAATGTCGACGTTGTCGGCGTTTAAATAAAACTGGAGACTTGAGACATGGATGAGATGTTCAAGCCGTCCCGCCGAGCCTTCCTGAGAGGCGGCGCCGCGATCGCGGCCGGCTCGGTTGCGGGCTCGGTTGCCGCCCAATCTGCTGACCCGTTGATCACCGACCTGCAGGACTGGGCCTCGTACACCGGCGCAGGCGTTGATGAAACGCCCTATGGCCTTCCGATTCACTTCGAAAGCGATGTGGTGCGTCGGAACGTGGAATGGTTGACGGCTTCGCCGATATCATCGATCAACTTCACGCCGATTCATGCGCTTGACGGGACGATCACGCCGCAGGGATGCGCATTCGAACGGCACCATTCCGGCGCCATCGAACTGAGCAAAGGTGACTATCGCCTGATGATCAACGGGTTGGTCGATCAGCCGCTGGTCTTCACCTATGACGATCTTCAGCGGTTCCCGCGCGAAAACCATGTCTATTTCTGTGAATGCGCCGCCAATACCGGCATGGAATGGGCAGGTGCACAGCTGAATGGTGTGCAATTCACCCATGGCATGATTCACAACATGGAATATACCGGTGTGCCGCTGCGCCTGTTGCTGCAAGAGGCCGGTTTGGATGCGGCCGGGGACTTTGCGGACAAATGGGTCTATGTCGAAGGCGCGGATGCGTCGTCCAACGGCCGGTCGATCCCAATGGAAAAAGCGCTGGATGACGTTTTGGTCGCGTTCAAGGCCAACGGCGAGGCGCTGCGGATGGAGCATGGCTATCCTTTGCGTCTGGTCGTGCCCGGCTGGGAAGGCAACATGTGGGTCAAATGGCTCCGCCGGGTTGAGGTGACGGATGCAGCCGTGGAAAGCCGCGAAGAAACGTCGAAATACACGGATGTGTATGAAAACGGAGTTGCGCGGAAATGGACCTGGGTCATGGACGCGAAATCGGTCATTACCTCTCCCAGCCCTCAGATGCCGATCAAACATGGCCAGGGCCCGTTGATCATTTCCGGTCTTGCATGGTCCGGCCATGGTCAGATCACCAGGGTCGACGTCTCCAAAGACGGAGGCATTACCTGGGACACGGCGCGGCTGGGGAAACAGGGTGACACAAAGGCCCTGACTCGGTTCTATCTGGATACGGACTGGGACGGCGCGCCGATGCTGCTGCAAAGCCGGGCGATGGATGAAACCGGATATGTCCAACCGACCAAGGAACAGCTGCGTGAAAAGCGCGGCGAAAACTCTGTCTATCATAACAATTGTATCCAGACCTGGTACGTGAATGCAGAAGGGATCGCCGAGAATGTCGAAGTCTCTTAGTAGTATCTATCTTCCTGTATTTGGTGGCATCGCGCTGGTTTCCAGCCTCGCTGTGGCGGTTGCAAATCGCGGGTATGGCGACGGCCAGATTGACACGCTGAAGACACGGCTGTCGCAGGTCGAGACTCATGAGGCCGCAGCGCGGGCATTGGCGGACGAAAATGCGGCGCGGGTTGCCGAACTGGAAACGCAATTGCAGGAGGTGCAGGCCAACAGCAGCCCGGCCCCTGCCAGTATGGGCGTTTCAGAACAGGCGCCCGCACATGACGGGAAACTTGGGGTTGGACGTGAAGCTCTTCCGGCAGAGATCGCTGCATGGGATGTAGATGTTCTTCCGGATGGGCGTGGTCTGCCGGAAGGTTCAGGCGATGTGTTCACGGGGGAAGAGGTCTTTGCCGATAAATGCGCCTCCTGCCACGGAGATTTTGCCGAAGGCGTCGACAATTGGCCGGTTCTTGCTGGCGGTTTTGACACGTTGGCCGACAAGGATCCGGTTAAAACCGTCGGCTCGTACTGGCCGCATTTGTCTACGGTCTGGGACTACGTGAACCGCTCGATGCCTTTTGGCGAGGCCGGAACGCTAAGCGCTGACGAAACCTATGCAATCGTTGCTTATATTCTGTATTCCAACGATTTGGTGGATGATGAGTTCGAGTTGACCCAAGAAAATTTCGCAGCGTTCGGTATGTACAATAAGGACGGCTTTGTTATCGATGATCGGCCTGATCTGGAATACGCCGAATGGTCCGTCGAACCCTGTATGGAGAACTGCAAAGACAGCGTGGAAATCACCATGCGGGCCACGTTCCTGGACGTCACGCCGGAAGAGGGCGGAGAGTCGGTGATGAATGACGCAACCACGTCCGATACGCCGACGTTCACTGCGACCTCGACGTCAGCCGCTGACACCGAAACACCCGCAGTTTCTGCAGATGGCACTGCCAGCACCGCCGGAATAGACCCTGAATTGGTCGCGGCGGGCAAAAAAGTCTACAAGAAGTGCAAGGCCTGCCATGCTGTCGGGGAAGGGGCCACCAACAAGGTGGGCCCGCAGTTGAACGCTTTGATCGGGCGGGAATTCGGTGCGGTTGATGGCTTCAGTTACTCGTCCGTCTTCAAAGCGGCACATGACGAAGGCCGTGTTTGGGACGAGGTTACGCTGGACGAATTCCTGGCAAAGCCAAAGGCCTATATGAAAGGCACCAAGATGAGCTTTGCCGGGTTGAAGAAAGAGCAAGACCGGGCCGCAATAACAGCGTATCTCAAATCAATCGGTGAATAGTAGATGGTGCCATTTTTGCGACTCTATTTCTCAGTTCTCGCCATGACGGTTTCTACCGTCGCGGCGGCGAATACGCTCGGGGATCCCGAGGCTGGAAAGAAGGTTTTCGCAAAATGCAAAGGCTGCCATCAGGTCGGCGAAGGGGCGCGGAACCGTATTGGACCGCATCTGAACGGCTTGTTCGGCCGCCCCGCCGCCGGGTTGAAGGAGTTTACCTATTCCAAAAGCATTCAGCGCGCTGGATCCAGTGGGCTGGAATGGCATGCTGAAACCCTGGATGCGTTTCTGGAAAACCCACGGTCTTACGCCTCTGGAACACGTATGAGCTTTCGTGGGCTGAAAAACCCTGAAGACCGGCACAATGTCATCGCGTATCTGCGGTTGTTTTCGGATGACCCCGCAAACATCCCCGAAGCGGACCCAACTGCAACGGCAACCGATCATGACATCGATCAGGCCATTTTGGCAATTCAGGGCGATCCCGAATATGGCGCGTATCTAAGCAGTGAATGCACAACCTGCCATCAGGCGGACGGAGGGGATGCGGGCATCCCGTCAATCGTACTATGGCCGGAAGACGAATTTGTTGTCGCCATGCATGCCTACAAGACCAAGCAACGCAACCATCCTGTCATGCAAATGATAGCAGGACGGCTCAACGATGAAGAAATCGCCGCCTTGGCGGCGTATTTCAACAGCCTCGACAACTGAGGCAAAACAGGGAGGAGACTGCAATGAAGATGAACAGGAGGATTTTTCTGGGCAAAACCGCCGTGGCGACGGCCGCCGTGGCAGCGCCAATGGTTTTGGCGGATGGCCATGCCAAACCACGCGTCGTCGTTGTCGGAGGGGGTGCAGGTGGTGCGACCGCAGCCCGCTATATCGCCAAAGACAGCAAAGGCGAGATCGACGTAACACTTATCGAGCCGACGCGGACCTATTACACCTGCTTCTTTTCAAACCTCTATCTTGCAGGCTTCAAAGAGATCGAGGATATCGGCCATTCATATGGCGGCCTCGCAGCCGGTGGTGTAAATGTCGTGCATGACTGGGCCGTAGGTGTCGACCGCGATGCCAAGACAGTATCGCTTGCCGGTGGTGGCAGCGTGAAATACGACAAGCTGATCCTCAGCCCCGGTATTGATTTCGTCGATATGGCCGTCCCCGGTTGGGACATCTCGGCACAAAATGCGATGCCCCACGCGTATAAGGCCGGATCACAAACCGAACTGCTGAAAGCGCAACTGATGGCGATGCCCGAAGGCGGCACATTTGCAATGGTGGCCCCGACAAACCCGTATCGTTGCCCGCCCGGCCCGTATGAGAGGGTCTCGATGGTCGCGCATTATCTGAAAGCCAATAACCCCACTGCCAAAATCATCGTTGCGGATCCCAAGCCAAAATTCTCGAAAATGGCGCTGTTCCAGGAAGGTTGGGCGAACCATTACGAAGGGATGATCGACTGGATCGGTGAAGATTTCGGTGGCGGCAATGTCAGTGTGGACCCGGCTGCAATGACTGTGACGATTGATGGTGAGGAAACCAAGGTTGATGTCTGCAATGTTATCCCGGCCATGAAAGCCGGTCGTATTGCCGAGATTGCGGGTGTGACCGATGGCAACTGGGCTCCGGTCAACGCGGCGGACATGTCCACCAAGGCCGATCCCGACATCTATGTCCTGGGGGATGCCTCGCAACAAGGGGACATGCCCAAATCGGGGTTCTCGGCCAACAGCCAGGCCAAGGTGTGCGCCAATGCTGTGCGTGGTGC
Source organism: uncultured Ruegeria sp. (assembly GCF_947489545.1). Lineage (NCBI taxonomy): Bacteria > Pseudomonadati > Pseudomonadota > Alphaproteobacteria > Rhodobacterales > Roseobacteraceae > Ruegeria > uncultured Ruegeria sp. The sequence continues at coordinate 137,416 of NZ_CANLDZ010000004.1, read as the reverse complement.
GTTGACGGGATCCAAAGTGTTCCCGGCCAAGTTCTCGAACACCTGCTGGTCCCTCATCGAAACCAATGATGGCGTCAAAGTTGGCGCTACTTACGAGGCGACACCCGAAAAGATCGCCAAGGTGGATGGGTTCATTTCCCAAACAGGCGAAAGCGCTGATCTGCGCAAAGCCACCTACGAAGAATCTGAGGGTTGGTATTCAGGAATTACCGCCGACATGTTCGGTTGAGGCGATTGGACGTCCTTTTTGCGTATCAGGCATCAAGGGCGTCTCTTTGAACTCTCCGCATAACGTTTAAAGGCCCCGGCCGCAGATCTGACGGCGCTGAACGAAGAAGGAGCTGCAATATGAAGACGACACTTTTGGCACTTGCCATGACCGCTGGTGCAGCCGCCGCCGAGCCAATACTGGTGCCATTTGATGGCAGCTTCGATGACGCAACCTTTGCCGTCGAAAGCGCGATTGTCGGCAAAGGGCTGGTGATCGATTCCGTCAGCCATGTTGGTGACATGCTGAACCGCACAGGTCAGGATGTGGGCAGCGAAGTGACGATTTTCGACGATGCCGATATCTTCCTGTTCTGCTCGGCCGTCATCTCGCGCGAGGTGATGGAAGCGGACCCGATGAATATCGAGTTTTGTCCTTATGGTATCTTTGTCACAGATCGGGAAGGCCAGGTCATGGTAGGGTATCGATCATACCCAGATGGGCCGATGCAGAAAGTGCAGGCCCTTCTCACTGACATTGTTGCTGAGGCAGCGGGGAACTAATGAACTACCAAGGCTTCTTCCGATCCAAACTGACGCGCTTGCGTGATGAAGGCAATTATCGCGAGTTTGCCGAGCTTGAACGCCACAGGGGGCAATTCCCCAGCGCGACCTGTCACAATGGGCCGGGCGAGGTCACTATATGGTGTTCGAACGACTATCTGGGCATGGGACAATCCCCCAAGGTGCTGCAAGCCATGCATGACGCGCTGGATCGCACCGGAGCCGGGGCAGGAGGAACGCGCAACATCTCCGGCACCACGCATGATCACGTGTTGCTCGAAGATGAGCTGGCTGATCTTCATGGCAAGGAAGCCGCGCTTTTGTTCACCTCGGGATATGTGTCCAACTGGGCCGCCCTGAGTACTCTGGCCTCAAGCATTCCGGGCTGTGTCGTCCTGTCTGACGCGCTGAATCACGCGTCGATGATCGAAGGGATTCGTCATTCCCGCGCCCAAAAGGTGATCTGGAAACACAACGATCTGGCCGATCTGGAATCGAAGCTGGCCGCACTGCCGATTGACCAGCCGAAACTGATCGCGTTTGAAAGCGTCTACTCGATGGACGGAGACATCGCCCCGATCAAAGAGATCTGCGATCTGGCCGAGCGCTACAATGCGATGACCTATCTTGATGAGGTCCACGCCGTTGGTCTTTATGGTCCAAGGGGTGGCGGTATTGCCGAACGCGAGGGTCTTATGGACCGGCTGACGGTCATTGAAGGCACGTTGGGTAAGGCCTTCGGCGTCATGGGCGGTTACATCGCGGCCTCGGCCGAGGTTTGTGATTTTGTGCGTTCATTCGCCAGTGGATTCATATTTACCACCGCGCTGCCACCCGCCATTGCGGCCGGGGCGGCGGCCTCGATCCGGCATCTGAAGGACAGCGATCGGGAGCGTTCGATGCAACAACAGCGGGTGGCCGAAGTGCGGGCCAAGCTGGATGCGATAGGTTTGCCCCATATCGACAACCCCAGCCATATCATTCCCGCGATGGTGGGCGACCCGATCAAGTGCAAGTTCATCTCGGACACGCTTCTGAAGGACTACGGCATCTACATACAGCCCATCAATTACCCGACTGTGCCGAAAGGGACCGAGCGTCTGAGGATCACGCCGTCCCCTGTTCACACGCAGCAGGACATTGATCGATTGGTCACAGCACTTGAAGACCTTTGGTCCCAGTGCCAGTTGGCCCGGCAGCCTTTGGCGGCGCAATAACCAGCTAGATCGGACTACGAATTGACCGATCTGGCGTCGCGCCCCGAGGTCATCAGGACATGGGTTCCAATCGCACCGATCCACATGCAAAAGATGGCAACCCATGCCGTCAGTGCAAGACTGGCGCCGCCCGACATACCGGCCCCAACGGCGCATCCGCCTGCCAGCATGCTGCCAAACCCCATCAGAACACCTCCGGCCAGGTAACTCTCCATCGGTGTGTCGGCCTCGAACCGTTGGATCTTGGCCTCACCGGTGACAAGCGCGACGCTCAGGGCACCCATAAAGACGCCGGGAACCAGCCCCAGTCCGAAACTCATGGGCAACACGCGTTCATTGACCAATGCCATCAGGGTGTCGGCGGACGGTCCTGTGAAGGTGATGGATTGAACGGGAACCACCTCGAAGGAAACCGCAGCGACCCGGTAAGTCAGGAACCAGCCCGCAAAAACCGCCGTGCCCACAAGCGCTGCTGAGAGCAGTTCTGATTTTCGCAGGTTCTGCGACATGCCAAATGCTAGGGCTCCCAGCAAGGCCAGCCCACAAGCGATCCCGACAACAGGCGTGGTTTCGAGCAGCAACCTTTCTGACCCGCCGGAAACTGTCCAGATCCCGGCCAGTTTTTCGCGCACCGGGGCCAGAACGCCGCGATACGATGCCTGCGCCGTCAAGGTCAGAACAAGGCCTGTCACAATTGTCCGAAGGTTGCCTGAGGCAGACAGAACCAGGAGCCGGCTGGCACAGCCCCGCGCCAGAACCATGCCGATTCCGAACAACAGACCCCCTATTACGGCGCCAGACAGGCTGCCGGTTCCGGCAAGTTGCCGCGCGGTGCTGACATCCAGATGACCTGACAGAATTGCGATTTGAACCATTGCCAGCCCGGCAGCAAACGCCACAAGCCAGATCGCCAGTTTTGGCCCAAACGAAAGTTGCGCAACCTCTACCGTCGCAGCCCGTAAGCAAAACCGCGAATGGTAGGCGGCCGCGCCAAAGACAAGCCCGACACCAGCGCCTGACGCCATCAGTAGCTTTGGTTCACCAATCTGATCAATGAGTTGTTCCATTCAAACCGCTGGCTCGTGGTCAGTTGAACCACCATGCATCGGCTGATTCAGAGCGTCCTTGACTTCGCGCAATTGTGGCGGGTCTAACCGGCAGTCGAAATATCAATCTCGGGGTATTCAATTTGGCGACACCCGGTGGCACCCGCCTACTCAAACTCCATCTGCTCGTACACGCGTCCGGCATTGCGAGTCGCCAGTTCTTCGAACGTATCGAGATTTGCGTAGGGGCTTTGGTCAACATAGTAGGCCTCGGCCAGATCCCCGCCATTGTCCAGATGTTCGCCGACTTTCTCGCGCAGATAGACAAGATAGTCGTGCGTGTATCGACGGACCTGATCCATGTTGGTCGGATGGCCGTGCCCCGGAATGACATAGGTGGCATTCAAGGGCTCGAAGGCTTTTTCCCAGGTTTCGATCCAGTCCAGCACGATTGTGTCCTCAAAAATGGGTAGCATACGCTCGTGAAAGGCCATGTCCCCGGCAATGACAAGGCCCTGATCGGGCAGCCACACCTGGGTATCACCCGGCCCGTGCGCGGGGCCCAGATGCAGCACGTCAATCCGGAACCCTCCCATTTCGATGGTTTTCTTGTCTTCGAACGTCTCGGTCGGGGCGGCAATGAACGTGCCTTCGGCCTTGTCCCGGTTGTAGCCCTTCATTTGCTCAAGCAACCGGTTTCCCTGTTCCTCGACCTCATGCGCCGCGTCGACATGTGCCAGGATCGGTACACCCTGTTCGGCCCAGTACGAATTGCCCAACACAGCATGACCCTGACCGTTCTCGTCGATGACCAGTTTCACGGGTTGGTCCGTGATGGCCTTGATTTCTTCGTGTAATGCCCGTGCCAGAATATAGGCCGCCCCGCCATTGATCACGATGACGCCGTCCCCCGTCACAATGAAGCTGAGGTTATTGTTGTGACCACTGTTGTCGTAGGTTGGCGGGGCAGTTGCACCTATCGCGGACCATACATGTGGAATGACTTCGACCGGTTTGGAGTACAGCGGGGATCCCGGATACTGATCTGCAATATCTTCGCTGGCAAAAGCCGGCGACGCCAGAAGGATCAGAGAGATAGTTTTGTGCATGATCAACCCTCGATAAACCGATAACCGTCACCGTCTGCAACGGCGCGACCAATGCCTCCGTTGGGCAGGTGAAATCCAACAAGGCTCAGGTCTTCGTGCGTCAGGCGATCAAACAGCATCTGCCGGGTTGTCGCAGCCAGTTCGGCGTTCTGATCAGACCCGCTGAGCCAGCTTGGTTTGCGAAACGCCACGTGGTGATTGCCAATCGCATCGCCTGCAATCATCGCGGCTGAATTTCCCTGCCTGATCTCAAAGGACATGTGCCCCGGCGTATGTCCGGGCGTCGCGACGGAAGCGATCCCTGGCAGTATCTCTTGATCGGTATCGAACAGGTGAACGCTGTCTTCGATCGCTTGCATTCGACGCTTGGCACCCACGGCAAAGGCAGCGCGGGCCTCTCCGATGTCAGACACGGTTTCCGGGTTCCACCAGTAATCCCACTCGGCTCGTCCCATCATATAGGTCGCGTTGTAGAACACAGGCTCGTCAAACTCATCCAGAAGGCCCCAGATGTGATCGGGATGGGCATGGGTGAACACGACATGTGTGATGTCTTCCGGTGCCAACCCAGCAGCGTCCAGACTGTCCAGCACCGTCCCGGCGGAAGGCATGAAATCCGCGCCGGATCCCACATCAAAAAGAACCGTATTCTTCCCATCGCGATAAAGGGTCAGGTTGCACTCGGGCAGGAGCGTTTCGCCCGACACACCATACTCGGCCAGGATCGGCGCAAGGTCGTCTTGCAGCATGGGCGCGAACAGGAAGCTGCCGGGCAATGTAAGGTAGCCATCGCTTATGGTTGTAAGGGTTGCGGACCCAATTGAAACTTCGGCTTTCGAAAGAGTTGGAAAGGCGCTTACCAACGGCGCAACCGTGGTGGCCTGCAGAAACCTGCGGCGCGAAAATGACATCACATCCCTCCATTGAATTCTCTTATACGAATATGAATGAATATCAATTGGATCGCAAGAAAACTATATCGCTTTGGGACTGGATGTCCGGGCTAAGTGCCTGGCTGTTCGGCGTTTAAATCATCAGACGGATGGCAAAAGCGACGATTGCCAAGACAGCGACCCCGGCCAGCCAAAGCCCGGCAAACCAAAGCCACTTGGACAACGAAGACCGCTTGGCCATTAATGGTACCCCTCATTTGGGTCCATCTTGCCGCGGAACACCCAATAGGCATAGGCCGTGTAGGCTAGGATAATCGGGATCAGGATCACGGTTCCAACCAATGCAAACGCAAGGCTTTCATCCGGTGCGGCCGCTTGCCAGATTGTCAAAGATGGCGGGATGATCATCGGGTAGAAGCTGATGCCAATCCCGATGAAACTCAGTACGAAGAAACCAAGCGCCGACAGGAAGGGTTGCAGATCCTTCCGGTCATTGAGCCCGGCAAAAAACGTCCAGGTTAGGGCCAGCATAAGCAATGGAACCACCATCGAAATCAGGCTGCCCGGAAGGTTGAACCAGCGCTGGAAATAGACCGCGTCCTGAAACGGTGTCAGGATGCTGACCAGTCCGATCAGTGCAAGTGTCATGGCCCCCAGCCACCACGAATAGCCGCGCATTTGGAGCTGCAAGTCGCCTTCGGTCTTCAGAACCAGCCATGTCGCGCCTAGCAGGGCATAGCCGATGACAACAGCCAGCCCGGTCAGGATTGAAAACGTCGTCAGCCAGTCAAACCAGCCACCCGCATAGGTGCGGTCGGCGATATCGATGCCTTGCACCAAAGCACCAAGTGCAACGCCCTGACAAAACGCGGCCAGCACCGAGCCGCCGAAAAAGGCCATGTCCCACACACCCTTCCAGCGTTTGGTACGCCAGCGGTATTCAAAGGACACACCGCGAAAGATCAGGCCTAACAGCATCAGGGTGATCGGGATGTAGAGCGCTGGCATCAAGACGGCATAGGCCAGCGGGAAGACGGCAAAAAGCCCGCCGCCGCCCATCACAAGCCAGGTCTCATTGCCGTCCCAGACTGGCGCGACCGAATTCATCATCAGATCTCTGTCGTGGTCGGATTTCCCAAACGGGAACAGAATGCCGATACCCAGATCAAAGCCGTCAAGCACCACATAGGTAAGAACGGCAAAAGCGATAATACCGGCCCAGATAAAGGCAAGATCGAATGGCATGATCAATTCTCCTTGGGCTGAGCGCCGGGAATGAAATTGGGATCAATCTGTGCTGCAGGTGTAATACCTGCGGCGCGGACTGGCCCGTCGTGAAGACCAGTCTTCGGGGTCGCTGGGCGTTGGTTCATCATGCGCAGGATGTAGAATACGCCCGCTCCGAAGACGAAGAAATAGACCACCACAAAAGCCACTAGCGATGTGGCAACAGCCGGGGCGTCCACAGGGGCCAAACTGTCCGATGTGCGCAGCAGGCCATAAACTGTATAAGGTTGTCGGCCGACCTCGGTCGTGATCCACCCCGCCAGCACGGCGACGAACCCGCTTGGCCCCATCACAAGCGCTGCGCGATGTAACCATGGCCAGTCATACAACCCGTTGCGCCAGCGCGCCCAAAGGCTCCACAGGCCCAGGCCCAGCATCGCAAAGCCGATCGCGACCATCACCCGGAAGCTGAAGAACACAATCGCGACCGGCGGCCACTCTTCCCGGTCGAACTCGTTCAAACCCTTGATCTGCTCGTCAATGGTATGGGTCAGGATCAGGGAGCCGAGATACGGAATCTCGATCGCATGATCCAGCCGACCGTCTTTTTCGTTTGGGATGCCAAACAAGGCAAAGGGCTGATGATCGCCTTCCCGGTCAAAATGACCTTCCATCGCGGCAACTTTGATAGGTTGATGTTCCAGCGTGTTCAGGCCGTGAAGATCCCCCGCCATGATCTGCATCGGCGTGACCACAACCGCCATCCACATGGCCATCGAAAAGGCACGGCGGGATTCTCGATCCGCCCGGTCGCGGAGCAAATGCAGCGCACTGACAGCGCCGACCACAAAGGCGACGGTCAGAAAGGCGGCCAGCACCATATGCACCAACCTGTAAGGGAATGAGGGGTTGAATGTGATGGCCCACCAATCCAGCGGAATGAACTGCTCGTTTTCGCCGATACCAAAGCCAGCAGGTGTCTGCATCCAACTGTTCACAGCCAAAATCCAGGTGGCCGACATCAACGTGCCAACCGCCACCATGGCTGTCGCGAACATGTGCAGCCTGTCGCCTACGCGGTCCCGGCCAAACAGCATAATGCCTAGAAACCCGGCCTCGAGGAAAAAGGCTGACAGCACTTCATACGCCATGAGCGGCCCGACAACCGGCCCGGCTTTATCGGAAAACACCGACCAGTTTGTGCCGAACTGATAGGACATCACAATGCCCGAAACGACGCCCATGCCAAACGCCATGGCAAAGATTTTTTTCCAGTAGTTGAACAAGTTCAAATAGGTTTCGTCCCGCGTTCGCAGCCACAATCCGTTCAACACTGCCAAATAGCTGGCCAGTCCAATTGAAAACGCCGGGAAGACAATGTGGAACGAGACTGTGAACGCAAATTGCACCCGCGCCAGGGTCTCTGCACTAAAACTTTCAAGCATTAGATCGGTTCCTTTTCGACAAGGCGAATGGCCGCCATCGCAGAGGACAGGCGCCGCAGCGCCCACTTGGAGCATGTTGAGATTTCAGATGAGACGATCAGAGCAACATCACCAGGAATTCGTGACATGAGTCTTCCTTTCCGATCTTGTCGTTTGCAATCCACATAGGTGGGTTCAGCATCGTCTTCAGTGACAAAATCACTGGACTTGTAGAAAAGTTATATTCTTTTTAGAGTTTTGTTCGAGAGGACAAAATGAAGCTGACATCTTATTCGAATTATGCGCTGCGATCCTTGCAACTTGCGGCACTGAAGGCCCCTGATCGTATTCGGGTAGACGATGTCGTTCGCGTCCATGGGTTGGCCCGACCTCACATAGTGAAAATCGTGCACGAGCTTGGGCGCGCCGGATACCTTAAGACCTTGCGCGGTCGGGGCGGCGGGTTTTTGCTGGCCAAGCCACCGGGTGAAATTGTCATCGGCGATGTCATCAGATTGACCGAGGGCCCGCTGGATGTTGTCGAGTGTTTCAATCCGGAGAAAAACACATGCCCATTGATCGGCATTTGCAAGCTGTCACTTGCGATGCAGAAGGCAACTCATGCATTCTTGGCCGTGCTGGATGATCTGACCCTGGCGGATATCGCTTCGAACAAAGGGGAACTGCTGGCGCGCATTGCTCCGATTGAGGACGGCATAGTGGCACCCATCAGGAAAGCGCGATGACGATCACGGACTGGACCGAACGTTTTCAAGGCACAAGCAGGCTGCCGCGGTCCGTCCGCGATCGCCTTGTGTCGGCTGCGCGCATCGTGCGGTTTTCCAAAGGTAGCCAGGTTTTTGGTCCGGATAACGTGCCAGATAGCCTGTTTTTCCTCTACGAAGGCAGAATCCGGGTGTCGCAAAGCTCGGAATCAGGGCGCGAGATAGTGCTTTACCGGGTCGAGGCTGGTGAAAGCTGCGTTCTGACCACCGCCTGCATGTTGGCCGAAGAAGCGTATAATGCTGAAGGCGTCGCTGAAACAGACGTGACGGCGATTGTGCTGCCAAAACCCGCCTTCGACCGGCTGGCTGCCGAAGAGGACACGTTTCGCAATTTCGTGTTTGCGGCCTATTCCCGTCGTCTGATCGACCTGCTGCGGGTCGTGGACGACGTTGCCTTTGGGCGCATCGATGTCAGGCTGGCCGAACGTCTTCTGTCCCTTGCCGGCGACAAGGCCGAAATTCTAGCCACACATCAGCAGCTTGCCAGCGAGTTGGGAACCGCTCGCGAAGTGGTGTCGCGGGTCTTGCATGATTTTCAAAAGCGCGACTTGGTCGCTCAGTCGCGTGGCCAAATCTCATTGATCGACAAGCCCGCATTACGTGCGCTGGCGCAAAGCGATTGAGGTATCGTGGAATATTTCTGAGTTTGGGTGACATTGTCACTGAAGATCTGTTCTCAAAGTTATATTTTCAGACGAGCTTTATAAATAGGAGAACGAGATGACCGCCAATGTCGGAGTAATCGACCGAGTGCTGCGCGCCGCGCTGGGTCTGGCCCTGCTGTACCTTGCCTTCTTCAGTGCCCAGCCTTTGTTTGCCGAACCGCTGTACAAATATGGCGCGGCGGTCATCGGAGGCGTCGTTTTGTTGACCTCGGCCATGAAAATCTGCCCGCTGTATTCGCTGCTCGGCATCAAGACCTGCAAGGCCTGCTGATATGGAAACCGCATTCACCCCATTTGCGTCTCTGAGCGGCGGCTTGATGATTGGGTTTGGGGCCGTGTTGCTGATGCTGGGCCTTGGGCGCATCATGGGGGCCACCGGCATCATGTCCGGACTGGTCTTTGCTGAAAACACGGCCGAGTTTTCCTGGCGGGCGGTACTGGCGGCAGGGATGATCCTTGCGCCGGGCCTGATCTATGCAGTGACTGGCAACATGCCTGCAATTGACGTTCCGATCAGTCCCCTGATGATCGTCATCGGCGGTGTGATTGTTGGGCTGGGCGCGAGCCTTGGGTCCGGATGTACATCCGGTCACGGTGTATGTGGCCTGTCGCGCATGTCCGTGCGCTCGCTTGTGGCCGTGCCGACCTTCATGGTGACTGCTGCAATCACCGTCTTTGTGATCCGCCACATGTTCGGAGGGTAGGGGATGCGACTGATCTTTGTATTTGTGACCGGCCTTGTGTTCGGCCTCGGGATTGCGATCTCGGGCATGATGAACCCGGCCAAGGTGCTTAACTTCTTCGATCTGGCCGGAACTTGGGATCCCAGCCTGGCCTTTGTGATGGGGGGTGCCTTGGTGGTTACCTTTGTCGGCTACCGCCTTGTCTGGCGCCGCGATTCGCCGTTGTTTGCAAGCCTGTTTCAGATCCCGACCTCGAAGGTTGTCGACACAAAACTGATCGGTGGGTCGGCCCTGTTCGGAATCGGTTGGGGGATCGCAGGGTTCTGTCCCGGTGCCGCCATTCCAGCAATAGGAACAGGCCGGTGGGAGGTCTTGTTGTTTCTGGGCGCGGTCGCCATGGGTCTGGCTTTGGCCCGTATCCTGCAAGGCCAACCGTTGTTTTCCCGCTCAGCCAACGCCTGAACAGCGATCAGCAGGCGACAGCCAGCACTCAGACTCCAAGCCGCAGCCGCTGCACCAGCGCCTTTAACCGGGCGCGGCAGGCCGCCATGCGCATTGCACGAATTGATTATGGATCAGGGCCGAGGTCACCGATCCGCCCTGACCAATAACAGGAGAACTGAAATGATTGACTACCCCATTGATATGAATGTCAAACCCGACGTTCAGGCGTTTTTCGATGAGGCCACGAATACAATCAGTTACATCGTGAAAGACCCGACATCCAATGCTTGCGCCATTGTCGACAGTGTGATGGACATTGATTATGCCGCCGGTCGCATCACCTATGATCACGCGGATGAACTGATCCGTCAGGTCAAAGCACAAGGGCTGGTTCTGGAGTGGATCATCGAAACCCATGTGCATGCCGACCACCTTTCGGCGGCGCCCTATATCCAGCAGCAACTGGGCGGCAAAATCGGAATCGGCGACAAGATCATGGTCGTTCAAAACACGTTCGGCAAAGTATTCAACGAAGGCACCGAGTTTCAACGTGACGGCAGCCAATTTGATGCGCTGTTCAAGGATGGCGATACCTACATGATCGGCAACATGCGCGCGTTTGCCATATACACACCCGGCCATACCCCCGCCTGCATGGTCCATGTCATGGGGGATGCAGCCTTCGCCGGGGACACGTTGTTCATGCCTGATGGTGGATCGGCGCGGGCGGACTTTCCGGGAGGCGACGCCGGTACGCTATACGACTCGATCCAGAAAGTGCTGAGCCTGCCGGACGAAACACGTTTGTTCATGTGCCACGATTACGGCCCCAACGGGCGCGATATCAGATGGGAAACTACAGTTGCCGAGGAGAAAACACATAATATCCATGTAGGCGGTGGCAAAACAAAGCAAGAGTTCGTCAAGTTTCGGACTGAACGCGACGCGACGCTGGCCATGCCGAAACTGATCATTCCATCTTTACAGGTGAACATGCGGGCTGGTGAAGTTCCGACCGACAAGGACGGAAACCCGATGCTCAAAGTGCCTGTGAATGCGCTGTGAAGAGGATACGAGCATGGAGATGAAGAAGATATCTGATGCGCTCTCGGTTTCCCCTCAGATCGTGCAGGATGATATCGCGGCTATCAAAGCGGCTGGGTTTCGCGCAATCATCTGCAACCGACCCGATGGTGAAGGGGCCGATCAACCCACGTTTGAAGAGATCGAAGCCGCGGCCGAGCGCGTCGGTATCGAGGCGCGCTATGCCCCGGTGCAAAGTGGGTTGGTCAAGGATGAAGATGCCAAAACGTTTGGTATCGCGATGACGGAATTGCCGGGGCCGGTTCTGGCCTATTGCCGAACTGGGACACGTTCGGCGACGCTGTGGTCGCTGAACGAGGCGGCACACAAGCGCCCGGTCTCTGAAATCCTGGCCGCAACAAAAGCCGCCGGTTATGACATGAGCGGCGTGGCCCGCCGTATCGCAAATGGTGGCCGCACCCCGACGGATACTGGCGATGCGTCTTTCGATGTGGTCATCGTGGGTGGAGGCGCCGGAGGGATCGCGACAGCGGCCAGCCTGCATGCACGCAAATCCGACCTTTCGATCGCCATCATCGATCCTTCGGATGTGCACTATTACCAGCCCGGCTGGACTTTGGTCGGGGGCGGTGTTTTTTCGCCGGAACAGACAGCAAAGACCATGGGGTCTCTGATCCCGCGCGGTGTCAAATGGATCAAGGCCGCTGTGGCCGCCTTTGAGCCGCAGAACAACGCGGTCATTCTGGACGGCTGCCGGGTGGTGAAATACGGTCGTCTGGTTGTTTCACCGGGGCTCAAGCTTGACTGGGGTGCGGTTGAGGGGCTTGAGGAAACACTGGGTCGTAACGGAGTGACGTCCAACTATCGCTACGACCTGGCGCCTTATACCTGGCAATTGGTAAAAGAGATGAAAGAAGGTCGCGCGCTGTTCACGCAACCGCCAATGCCCATCAAATGCGCTGGCGCGCCGCAAAAGGCGATGTATCTGTCCGGTGACGCCTGGTTCCGAAGCGGCGTTCTGAAGGATGTTGACATTCAGTTCATGAATGCGGGCGGCGTTTTGTTTGGCGTCAAAGACTACGTTCCGGCCTTGATGGAATATGTTCAGAAATACGACGCGACGCTGAACTTTTTCCACAACCTGACCGCCGTGGATGGTGCCGCAAAAAAGGCGACATTCACTGTGGGCACGCCGGACACTGAACCACAGCAGGTCACCGTCGATTTCGACATGATGCATGTTTGCCCGCCGCAGGTTGCACCCGATTTTATCCGCGTCTCGCCCCTGGCGGATGCTGTGGGGTGGGTCGATGTGGATCAGGCAACGCTGCGCCACAAAAGCTTTGAGAACATCTGGTCGCTCGGCGATGTTATGAATGCGCCAAATGCCAAAACGGCCGCCGCTGCGCGCAAGCAGGCCCCAACCGTGGCGGACAATATCGTGGCTGATATCAATGGCGGTTCGCCTGTTTCAGCCTATGATGGCTACGGGTCCTGCCCCTTGACGGTCGAGCGCGGCAAGATCGTATTGGCCGAGTTCGGCTATGGCGGTGTGCTCAAGCCCAGCTTTCCAAAGTTTTTTGTCGACGGGACCAAGCCGACACGGGCGGCCTGGATCTTGAAGGAAAAGCTCCTGCCGCCGATCTACTGGTCGGCCATGCTGAAGGGGAAAGAGTGGATGGCGAAACCTGAACCGCTGAACGTGGCGGCCGAGTAGCCCGACGCCGGGCCAAAACAGCGCCGAAATCCAGAACGGCTGATCTATTCGGGCCCATCCTCATTTTGTCCAACCATTATCAGGTGGTCAGAGCTGCAAGGCTCTGACGGCCGCCGTTTCAGGGCGTTGATCCGATGCAAAGTTTTCTTCGATATCTCCCCATCCTTGACTGGGGCCGTCAGTATGATCGGGCAGCGCTGTCCAACGATCTGATTGCGGCAGTGATCGTCACGATCATGCTGATCCCGCAATCGCTGGCCTATGCGTTGCTGGCCGGGCTGCCGCCCGAAGCGGGGATTTACGCGTCGATCGCGCCGATCATTCTATACGCGATATTTGGCACCAGCCGGGCGTTGGCGGTCGGACCGGTGGCTGTCGTGTCCTTGCTGACAGCATCAGCAGTGGGGCAGGTGGCGGAACAAGGCACGGCGGGTTACGCGGTGGCTGCGCTGACGCTGGCCTTTTTATCGGGGGGATTTCTGGTGTTGCTTGGTGTGTTTCGCCTTGGTTTTCTGGCCAACTTCCTCAGCCATCCGGTCATCGCCGGGTTTATTACTGCGTCCGGTATTCTGATCGCAACCAGCCAGCTTAAGCACATTCTGGGCGTCGAGGCGCACGGGCATACTCTGCCCGAAATGCTGGGCTCAATCCTGGGCCATCTTGATCAGGTCAACGGCATCACGATGATCATTGGTGTCTTGGCCACGGGGTTCCTGTTCTGGGTTCGTAAGAACCTAAAGCCAACGCTGCTCCGTCTAGGCATGCCACCCCTTTTGGCGGATGTGATGACCAAGGCCGGCCCTGTGGCGGCCGTCGTTGCAACAACAGTTGCCGTCTGGGCAATGGGGCTGGCAGGCCATGGTGTCAAGATTGTGGGCGAGGTTCCGCAAAGTCTGCCACCGCTGACAATGCCTGGGTTTTCGCCCGATCTAATCAGTGCATTGCTGGTGCCCGCGATCCTGATCTCGATCATTGGGTTCGTCGAAAGCATTTCGGTCGCGCAAACGCTGGCTGCCAAAAAGCGGCACAGGATCGATCCGGATCAGGAATTGATCGGGTTGGGCGCGGCCAATCTGGGCGCCGCCTTTACCGGTGGTTATCCTGTCACGGGCGGGTTCGCGCGATCCGTTGTCAATTTCGACGCAGGCGCCGAAACCCCCGCTGCCGGAGCCTACACCGCGATTGGTCTTGCGTTCGCGGCCGTGTTCCTGACGCCGCTTGTCCACTTTCTGCCCAAAGCCACGTTAGCCGCAACGATCATCGTGGCCGTGCTCAGCCTCGTGGATATGTCGATCCTAAAAGAGACCTGGCGGTATTCCCGAGCCGATTTCACCGCTGTTGCTGCAACCATCGTGCTGACTCTTGTGATGGGGGTCGAGGTTGGTGTGGCCAGTGGCGTCGCCACCTCGATCCTGCTGCATCTCTACAAAACGTCGCGACCTCACGTGGCCGAGGTTGGACTGGTGCCCGGTACTCAGCATTTCCGCAACATCCTACGCCACAAGGTAGAAACCGACCCTACACTAGTGACGCTGCGGGTGGATGAAAGCCTGTATTTCGTCAACGCACGGTTCCTTGAGGATCTGACCCAATCGCGTGTGACCGACGGGTGTGAGATCCGGAATGTCGTGCTGATGTTTTCGGCCGTGAACGAGGTTGACTACTCGGCGCTGGAAAGCCTTGAGGCAATCAATCACCGGCTGCGCGACATGGGTGTCGGACTGCACCTGAGTGAGGTCAAAGGGCCGGTCATGGATCGGCTTAAGACCTCGCATTTTCTGGATGAGCTGCACGGTCAGGTGTTTCTGTCGCAATATGATGCGTGGAAAACCCTGGCGTCCAGAATTTAGTTTGCGACAACCAGATCGATGTCACGATCCCGAAGCATTGTGGCGATCTCGGCAGGGGGGTCTTGATCTGTCACCAGAACATCCAGTTGCACCGAGTTATCCAACGCAATCGGCGCGCGTTTGTTGAACTTTTCACCATCGGCGACGGCAATGCGAATCTGGGCGTTCTTCGCCGCGATTTTGGTCAGGTTGGCCTCTTGCAGGTCGTGCAGCATAAAGCCCATTTCAGCACTGATTGCGCCGATCGAAAGTATCGCAAACTGAACATTCAGTTTTTGCACAAGCTCAATCGCCTCGGCGCCAAATGCGCCCCCATCGTGCTGACGCAGCTCGCCGCCCGCCAAAAAGACTCGATTGTTGTTATGGGAGCTGAGGGTATACGCGACAAAAACCGAGTTGGTCACGATCAGCAAATTTGATCTGACTTTGAGTGCAGTTGCCACATAGGCCGTCGTCGATCCGATATCCAGAAAAACAGAATCTCCATCGCTGATCATTTCAACGACAGAAGCGGCCAATCTGGCCTTTTCCTGCGCATGCGTGTCCATTCGGCTTTGAAAAGGTTGCTCTGTGACAGATTCAACAAGATGAACACCACCATGAACCTTGCGAACGGCCTGCGCATCCTCGAGCGTTCGGATGTTCCGGCGGATCGTCTCGTTCGAAACATCCAGTCGATTTGCCAAATAGCTGACGCGGCACGAACCACCAGCGCGCTGCAATTCCCGCAGAATCTCTTCCTCACGCTGGTTCGTGGTTTTTCTTGGTCTCGTCATGGTGCCTCCGCACGGTGTGATAAGAAGCGCTGTGGTGAAACGCAACAAAAAGCCTAGTTTCCGGTGCCAAACCCCAGAATATTGAGGCTTCTAGGTGATAATTTGTGACATTATGTGGTTTTAATTGACTGATATGCAAATTTTCCGCAGTCTGTTTTCAATAAAAAGAACAATACTCACAAAAAGCCACAACCGGGAGCAAGAGATGACACGAAAAATCAGTGCCTTGGGCGCATTCGCCTTCGCAGCAACGACATCGATATCCGCAGTTTGGGCGGCAGAATCATCCGATCCGATCAAGCTGACGCTGCACGACTGGTCGGGCCAATTGATCAACACCAAGATCATGGGCTCGATCCTGCAAGAGGCGGGATACAACGTTGAATATGTGCAAGCCGACTACATCGCACAGTTTGCGGGTCTTAAGACCGGCGACCTGCACCTGGCAATGGAAATCTGGGAAACCACTGGTCGCGAAGCGTTGGACGAAGCCACCGCCACCGGCAATGTGGTCAATGTGGGTGAGACCGGGCTGATGGCGATCGAAGAGTGGTGGTACCCCTCGTATATGAAAGACCGCTGCCCCGGCCTGCCGAATTGGGAGGCGCTGAAAGACTGCGCAGAAGAATTCGCCACAGCTGAAACCGATCCGATGGGACGCTACGTAGGTGGCCCCGTAACCTGGGGTGGCTTTGACGAAGAACGTGTTGAGGCGTTGGAACTTGAATTCGAAGTTGTCCATGCAGGCACCGATGCCGCCTTGTTTGCCGAGTTGGAATCTGCCTACCAGCGCGAAGATCCAATCATGCTTTGGGTCTATGTCCCGCATTGGGCTCCGGCAAAATACGATGGCGAATTCGTCGAATTCCCACCGTTCTCAGCGGAATGCTATTCGGACCCATCGGTCGGCGTGAACCCAAATATGGCCTATGATTGCGGCAAGCCCCGAGGCCCGATTTGGAAAGCGGCCTGGTCGGGTCTGCAGGAAAAATGGCCCGACGCTTATGACATCATCGAAGCCTACACCATCGAAAATGACGAAATGAGCGCCATGGTCGGCAAGGCAGACCTGGAGGGGGTCGAAATCGACACGGTGGTTGCGGATTGGATGCAGACCAACAAAGATCGCTGGTCTGGTTGGGTCTCGAAGTAATCCGTATGGCCGGGGCAGCCTCCTCTCTCTCGCCCCGGTCCTTTTCCAGCCTTTCGACCGGAACGCAAAATGACTCCGAAGACGAAATTGTCCTGTCGTAATGTTTGGAAACTCTACGGTGCCAACGCTGCGTCTTTGTTGCGGCGATCCGCTAATCCGACTGAACAGGATATCCGCTCGGCCGGTGTCATAGGCGCGGTACGCAACGCGAATATCGAAATTGCCGAGGGTGAGATTTTTGTCATCATGGGCCTGTCCGGGTCTGGCAAATCCACCCTTGTGCGGTGCCTGTCGCGCCTGATCGAACCCACCGGTGGTGAGGTGTTGTTTGACGGGATTGATCTGCTGCGCGCCAGCGATGCCGAGCTGATCGAAATTCGCCGTCACAAGATGGGCATGGTATTTCAGCATTTCGCACTGCTGCCACATCTGACCGTTCTTCAAAATGTTATGTTCCCTTTGACGATACAGGCCGTTCCGAAACCGGACGCCGAAGCAAAAGCGCGTGAGGTTGTCGAACTGGTCGGCCTTGAAGGGCGCGAGGACAATTACCCGCGCGAACTGTCCGGCGGGCAACAGCAACGTGTGGGCATCGCCCGCTCATTAGTCACTGAGCCGGACATTTGGTTTCTGGATGAGCCCTTTTCCGCGCTTGATCCGTTGATCCGACGTGAAATGCAGGATGAGTTTCTGCGTCTTCAGGAACGACTGCATAAGACAATTGTCTTTATCACCCATGATTTCGAAGAGGCCGTCCGCCTCGCTGATCGCATCGCGATCATGAAAGATGGTGAAGTGATCCAGATCGCCACCCCCGAACAATTGGTGATGAACCCTGCCACAGATTACGTGGCCGAATTCACCCATCATATTCCGCGATCCAAGGTCCTGACCGTGGGCGGCGTGATGAGTGGCGAATTGCGTGGCGAAGGCGATCCCATCCCGCTGAATGCAAAAGTGTCTGATGTCGCCGAACAGATCATCGCCGCAGACGCGCCCCTGCCGGTATCAGACGGGGCAGGGCAAGTGGTTGGGTCAATCGACCGCAAAGCAGTTGCACGCGTGCTGTTCGGCAAGGGCGATCCCGCATGATCGGTCTGACTCGAAATCAGACAGTCATTCTGGGACTGGTGATCTTTACGATCCTGCTTGGGTATTTCGGGCGCGACCTGTCCAAGACGCTGGATGCCCGATGGCTGACAAAGTTCCCATCGGCTTGGGTGATCCCGTTCAAAACGTATATCTCGTCGGCGATGGCGTGGTTGATCGAAGATGCCGCCGTCGGGCCGGTGTCTTTCACCGATGTGACACGGACCATCGCTTGGGTCATTGAGCAGCCCTACAACCTTGTTCTGTCCCTTTTGGCGGATGGGTTTGTCCGCGGTCAGGGGAATGACGCGCAGGTCCTATTACCCGCCATCAGCTGGATCGTAGTGACGACCGTCGTTGTTGCGTTGGGCCAGTATTGCCGCGATTGGGGATTGGCCATACTTGTCGGCGCGTGCTTCCTGTATCTGGCGATCTTTGGCCAATGGGACAGCGCCATGGTCACGTTGGCATCGGTTTTGATTGCGGTGCCGATTGGCGCGGGTGGCGGGTTGATGCTGGGCATTCTGGCCTATCGCCACCCGGTGTTCGAACGCATCATCTCGCCTATCCTCGACCTGATGCAAACAATCCCGATCTTTGCCTACCTTGTGCCTATTCTGTTCATGTTTGGGTTTGGCCCAATCTCTGCACTGGTTGCGACAATCATCTATGCCACACCACCCATGGTGCGCATCACCACCTTGTCGCTTAAAGCCGTTGACCCGGAAATTTTGGATTTTGGCCGCATGGCGGGTTCCACCAAGCGGCAATTAATGTGGAGGATTCTGGTGCCTTCGGCCCGTCATAGCCTGATGGTCGGCGTGAACCAGGTGATCATGCTGACACTGAACATGGTCATCATCGCCTCGATGATCGGCGCGGGCGGACTGGGGTTTGACGTTCTGGCTGCATTGCGTCGGCTAGATATTGGCGCCGGGTTTGAGGCTGGCATCGCCATCGTTGTTCTGGCCATCGCCGTAGACCGGCTAAGCCAGGCCTTTGCCGAACGTATGGGGCAGGTCCATAAACCTGCCGCTGGCACGTGGGTGCACAGGCACCGCCGCACAACACTGGTTCTGATCCTGCTGGTTCTGACCTGGGTGCTTGGCCAGTGCTCGCCCCTGTTGCTGGAATACCCCGAGAGCCAGACAATCACCACTGGTGCCTTCTGGGATGACACGGTCAAATACCTGAATGTGAACTATTTCGACACGTTCGAAGCGATCAAAGTCTTTTTCCTGAACTGGTTTATGATCCCGATCAAAAAGGTGTTGCTGGGTATCCCGTGGCTTTGGGCAATTGCCATGCTGACCTTGCTGGGCTGGCATGCGGGGGGCTGGCGGCTGGCACTGCTGTGTGGCGGCATGGCGTCGTTGATCCTGCTGTCGGGCCTATGGGCCAAGGCAATGGTCACGGTCTATCTGTGCGGCGCGTCGGTGATCCTGGCGACGGTGATCGGGGTTCCGATGGGAGTTCTGGCGGCATTGAACAAACGTGCGGGCACGGTGATCAACCTGCTGATCGACACGCTGCAAACCCTGCCCAGCTTTGTCTATCTGATCCCAGTGGTGATGCTGTTCCGCGTTGGGGATTTCACAGCGCTGATCGCCATCGTGCTATACGCGCTGGCCCCGGCGGTGCGCTATGCCGCCCACGGGGTGCGATCAGTCAGCGAGGATCTGATCGAGGCCGGGCTTGTCTCGGGCTGCACACCCGGACAGCTGTTGCGCCATATCCGTTTGCCAATGGCTCTGCCCGAGATCCTTCTGGGTATCAACCAGACGATCATGCTGGCCCTCTCCATGCTGGTGATAACCGCCCTGGTGGGCACGCGCGATCTGGGTCAGGAGGTCTATATTGCCCTGACCAAGGCAGATACCGGCCGGGGGCTGGTTGCAGGGCTGTCCATCGCCTTCATTGCAATTATCGCCGACAGGTTGATCAATGCCGGTGCACGTCAGGCCCGCATCCGCTTTGGACTGGAGAGTTGAGATGAATCAATCCGATCTGATGACCCGCATCCGCGCGTTGCCCATCTGGCAGGGTGACATCACAGCCCAGCCTCTGGTTGGTGGCATCACCAACGTCAATTATCTGGTTCAGGACAGGGCAGGCAAATTTGTCGTGCGTGTGGGCGCAGATATTCCTTTGCATCAGGTCATGCGCTTTAACGAACTAGCGGCAAACAAGGCAGCGCATGCCGCAGGGCTTTCGCCGGCGGTGGTTTATGCTGCGGGCGATCTGACGGTTCTGGATTATGTCGAAAGCCGCACGTTGACCGAAGAGGATGTGCGCCAGCCCGATATGCTGCCCCGTATTCTGGAGTTGGTGAAATCTTGCCATCGCGATGTTCCCAAATATCTACGCGGCCCATCGCTGGTGTTCTGGGTGTTTCATGTCATCCGGGACTATGCCGCAACGCTGAAAGACCGAGGAAGTTCGCATCTGTCACTGGTGCCCGAGCTTGTCGAGACGGGCAATCACCTTGAACAGGAGGCCGGGCCCTATGACATTGTGTTCGGCCATAATGACCTGCTGAGCGGCAATTTTCTAGACGATGGGAGCCGACTGTGGCTGATCGATTTCGACTATGCCGGGTTCAACTCACCGCTGTTCGATCTGGGTGGTCTGGCCTCGAACAACGGCCTGTCTCCACAACAGGAAGACTGGATGCTGCAGACCTATTTTGAGGCTCCGGTGACGGCTGATCTGCGCCGCCGTTACAGCGCAATGAAATGCGCGTCTTTGTTGCGGGAAACCATGTGGAGCATGGTTTCCGAACTGACATCTGACATCGACTTTGACTACGCGGCGTACACAGCCGAAAACCTCGTGCGGTTCCGCACGGCCCTGGCAGATTTCAAAAATACCTGAGGACAGATATGACAGAACTCCCCTCTTCTGCAAAAGCGGTCATTATTGGTGGCGGTATCATCGGTTGCTCGACTGCTTACCATCTGGCCAAACTGGGCTGGACCGACACCGTTCTGCTGGAACGTAAAAAGCTGACCTCGGGCACGACATTTCACGCGGCGGGGCTGGTGGGCCAGCTGCGCTCGAATGCCAATATCACCCAGCTGCTGGGATACTCGGTGGACCTGTACAAGAAGCTCGAAGAAGAAACCGGGCTTGGCACAGGGTGGAAGATGAATGGCGGGCTGCGTTTGGCCTGCAATCAGGAACGCTGGACCGAAGTAAAGCGACAGGCCACGACGGCCCATAGTTTTGGTCTGGACATGCAGTTGCTGACGCCGAAAGAGGCACAGGATTTGTGGCCGCTGATGGACATCTCTGACGTCATTGGCGCGGCCTTCCTGCCAACCGATGGGCAGGCGAACCCGTCTGATATCACGCAGGCTTTGGCCAAAGGGGCCCGCATGGCGGGTGCCAAGATGTTCGAGGATACCAAAGTCACGGATTTGGAGGTCGAGAACGGCAAGATCCGTGCCGTTGTCACCGAGAATGGGCGCATCGAATGCGAAAAGGTCATTGTCTGCGCCGGTCAATGGACTCGCGATTTTGCATCGCGATTTGGTGTCAACGTGCCGCTGGTGCCGATGGAGCACCAATACATGGTGACTGAACCCTTTGGCGTTCCCGGTGACCTGCCAACCCTGCGCGACCCCGACCGGCTGACCTACTACAAGGAAGAGGTCGGCGGGCTGGTCATGGGCGGGTATGAGCCCAACCCGATCCCCTGGGCGAAGGACGGCATTCCAATGGGCTTTCACTACACTTTACTCGATAGCAATTTCGATCACTTTGAACAGATCATGGAGCTATCACTTGGCCGCGTGCCAGCGCTGGAGACGGCTGGGATCAAAACCCTGACCAACGGACCCGAAAGCTTTACTCCGGATGGCAATTTCATCGTCGGCGAAGCGCCCGAGCTCAAGAATTTTTTCGTGGGCGCGGGGTTTAACGCCTTTGGTATCGCGGCAGGTGGCGGGGCTGGCATGGTGCTGGCGGAATGGGCTGCAAAGGGTGAACCTCCGTTCGATCTTTGGTCTGCGGATATCCGTCGCTTTGGGCGCCCGCATTTCGACACGGATTGGGTACGCACCCGCACCGTCGAGGCCTATGGGAAGCACTACACCATGGCGTGGCCGCATGAAGAACATGACTCGGGCCGGCCCTGCCGAAAATCTCCTTTGTATGACGCGCTGAAACAGCGAGGCGCGTGTTTTGGCGAGAAGCTGGGCTGGGAACGGCCCAACTGGTTCGCGGATACAGCTGCGGGTGAGGTCGCCAAAGACGATTACAGCTTTGGCCGTCAAAATTGGTTCGCCGCCGTGGGTCGTGAACACAAGGCTGCACGCGAGGCTGCGGTGCTGTTCGACCAGACCTCATTCGCCAAGTTTTCTTTGAAGGGTTCAGATGCGCTAGCGGCTATGAACTGGATTTGCGCCAATGACGTGGACAAGCCGGTGGGCGCACTGATCTATACACAGATGCTGAACGACAAAGGCGGGATCGAATGCGATCTGACCGTCGGTCGTGTGGCGCATGACGAGTTCTACATTGTCACCGGCACCGGCTTTGCCACCCATGATTTTGACTGGATCAGCCGCAACATCCCCGACGGCCTGAATTGCCAGCTGTTCGACATCACCTCGTCCAATGCAGTTTTGTCCCTGATGGGGCCCAAGGCGCGGGAAGTTCTGACGGCTGTAACACGCGACGATGTCTCGAATGACGGGTTCAAATTTGGCACCATCCGCACCATTGGCATCGCCGGATGCCCGGTCAAAGCGCTGCGCGTAACTTATGTGGGTGAGCTGGGGTGGGAATTGCACTTGCCGGTTGAATACGCCCACACCGTCTATGATGCGTTGATGCAAGCAGGCAAACCGCACGGATTGGTGAATGCTGGCTACCGCGCCATTGAAAGCCTGCGCCTGGAGAAAGGCTACCGCGCATGGGGGTCGGATATCGGCCCCGACCATACCCCGTTTGAGGCTGGTCTCGGATGGGCGGTCAAGCTGCGCAACAACACAGATTTCAAAGGTCGTGCAGCGTCCGAGCGGCAAAAAAGCGAGGGCGTCAAGAAGATGCTGGCCTGCTTTACCGTCGATCCCGACGTCGTTCTGCTGGGTCGCGAGACGATCTATCGCAATGGCGAGCGGGTTGGGTGGCTGACCTCGGGTGGCTACGGATACACAATTGGCAAATCGATTGGCTATGGCTATGTGCGCGATGCGGATGGCGTGACATCCAACGACGTTCTGTCCGGAGCTTATGAACTGGAGGTTGCAACAGAACGTGTCGCGGCCAACGTGCAGTTGGAGCCCCTATATGACCCCAAAATGCAGCGGGTCAAACTATGACAAGACTTTCTTCGCACGGCGGGCATGCTTTGCCTCTTTCTGATCCGAACAAGGTTACGCATCTGGGGCCGCTTGCCGATTTTGGCGCGCATGCCAAACAGATCACCCAAATTGCTTCAGAGATTGTGATGGACCACTTTCGCAATACTCTGGATGTGTCCTTCAAGTCTGATGAAAGCCCGGTGACACAGGCAGATAAGGCTGTCGAAGCGTCTTTGCTTGCCTACCTGGAAGGTCATTTACCTAATCACGGGGTCTATGGCGAAGAATACGGGCAAAAGAGGCTGAACAGTGAATACCTGTGGGTTGTCGATCCGATTGACGGCACGCGATCTTTTTTGTCCGGCCATCCCCTGTTCGGCTTTTTGCTGGCGTTGTTGCAGAACAGCGAACCTCAGATGGGCATCGTCGCGATGCCAGCCTTGAACGAGGTCTATATGGGCGTGAAAGGGAAAGGTGCGTGGTTAAATTCTGACCCGATATCCGTTTCAAATGCCACCCGGATGGACCGCTCGATCCTTTACGTCAACGAGGGCGACAAGATTTTTCAGAGTGAACCACAGCTGTTCAATCGGTTGATGCAATCCGGGCAGACCCGCCGCTTCGCATATGATTGTTATCCGCATGCACTGTTGGCGGCGGGTCACATCGATTTGGTGTTCGACTATGACCTTCAGCCCTATGACTTCATGGCGGTTTCTGCGTTGGTTCACGCCGCCGGTGGTGTGGTGACTGACTGGGAAGGTAACCCGGTGGATTTATCCTCGGACGGTCGGATCATTTCCGCGTCAACGCCAGAATTGCACCAGCAGGCGCTTGCGTTGGTCAACGCGTAAGGCGCGGTGGGTCTGCTCAACCATTGCCTATGGACCGAACTGGTGCCTTTGTCGGGGTCGGCACTTCTTGTAAGACTTTAGAACTCCAACCGAAACGTGGCGCCGGTTTCGACCGGCAATGCTTCGATCCGCGCGCCAGCCTGATCAAGTATCGCCGCAACGATGGCCAGCCCCATTCCGGTCCCACCTGCATCCCGTCTGGTTGTGAAGAAAGGTTCCGCAATGCGCGCACGGTTTTTCTGGGAAATCCCACTGCCATTGTCCGCTATCAGCAGGCTGTTTGAGATGACATCAAAGGTCATTGTCACTTCGGTCGCGCCATGTTGCAGCGCATTTTGGAAAAGATGATGCAAAACGATCTGGCCTTGGTCTTTCGACAGCGGAAGGCATGTATCCGGATCAACCTGCAGATTAACCTCTAGGTCGGAAAACTCGACTGAGGCTGCCGCAACCATGTCGCTAAGCAGCGTAGGTGTTCGGTCAGTCTGAACACTTACCCTGGCCAATTCACGCATCCTGCCAAGAAGCGCATTCATGCGCTGACCTTCTTCCTGAATGTTGGACACCAGCTTTTTGTACCTGTCGCCCGCCATATCCGGATTGCTGTCGGCCAGCAGTTCCGCCGCGCCGATGATGGCGGTGACGGGGGATTTCAGCTCGTGTGTGACATGGGTTGTGTAGGTTTCGATTGCCGCGGACCGCTCGGACAAAGTTGACGCCATGGATACAACGTTGTCACCCAAATCTGCCAGTTCCTGAACGCCGTAATGGGGCACTGGGCTCGGGACTTGTTTCACCCCGCTTGCAACATCTCTGCTCTGTCTGCTGAGGTCATGGATCGGGCGCGAAATAAGGCGCCACAGAAGCGCGCCAACCAATGCGGCTGACAGCACCATAAAAATCGCCAACAACCCCAGCGTATATCGTTCCTGAAACAGGAATTTCCGCAGGTCCATTGGTGTTCGCGACAGGTAAACGGCGCCGATAACGCGGTTCTCCAATACAACGGGGTGGGCCACAAAAACCCGGTACGAGGTGTCCCGGCTTAGGGAATTCATCACATGTCGTTTGGTCTGATCGTCCCGGTATCGCAGCAGCGTCCCGGTATCGCCGCGCAAAGCTTGCGCAACCTCGGGGACATGCGCGAAGGACCCTGCCATGGATCCGCTGCTGGCAATGATCTGACCGGAGTGATCCAGGAAAAGATAACCTGAAAGCGTGGTTTTCTTGGCCTTCGCGGCCAGATGCGACAGCTCGTCGGATATTTTGGCATAAGGCGGATCAACCTCGTCCGAAGTGGTCACCGGGTCTGGGCGGGGGGGTGATACCTGTCCGTTGAACAAATCTAACTTGGGCGGAATCGGGTGATAGTCCTGCGCAAGAAACGCGATGTGTTCTGGGGACATCTCGTGCCCAACCTGCGGTGAGGGCTGATGTTCAGCAAAGGCTTTGGCATAAACCTCGGCGAATACAGCGGCCTGCGCCAGCAGACTTCTCTCGGTTTCCCGCGCGAATTGATTGCTGGACAACCGGGCCCCAAGCACGCCGACAATTGGCAAAGCCACGAGGCACAGGCAAACCATCGAAATCACCAAAGCCAGTGATGGGCGCCATTTTCGCTTGACCTTCAGCACTGACAGTTGCCTAGCTTTACCCCAACCCCATGAACGGTCTGGATTAGTTCCGGATAGCCAAGCATGCGTGCTTTTTGACGGATGTTGCGGATGTGGCTGTCTACCGTGCGACCAGAGAGATATGTGTTTTGTCCATAAACCAGCTCAATCAGCTGCGACCGCGAAAAGACCCGGTCAGGGGCTTTTGTCAGGATCGACAACACCGCGAATTCGATACCGGTCAGTTGAACCTCGGCATCTGCAAGGGTGCAACGATGGGCGGTCTCGTCCAGACGCAAATCCTGATAGACCGTTGATGTGTCTTTCGGGGTTGGCAAAACCGCTCGCGCCAGAATGGCTTTGATCCGCAGCACCAGCTCGCGCGGACTGAACGGTTTGGTGACATAGTCATCCCCACCGGTTTGAAAGCCCAGAATGCGGTCAATCTCCTCATCGCGGGCCGTTAGGAACAGGACGGGCACCGACGATGTCCGACGTAATTCCCGACACGTATCCAGCCCGTCCATATCCGGCATACCGATATCCAGCACAATCAGATCGGCGGGGTGATCTGAAAAACGCTCCAGCGCGTCCAACCCGGTTGCGGCTTCTGTCGTTTGAAACCCCGAGTCCTCCAATGCAAAGCGTACGACATCGCGAATGCGGGCATCGTCATCTACGATAAGGATGTGGTTCGCCATGGGTGTCTGCCGTTGAATTTGCGCTGTTGTGTCGATCACAGATCACACTGCCGTCGGCCCGGTCAAGTGAGACGACGGGCTGATGTTGCTGCCGTGGCACGCGCCAGTTGATGTCACCATCAAGCCACCACGCGTCAGTTTGCAGTTTGTACGGAACCCCCCTCATGCCGGTTTCCTCCGCAGACCGGTCAGGCGCAGGGTCGCAAGGGCCAGAAGGGTCAATATGCCAAACAGTGTTTGCGGCTCGGGGGTCGAGGACCCGCTGAACCCGGTCTTGGGGTAGGCTGCAGCACTGACACCCGCGACCTGAGGCGAAGGCACGGCAGTTTTCTGGGCTGGCAAGCCGCTTTCGTTAACGATGGTTTTCGAGACGGCGACAAAGGATGTGTACCGCGTCTGCAGGTTGAACCGCATCCCCAGATCGGCAATTTGCGTCTTCAATGTGTCCTTGTCACCAGCTTGCACCGCGATAGCGCGCTCCAGATCCGCAATGCGTGACCGGGCCCAGGTTAGCGGGATAGAGGCACCTTTCGACTGATCGTCTTCAGAGTCGGATTCCGCCGGTAACTTCAGCGACAAGGGCATCGCAGCCTTGCGCCCTTGTACCAGACCGTTGATCTGCACATTTGCCGGTCCGCCGCCGTTGTAGCGGGCCAACACACGTACCGATCCGCCATCAAATAGGTCGGGGACGCGCTGCGGGACCACGTCGGTGACTTGCAGTTCTCCCCAGTCGATCGAGATATCCGTCAGAACCGGCGATTTAAGATCGCGGGCCAGGGTTTCGGCCACATCGTCAGCGCGATCTGTCGGATCGACATAGCGCGCATAGCCGCGTCCTTCGTCGGCCATGGCATCAAGCAGATAGCGGTTGACCGCTGTCCCCACACCAAAGGCATAGACGCGGGCGTCGCCGATCTGCCTGCGGATCGTGCGCAACACTGTCGCTTCGTCGCCGATATAGCCGTCGCTCAGGAAAACAACCACACGCAAGGTGTTGTCCGGTCGCCGTGTTGCGAATGCGGTGCGGATGGCATTGTCAATCTCGGTCCCGCCCGAGGCGCGCAGATTTCGCACAAACCGAAGCCCCGCCTTTGTATTGCGCTCAGTTGCAGGAACCGCATCGGTGGAGAACTCAGATGCGTCCGAGGAAAACCGGATCACGCGGAAGTAGTCCTCGGGCCGAAGTCCCTTGAGGGCGGCTTGCATGAACCGTTTGCTGGCATCCAGCGGCGCACCGCCCATGGACCCGGATGTATCCAGAACAAAAACAAGCTCGCGCGCGGTGATCTGATCAGGGTCGGGGATGTCCGGGGGTTCAATCATCAAGGATACAAAGCCACCACGCGCATCATGATGGGACAGGACGCCCGCAGTCACATCTTCACCACCCAGTTCATAGCGCAGGATCACAT
Source organism: uncultured Ruegeria sp. (assembly GCF_947489545.1). Lineage (NCBI taxonomy): Bacteria > Pseudomonadati > Pseudomonadota > Alphaproteobacteria > Rhodobacterales > Roseobacteraceae > Ruegeria > uncultured Ruegeria sp. The sequence goes on along the minus strand of NZ_CANLDZ010000004.1, from coordinate 109,631 downwards.
CGCGGTTGTCGATGACACGTCCGGACAGAAAGCTTGCCTGAATCGAGTTCTCTGCCTGCTCGGTTTTAAGATCATGGGTGGGGCTGGTCAGGCTAGATACCGGAATGGCGGCTTCAAGGGTTACGTCTAGCGACACGCGGTCCATGTCGATCTCATCCGGGATGGTCAGACCCACAACTGGCGGATCGTCCGGCACTTTGGCGACCTGCCAACCACCATTCAAGACATTGGCATCAATCACCAGATCGTCGGACCCATAGAATTCTTCGGCGGATGGGGATCCCGGGGTGCTGCCTTCGTAGCGGGGCCCGACGACCAGCGGCAGAACAAGCTCATAAGCGCCATCGATCGTAGGAATCGCCTGAACGTAGCTCAGGGTTACGGTGATGGGCTGTCCGGGCATCAGATTGGCGATGTTCTGCGTGAACATGTTGGGACGGTGCTGGGTCAAAAGCGCTGCGGCCTTACCGGATTTTTCCGCATCCTTGAACGTCTCTTCCGCCTCGGCCTTGTGTTGGATCTGGGCCTCAACCATCTCCTCGCCCACCTGCATCTGCATGGCATAGATCGCGGCTTTTTGGTTCAGCGGAAACAGGTATTCCGCCGACATCGGCGCATCTGACGGGTTGGCAAAAACCTGACGAACCTGAACAGTTGCCAGATCCCCCTGAATGTCCACACTCAGGTCCGATTTCAGCAGGGGCATGTCCATTTGCCCGGAAGCGCTCGTCCCGATGACACGACCAGCAATCTCATCCGGGGTCTGAGCGTGAAGGTGTGATGCCCAAATCCCGGGCAACATGAGAAACGAGAGCGACACAATCTGACGTATCATAAGTCGGTTCCTTTGATGTTTTGAATGTCGAGCGCAGCAAGCGCCGCTGCGTCCAGGTCGCGGCGTAGTTTGGCGTCCAAAGCCCATGGCGTGATCCGTTGAATGCTGCTCCAGGTTCCGTTGGATCCGTTCATCCAGCGCCAGATCGCTTCGCCAACGCTGGGTGTGACCTGCCCGGACTGCGCCACGTAGCTGACGGCGACCAACCACTGGTCCCCCTCAGGTCCGGTGGCCTGGTAGTAGGCGCTGGGAACGCCCTCGTAGCGGGTGCCGAGGAAACGAACCGCGTAGCCCAGACCGCGCAGGCAAATTTCCGGGGCATGCAGATGCCGCAGCGGTGCGCGGGTGCTGACCACGTTCAAGCCCAAGGGACCGAACTGAACTTTCCGCGCCTGTCCGCCGTAGGTTTGGAAGTAAGACGTCTCGATACTTGTCAGCGGGACGTCGTCGGCCACAAACCCCTGAACCTGACTGGGAAGGATCGGCGGCGTGACCGATGCCGAAACGTCCACCGGATCAGCTTTTGTTGATATGATACCCAAGCTGCCCGCAAGACAGGCCAGGCAGGCTGACGCTCGGATCCATTTCGGCACAGCCGGTGTTTTGGGCCTTTGCGGTTGGGGGCGGACAGGATTGGAGCTGTAGGGGCGGTAGAACAGGGCAAAAGGCAGAACTGTTAGCCCAAGCGTCAGCAACCCGATGGCCGAATGCATTGGCTCGGACATGACATCCAGATCATGTGCAAGACCAACAGCCAAAAGCGAAATCCGCAAACTGTTGCCGATCGTTGCGCTTACAAGCACGGCAAAAAGGCTGAGGATGCCTACATGCCAACGCGGACGCATCACTGCGTTCTGTGCCACCACAAAGGCCAGCGACAGTAACAAACCTGACGCGCCGGAACATGGAAGGTCCACCAGAATGTCGCGCTGTTCCAACGTGATCCGAACACCATCACAGATCACTTCGGAGAACAGAGGTTTAAGTATTTTGCAGGATAGGTCCGCCGACACCATTTGCAGCGGAAATCCCATCGTGCGCTGCAAAACCATCTCGGTGGGCAAGGAAAACAGAAACAGCGCCGCCATCCAGAAGGGTGACAGTGCAAAGGGTCTCTGGTTTAACCGCAAAAGGCCAACCAGCGCAAACACATCAACTGCAAGGGCCAGTGCGCTTAGGATGTTGATGGCCAGAACCTGCCCAAGCAACCGGACCAGCGCCGCCAGAAACAAAAGCAGCAAAACGGGCGCTTTTGCACCAGCTGCGACGGGCTTGCCACTCAGTAAACTGGCGCCGCCAAGACCAAGGATCAGAACGACGTAAACATAGCCGTAAGATCCGTAGGCCGGGCTGACCCAGCTTTGGAAAAGCCATTGCAGCGGTTGTGCCGCCAGAATGAGTGATGCTGCGGCTAACGCGGACCAGGCAAGGGTATCAACGCTCAAATATCTCATGTCGTCTGGTGTGACGATCAGATGCGCACTTCCCCGGTCCGAGTTGTGCAGATTTTGATGAGAAATGTGTTTTCGCGCGTGTTTTGAGTTTGCTCACCGACCCCGCGAAAACGGTCGGGTCGCGCGGAAGATGGCGCGTTTGGAAGAGCAAAAGAATACGCCCGCCAAAAATGGCGGGCGTACAAATTCTACAAAGCGGGTCTCAGATCTTGTACAATTCGTACAAAATGCGTTTAGCGGCGGATGCCCAGCTTTTTGATCAGGTCCTGGTAGCGCGCTTCTTCTTTGCCCTTCAAGTAGTCCAGCAGCTTACGGCGCTGGGCAACCATCTTCAGAAGACCGCGACGACCGTGGTTGTCTTTCTTGTGGGTCTTGAAGTGCTCGGTCAGGGTGGTGATGCGCGAGGTCAGGATGGCAACCTGGACTTCTGGCGAACCGGTGTCGCCGTCCTTGGTGCCGAATTCTTTCATAACGCGTGCTTTTTCGTCAGCAGTAATCGACATCGGGGTCTCCTTTAAAGGTTAGCGTGAATGGCGCAGGCCGGGATGTCGTCCAGCACAGGCCCATGGAGAAAACCGCACCGATTCCGATGCGGATGGGCGCGTATAGGCGCTTTTTCAAGGAATAGCAAAAGGATTCTGCGGGCTCAGCCGGTCTGTCCGTATTGTGTCAGTTCAGCCTCTGATATCAACTGAATATCAGTGCTTGTTATGCCTTCCGCGCCGTACAGATGCGCCACTTCCTGACCGTTGACCAGGACAAGTGTCAAATTGGCATTCTCGTTATCGGTTTCAATCTCGATATCCGGGTCAATCGGATCGTCCCATGTGATCAAAAGCTTGTCCTGACCCGGTTGGAACCCCATGACCGTGACCTCTTCGTCATCCTCATCAGTGTCCAATATGATATTGTCACTGCCCTCGCCACCGGTTGCGACATCGCCGCCTTGGGCCAGAATCGTATCATCGCCCGCGCCACCATTCAGGAAATCGACCTTCGGCGCGCCGTCCGCATCATCGCCGTACAAAACGTCATTTCCATCACCGCCAAAAACTACATCTGCGCCCGCGCCACCGGCCAAGGTGTCATCGCCGAAACCTCCATGCAGCGCGTCATCCCCCGCACCGCCAGTCAAACTGTCGTTGCCCTTTCCGCCATAAAGCGCATCTGCGCCTTCGCCGCCGTCCAACTCATCTTCGCCAAGGTGACCATACAGACTGTCATCACCGTCATTGCCGACCAACAGATCATCACCCGCGTCGCCATGCAGGACATCGTCGCCATGCCCGCCTGACATCAGGTCAGCGCCCTCGCCGCCATGCAATACGTCGTCACCACAGCCGCCGGAAATGTCATCATCGCCGCCATATCCATTGATCTGATCGTCGCCATCCTGCCCGGTCAGGACATCCAATCCATCCGTCCCGGCAATGACAAGAGCGCCTTCAAATTCTGAGATTACAGCGCCAATCGAGGGGTCTTCTGGTTCGGATGTTTCGGGTTCCTCAACGTTCTCACCGGCCTCAAGCAGGTTCCCTTCGGAAACGTCTCCTGATAAATCATCTTCGTGTGAGTCCTCTGCCCCATCTTCGTCGGCGAGAAACATATCGCTCATCGCGTAAGCCGCGCCACCTAAAGCGGCCAATCCAAGCAATCCGGCCAGAAACATTTGAACCCTCCGAAAGCGTGCTGCCCCGAGGGTGAAATATCCCATGTCTTCAGACCTTTGGTCAAAGACTGGCTGAGGTTGTGGTTAACCCTTTGTCACTACCCCCAGGGCTCGGGTTGCTGCGTGTACGCTATATATAAAGGGTGTTTAGGGTGCCCGTCCTTGGTCAGGCCCAGATGAAACAAGGGCTGATTGGTGCCGCGAAGCAACTGTTCAACTGATGGGCCGCGCTCAAGATGTGCGCCATGGGTACCCCAGGCTGCAATGACCTGATCCGCCCAGTGCACACCGTCCAGAATAGCCGTATCATTTTCCGGTCCAACCGGATCGACTGCGGCGCGCATTTTGCGCGGATCGGTATCGCGCCAAGCAAAGATATTGGTGACCTGAAACGCCCCGAAGCCAAGCGCCCGCGCCCGCCGTTCGCAGCGTTCCACTGTCGGGTCATTCTGCACCTCGGTTGCCGTGGAGGGGTTCAGCATCACGAACAGCGCTTTGCGACCTTGCGGGTCCCAAACTCGGGTCAGGCTATAGCGGTATTTCTCGCAATCGGAATAGATGGCGGTTGAGGGCGCATCGCCCTTGGTATGGGTGCGGGTAATCATGAAATTCGCCTAGCACGGCTGTCAGCTGACGAACACCCGGCTGGGATGCAATTCGCCTGATTTGTAGATACCCACCGCCACGGCCTGACCGTCCAGCGAGGCCCAGGCTTCGTCGCCATATTCCACGTCCGAGGCCAGAACCATGCCTGGGTTGCCATTGCGCAGACGGGTGGCGCCCTCGGGCGTGCACTTCAATTCGGGTAGGTCGGTCAGGCCTGTTTCCAGCGGATGAAGATACTCGTCCAGCGCGGTGGTTTTGGCCATCTCGTCGATCTGCTCGATGTTCAGACCATCTTTGGCTTCGAACGGGCCGGACCAGATACGGCGGAGCTCGCGGACGTGGCCGTGGCATCCCAGCGCAGCGCCCAGATCACGGGCGATGGACCGGACGTAACCGCCTTTGCCGCAGGTCATTTCCAGAACGACGTGATCGTCATCAAGGCGGTCGACCAGCACCAGTTCTTCCACCCACAAGGGGCGGGCGGTCAGTTCTACGTCTTCTCCGTCACGGGCCAGTTTATAAGCGCGCTGGCCGTCGATCTTTACGGCGGAGAATTTTGGGGGAACCTGCATGATTTCACCTATGAAAGGCGACAGGGCTTGCTTGATGTCATCATCGGAAGGTCGTGCTGCGCTTTCGGCAATCACCTCGCCCTCGGCATCGTCAGTATTGGTCGCCTGACCCAGACGGACAGTGAATGTGTAGGCTTTCAGGGCATCGGTGATGTAGGGAACGGTTTTTGTGGCCTCGCCCAATGCCACGGCCAGAACGCCAGTTGCTTCAGGATCCAGCGTACCGGCGTGTCCAGCCTTCTTGGCGTCCATCGCCCAACGCACTTTATTGACCACGGCGGTCGATGTCATGCCCGCAGGCTTGTCCACCACCAGCCAACCGGAAATGTCGCGACCCTTGCGTTTGCGTCCCATCTTGCACCTTGAATCTTGCTGAGGCGCGCGACCTATCGGATCACATGGGCCCTGTCAATTTCAGGGCGCGTCTTCGACAACGCCAACAATCGGACCCAGCGAAAACCCAACATCGGAACGGTTCGCGGCGCGGTCGTAAACGCGTGAGATATTGCCGTCAAAAAACAGCGCATTTGGTGTTTCCAGCACGTCTCGAAACAGGCTGCCAAACTCGTGGAAGGTCACGTAGTCTTCTGAAATGGCAAAAACCGCGCGCGTTCCGTCTTTGCTGGTCCCAACGCCATTGCGGATGTAACGAGAGGTCGAATCGAGCAGGAACCGTGGGTGAAGCTCTCGATCGATCACCAGCATCGGGCCGGATTGGCTGGCGAAGCGGCATTCCGGTGCTTGATCGATGAAATCCAGCGTCTCGAACACATCGGCACGGCCCTCTCGGATGCAGAAGACACCGTTGGGCAGCAGGCCGAAATTCCCCGGACCGGGATTTGAGATCACGCGCATGACCTCCTGCCCGTCTTCGACATAGTGGCCGACGGGCGAGCGGTCGTCGTGATACATGCCCGCATTCATTGCAAAGGCCAAACGCTTACCTGTTGGCTCCAGCGTTTCATTCACGGATGAGAAATGCCCCAACAGCTCGTCGTTTTCGTCCTTCAGGAACAGGCGCAAGTCTTCAGTCGCGGCATCCACCTCGCAGATGGTGTACCGCTTATCCTCGTGAGTCAGTTTTTCGCAGGTGACCGCCGAGGCTTGCGCCGCCCAGAAAACAGCGCCCAGAACTACAAGCGTGCGGATCACTCGTCCAGATCGCGGCGCACCGCGTCCTGATCAAACATCCGGCGAGTGTCATCCAGACGGTCGAACGTGTCATCCAACCGGAACCGCAGATCTGGCGAGAATTTCAAACCAACCTTTTTGCCGACCATGCGCCGCAATTCGTGTTTGTTACGGGCCAGCAGCTCGATCACGTCCTCCTGCCCTTTGCCACCCAATGGCAGCACATAGGCGGTTGCGATCTTCAGATCGGGCGAGGTGCGCACTTCACCAACGGTGATCGACATGCGGTTCAGGTCGGGGTCGTGGACATCTCCGCGTGCCAACACTTCGGACAGGGTGCGGCGGATCAGCTCGCCGACACGGAGCTGTCGTTGGGACGGGCCGGGGCCATCGTGGAATTTGTTCTTAGCCATAAACCCCGATCTAAGCGCAAAGCGGGGCTTTGCCAAGCGGCCCCGAACCGGGTAGGAGGCTTTGAGCCGAATTTGACAAGAAGGACCAGCGCAATGACCCATATTCCGGGGATCGTCATCACAGGGGCTTCGGGCCGTATGGGGCAGATGCTGATCAAGACCGTGACTGACAGCGACGGGGCGCGACTGGCCGGAGTGGTCGAGCGCGAGGGTCATGACTGGATTGGTCAGGATGTCGGCGAAGCCATGGGCGGCCAGGCACTGGGCGTCACTGTGACCGACGATCCGCTTGAGGCTTTCGCACAGGCACAGGCGGTGATCGATTTCACCGCCCCTCAGGCGACACTCGAGTTTGCGGCGCTGGCGGCGCAAGCGCGCTGCGTGCATGTCATCGGCACCACCGGCATGACGGACGAACAGATCGCCGCGCTGGAACCAGCCTCGCGCCATGCTGTGATTGTACGGGCCGGGAATATGAGTCTTGGGGTCAACTTGCTGGTCCAACTGACCAAAAAGGTCGCAGCTGCACTGGATGAAGATTTTGATATCGAAGTGATCGAAGGTCATCACCACCACAAGGTTGATGCACCGTCAGGCACGGCACTGATGCTGGGCGAAGCGGCTGCCGAGGGGCGGGGCGTTAATCTGGCCGATGTGTCGGACCGGGGTCGCGATGGGATGACCGGAGCCCGCAAGCGCGGCGATATCGGGTTTCATGCCATCCGCGGTGGCGACATTGTCGGAGAGCATGATGTTCTGTTTGCCGCACCGGGCGAACGGATCGTGCTGCGCCATCTGGCCACCGACCGCGCCATCTTTGCCCGCGGCGCGCTGAAGGCGGCGCTGTGGGGGCAAGGCAAGGCTCCGGGTCAGTATGACATGGTGGATGTGTTAGGATTGTAGGCTCCGCCTTTAGATCTAGGCTGCGACAAAAGCGTAGGCAATAAACATCGAGACCCAAAACAGCCCCGCAATTACGAGTGAGGCAAACTGCAACAAGAGAAAGCGAAAACTGTTTGCGTTGGGAACGAGACGTATTGCATTTGGCATATGCTGGTCATTGCATTTCTCAACCATGAAAAAGTTGTTCGCCGCCCCATATGCATTCAGCAGAAACCTTCTGTGTGAGGGAGGGGCGCCGTGTGCTTTTGTCCAAAACTCGATAAATTCATCTTTGAAATTGAAGATCGAAATAGTCGAAGTAAGCAGAAGCATCGCGATCCATGACGAGGCAATCATGACAACCACGAAGCCAAACATAAACAGAAACAGAGCCAGCAGTTCTATTTACCTTCTGCCTCGCAAAGGTGTGGTTTTAGCTAGCGAAACGCAGTCAGGCCGGACGGCGCCACGCCGGTCTGCTCGACTTGTATCAACAGCGTGCCCAACCGTTCTTCCCATGTCGGGAACTGACCTGTCATGGCGTAAGTCAGGCGCTCAGCCCCGATGGAGATGCCAAGGGGTGCGACCTCGCCCCCAATGATTATCTCTCCGATCTCGGTCCAGTTGGGTAATGGCGGATAGGTGGCAGGCGCGGGCTCATCTGTCTCGCCGACGCGATAGTAGACACCCATGGTCACGAGGTAGTCCTCGCCAAAGGGGTCCGGAAAGAAGTATCCCGAAGCATCGCGCGCGGCCAATGCTTCGACATCGTCCCGCAGCAGAACTTTTTCTGGGAAGGGCAGGCCCATTTCGTCCAGAACAGGTCGCATATCGGTGGATTGCGGGACACTGACAAAGGCAATGCGCGCGGGGTCCAGACCAAGGTTGCCAGTCAATATGCGCACCATCAGGCGTGTGGCGACCTGACCATCCGTGCCGCGGGCTGGATGACAGCCGACTTCGTGAAACAGGGGCAGAATGTCAGCACGGACCTTTTCCGCGACATCCCCAACACGGGCTAAGGGCTGAATAACAAAGGCCTCGTTTGGCAGGGCAGATTGGTCAAAATCATGTCTCAGCCCGCCATTGTAAGCATCATCCCCGGTGACAATGGACAAAGGCTGGGTTTCAGCAAAACCGAGATCTAAAAACACGTCTTTGAGCCTGGCGAGTGTTCTCTCAAACGCCGCCTCAAAGTCCTGGTTCGGATCGATATTTGCATTAGTAACGCCTGGAAGGACTGCACCAAGCGTGGCTGCGGTGCCCAATTGCACAGCTCTGCGTCTGTTCAATTCCATGTCGCGGCCCTTCTTTTAGTGCATCTACGGTTCCATCTCAGACTATCGCAGAAGATTGGAGCAGATGTTAAGAAATTCTGAAAACCCGTTGGCAGGCCTATGACGCGGTTTTCAGATCAGGTTCTGACCGGGCCCGTTTAGGCGGCACCCAAATGCCGATCGACCATCCGCTGCACTATAGGGGCAAAATGGGGAAAATCGGGGGTCTCCATGTCGGCGCGTTTTCCAGCTTCGTCCAGGTACCGCACCTGAATGATCTCTTTCAGGTTCGGATTTGCCTCGAACTCGGTCACCTCCTCGGCACTCATCGGTCCGCCCTGTAACTCTAATGTGTGGACCGATGCCTCGGACAAACGGCTGAAATACTCAGGCTTGGTGGCGCACAGGTAGCGTTTGGCCGCGACATGATAGCGGCAGCAATCGGTGATGACGGTTGGAAAGAACTGCTCTAGCACATCTGCGCCTGCGTCTTCGTGATGGCGGTCTTCGGTATCGTCCGGGTGATAGGTGCCGAACTCGGACGTGAAATGCCCGATGTCGTGCAGCAGGGCACCGACAATGATCTCTGCGGCCATCCCATTCTGCTCGGCAATAGTTGCACCTTGCAGCATGTGTTCGGCCATGGTCACCGGTTCGCCCAGATATTCCTCGCCGCCGCGACGGTCGAAGATATCAGCGATGAACGCCACGATGTTGGCGCGGGTCAGGGTCGAAAAATCGGGTTTCATTCCGCCGCCTCCCGCTGCGTCGTTTCCATTGCCGCCAGAGTGGACAGCAGCCCGTCCTTATCGGCATAGCATCCCTGCAACCAACGCGTTCCCGAGCCGGAATAGCCCAATCGCGCGTGCAAGACACGGGTGTTGTCAACGATGAAGCTTTCGCCCGGTTCAAGCTTGAACGACACGCCCATGTTTGGGTCGTCGATAATCTCTCCCAACTGGCGATAGGCGGCATAATAAGCCTGCATCTGATCGAAGGGCACATCTACAAACGGCGCGGATGAACGGTTGTTGAACCGGATGCCGATCAGCTCACCGTCAGGCGAAAGTTCGATCATAGGGCGCCGCGAGCGCAGGCAGACACCGTCCGAACCCTTGTATTCGAAACGAGCGGGATAACCTGCGAGCAGGTCAAACCCTTGGGGATTCAGCTCATGCAAGCGCTGGGCGGCGCGAAAGCCATCGACGACAATAGAATCGCCACCTTCTGCCGAGTTTTCAAGGCAGTATAGGATCTGCAGAGTTGGCACCGGATCGCGATAGGGGTTGTCGGTGTGGGCCTGCAACCCAAGGCCGGTATAGGCTAGGTTGGTTGGGTTCACCTCGGTCCGGACTTCGAAATAGGGCCCATAGTTGGTTTCGCGCACATAACCGAACAGATCGGTCATCTGCAGCAGAGACTCCGGATCGGTGGGGCCGCCGGTCAGCTTGGCAAATCCAAACTCTGCAACAGCGGCCAGCCAGTCGCGTTTGGCGGTCGGGTTGGTGTGTACGTCGGACCAGTCGCCGCTGGGCGCGTCAAAACCACGTTGCCAGGTGGTCAGACCGGGCGTGAGCCAGCCGTTTTTTTGCACCCTGTCCCAGTCATAATTATGCGCGGCCAGCCAATCGGCAGGGAAGGTGACCGTTTTGCCTTCGGGTTGAAACGTGACGATCAGATCGCCATTGCTGATCGTGGCGGCGCTGACGGAAATGTCGGTTGGGATATCGCCGATTGTGATCAGGCGTTGGCCATTTCCGGGTGCGCGGGTTTCAGGGTCAAGCGCGTTGTCGCGCAGCCAGATGGCGTGGAAACGAGCCTGGGTATCGGTGTCGAACTCAACAGTCACGACCGAGGCGTCAAAAGTAGCGGAGCGCAGCATTGGGGATCTCCTGTTCAGCGCGGGCTTTGCTTGAGCACATACGCCCCTTGTGACATTACGACAATTAATCCTTCTTTCTGCTGAGGTATGGAAAATCTAATGGCTGGGAAAAAGATCGGACTGCCTCCGCTGGACTGGCTGCGCGTGTTCGAGGCGGCCGGTCGGCTAGGCGGATTCTCCGCAGCGGCGCGAGAGTTCGGCCTGACGCAAGCGGCAGTCAGCCAGCGGATCGGCAATCTTGAGGCATGGTTGGGTCGGTCCCTATTCGTGCGCGAGGCACGCGGCGTGTCGCTGACCGTTGAAGGCGAAAGCTATCTGCCGTTGGTGCAAGACAGCCTGCAGGCCTTGGAGCGCAATACTGAAGAGTTGTTCGGAAAATCGCCCCGCGCGTTACGGGTGGCGGCGCTGTCGTCACACATTCACGCGCTGGTATTGCCCTGTCTCGCGCGATTTCAAGAAACGCGCCCCAACGTGCGGGTTATGACCGACTCGGTGGCGCGACGGTCGTCGCTGGACGAAGAACGCACGTGGCTTCAAATCCGCTACGGGCGCGGTGCTTGGCCAGGCCGGGATGCAGTATTGATCGCGGATGAAGTGTTGGTGCCGATGGCCGCCGCGGGGGTGTGCTGGGGTGCCCCGCTGATTGACGTACGGGGGGAAAGGCCGGGGTGGCAGGACTGGTCCGTTAAGGCGGATCAGCCGGAGCTGCCGCAATCAAGCATCAGTTTCGATTCGATGGAACATGCATTGACGGCGGCGCGGCTGGGGATGGGTGTGGCTCTGGGGTCCGTCCCATTGGCCTCGGATGACTTACAGGCTGGGCGCTTGCATAGGCTGGACTTGCCGGACTTAGAAACCAAGGATGGCTATTGGCTGACCTGGCCCGAGGAACGGGCAAAATCCAAAAAGCAGCGCGCACTGATTGATGATTTTCTGCAAGCCTTGCGCGGTTGACCGATCAGAAGTCGATCGCCAGCCCTTTTTTCTCCCAGTCGCCATAGCGGGCAGGGTCCGGGCCATCACGTCCGCCCAGTTCCTTGGGCAGTTCCTTGGCCTGGGCTTTGGCTTTGCGGCGACGCTCTTCAGCCTCGGCCAGGGCGCGCTGAGCGGCGGCGGGCAAGTCTTTGGGGTCGTCACTCATGACATCGGGTTCCTTTCCGTCCACCGCCTTGATATACGCCCCCGTCCGCCAAAGGCAATGCGGATCCAGGTCACATGAAGGCGGTACCATGTCTAACAGCGCAACAGCAGCGCGGCGCAGCGCAATCTACCTGCTGGATCAGATTCTGGGTGAGGGTCGGTTGCTGTCTGAATGTCTGGCAGCGGGTACGCTCGATCGTTTGCCCCCGGAAGACCGCGCCCGGGCGCAGCGGCTGGCGCTCGAGACCCTGCGGGGTATAGAGCGTGCCGACCGTCTGCTGGAAAATCACCTGAACCGTGCTCCCGCTTTGACCGTGCACAACGCCTTGCGACTTGGTGCGGTTGAGCTTTGCAACGGTGAGGCAGCGCATGGCGTGGTGAATTCGATGGTCGAGATCATCGGACGGTCGCGCAAGCACGGGCGGTTGAAAGGGCTGGTGAACGCGGTATTGCGTAAAGTTGCCGCTGAAGGGCCGGAAGCCTGGCCAAAAATGCGGGTGCCGCGCCTACCAGAGTGGCTGCGCGACCCACTGGTTGCAGCTTGGGGACCCGAGGCTGTTGGAGGCATGGAGCAAGCGCACTTCGCGGGTGCGCCACTGGATCTAACCTTGAAACCGGGCCGTGGTGCTCCGGCTGGTGAGACGCTGCCAACCGGATCGGTGCGATTAATCAATGCAGGGCAAGTCTCGGCCCTGCCGGGATACACTGCCGGAGATTGGTGGGTTCAGGATGCGGCGGCGGCTTTGCCGGTTCAGATCCTGGCCCCGAAGGTTGGCGAAAGGGTGCTGGACTTATGTGCCGCGCCGGGAGGCAAGACACTGCAGCTGGCGGCTGCTGGCGCCGAGGTCACGGCGCTGGATATCTCAGAGGCGCGGATTGAGCGCGTGCGGGAAAACCTTTCTCGGACCGGGTTGAGCGCTCAGGTGGTTGCAGGCGATGCGCTGGATCATGCTGGACAATATGATGCGATCTTGCTGGATGCGCCCTGTTCTGCCACGGGCACGATCCGGCGTCATCCCGATTTGCCGTTCGCCAAGGATGGATCGGAATTCGGCGATTTGATCGATCTGCAATCCCGGATGTTGGCACATGCCTGGACGTTGCTCAAACCCGGCGGGCGGCTGGTCTATTGCACATGCTCCCTGCTGCCTGACGAAGGCGAAGTTCAAATCGAAGAGGCGCTGCCGCAGTATTCGGACATGAGCGTGGATCGCACGGCGCTGAACATACCCGGTATCGAAAAAGACTGGATCACCGAAGAAGGCGGTCTTCGGTTGCGACCGGATTATTGGCTCGATCACGGCGGGATGGATGGTTTCTACATCGCCTGCCTGAACAAATCCGCCTGAGCGCACGCTTTTCGATGACTTGACGATCGGCGCGGTCTATCGTTGGTTCAAGCGCCAGCAGAGCGCAAGGGGCAGAGTAACAAGCGTCATGTCAAAGTCGGATACCATGACCAGTCGATGGATGCGGTTTCAGAACCGTTTCTATGCACGCCTGAGTCAACGGCAAAAGGCTGTGACGGGCTTTGTGGCACAGCCGGAACCGCGCAGTGTTGGCGCCTTTGCGCGGGGACGGCAGCTTGTTGCCGGTAACCTTCTGTTCGCCGGATATCTGGTCGAAGCGCAAGACACAGGGTTGTGGGACGTCGCAGCCCCAAGCGCTGGATTTGATGAAGAACGCCACGGTTTTGCGTGGCTGGATGATCTGGCCGCTGTTGGAGACATGCGGGCAAGGGAAAAAGCACAACGCTGGGTCTGGGGCTGGATCGAGGCGCATGGTCGCGGTCACGGGCCCGGCTGGGAGCCTGATCTGACCGGACGGCGAGTGATGCGTTGGATCAACCACGCAATCTTTCTGCTGCGCGGTGTTGACGAAAAACAAAGCAATCAATTCTTCGGAGCGCTTGCACAACAAACCTGGTTTTTGTCGAAACGCTGGCATGCCGCGACGCCGGGGCTGCCCCGGTTCGAAGCCTTGGCGGGTCTGGTACAGGCAGGTCTTGCGTTGGAAGGGCTTGAGCAGATGGCGGATCCGGCCCTGCGTGCGCTGGCGCGTGAATGCGACAGGCAGGTAGACAAGCACGGCGGCATTCCAACGCGCAACCCGGAAGAACTGCTCGAGGTGTTCACGCTGCTCAGCTGGACTTCGTCCGCGTTGAATGAGTTGGGACGCGGTACGCCCGCAGCGCAAGCCAATGCCATCAAGCGGATCGCGCCGACCTTGCGCAGTTTGCGTCATGCAGACGGGGCGCTTGCACGATTCCACGGTGGCGGGCGCGGGGTTGAAGGCCGGTTGGAACAGGCTCTGGCCGAAAGCGGTGTGAAGTTCAAGGCCGCGACCGAACTGCCGCTGGGCTACGCCCGCCTCGCTGCTGCGCGAACAACAGTCATCGTCGATGCCAGCACACCACCTTCCGGCGCAGCGTCGCTGAATGCCCACGCCTCGACACTGGCATTCGAACTGACATCCGGACGTCGTCCATTGATCGTGAACTGCGGATCAGGTGCGAGTTTTGGTGTGGAGTGGCGTCGCGCCGGGCGGGCGACCCCCTCGCATTCCACGCTATGCCTGGATGGCTATTCCAGTGCCCGGCTGGCCAATCCCGTTGCAAGCAGCGAGCATCAGGCGCTGATGGATGCGCCGGAGGACGTTCCGGTCGAATTCGCCGACGCGTTCGAAGGGATCGGGTTCATGGCCGGGCATGATGGGTATGCAAAGGTTTTTGGCCTTACACATGCCAGAACATTCGAGCTACGATTTGACGGGCGCAAACTGGCCGGCGAAGATATCTTGGTGACGGCGACAGACAAAGCAAAGCGGCAGTTCGACAAAGCCATAGACGCATCTGGCCTGTCAGGCCTTGCCTTTGACATTCGGTTTCATCTGCATCCTGACGTGGACGCGGCGGTCGATCTGGGCGGGGCGGCGGTGTCAATGGCACTGAAAAGTGGCGAGATCTGGGTATTTCGCCATGATGGCGTTGGAAAGTTGTCTGTTGAACCAAGCGTTTATCTTGAAAAAGGACGTTTAAAGCCACGCGCGACAAAACAGATCGTTCTATCCGGGCGCGCGATGGAGTATGCGACGCGCATCGGGTGGACGCTGAGCAAGGCACAGGATACAGCCTATGCCGTGCGCGATCTGCACCGGGACGAGCCCGAATTCGACTGACGCCAAAAGGACCCTTGGACCCATGACCGACTTTCACCCCGTGCGCCGCGCGTTGCTTTCCGTTTCCGACAAGACCGGATTGATCGAGCTGGGAAAGGCGCTGGCCGAGCGCGGGATCGAGCTGCTGTCGACCGGCGGGACCGCTAACGCGCTGCGCGATGCAGGGCTAGAGGTCAAGGATGTCAGCGAAATCACCGGCTTCCCCGAGATGATGGATGGCCGGGTCAAGACGCTGCATCCCATGGTACATGGCGGCCTGCTGGCGCTGCGGGACAATGATACGCATGTAGCTGCGATGAATGAACACGGTATCGGTGCAATCGACCTGCTAGTGGTGAACCTCTACCCGTTCGAGGCGACCGTCGCCAAAGGTGCAGACTATGATGAATGCATCGAAAACATCGACATAGGCGGCCCGGCGATGATCCGCGCGGCGTCCAAGAACCATGCATTTGTGAACGTGGTGGTGGATGTCGAGGATTATTCCTCTCTGCTGGATCAGTTGGAAGAGAATTACGGCAAGACCTCGCTGGGGTTCCGTCAGTGGCTTGCCCAAAAGGCCTATGCCCGCACTGCAGCTTATGACAGTGCTGTATCGAACTGGATGGCCGACGCTCTGCGGCTTGAGGCACCCAAACGCCGCGCTTTTGCGGGTGAGTTGAAACAGACCCTTCGTTATGGCGAGAACAGCCATCAGCAGGCTGCGTTCTACACCGATGGGACCAATCGCCCCGGCGTGGCCACTGCCGTGCAACACCAGGGCAAGGAACTGAGTTATAATAACATCAACGACACCGATGCGGCTTTTGAACTGGTTGCCGAGTTCGACCCCGCTCAGGGTGCGGCTTGTGCAATCATCAAACACGCCAACCCATGTGGTGTGGCCAAGGGCGCGACGCTGATTGAGGCTTACAAGGCTGCGTTCGACTGTGACCGCACCTCGGCCTTTGGTGGGATTGTGGCGCTGAACCAGCCACTAGACGCCGAAACTGCACAGGAAATCACAGGCATTTTCACCGAGGTTGTGATCGCCCCGGGCGCATCGGATGAGGCAAAAGCGATCTTTGCGGCTAAGAAAAACTTACGACTGCTGACGACCGAAGCCCTGCCGGATGTAACTGCGGCCGGCAAGACGGTGCGTCAGGTGGCTGGTGGCCTTTTGGTGCAAGACAAGGACAATGGCTTTGTTGGCCTGGACGACCTGAAGGTTGTCACCAAGAAAGCCCCGTCAGATGAGCAGATGAGCGACCTGTTGTTTGCCTGGAAAGTGGCCAAACACGTCAAGTCCAATGCCATCGTCTATGTCAAAGATGGCGCAACTGTGGGCGTCGGCGCGGGTCAAATGAGCCGCGTCGATTCGGCCCTGATTGCTGCTAAAAAAGCCGAACGTATGGCCGATGTACTTAACCTGCCGCAGCCGTTGACAATCGGGTCTGCAGTGGCTTCGGATGCGTTTTTCCCTTTCCCCGACGGGTTGATGGAGGCCGCCGAGGCCGGCGCGACCTGTGTGATTCAGCCGGGCGGCTCGATGCGGGATGACGAAGTGATCGCCGCCGCTGACGAGGCCGGATTGGCGATGGTCTTCACCGGCATGAGGCATTTCCGGCACTGATGGGTTATCGGCTGTTGATCTGGGCCGGATTGGCCGCGTTTGTGATCGACCAGGTCAGTAAGTATCTGGTCGTTCATGTGATGCGCGTGGCTGATCAACTGGGAGGCATCGATGTGCTGCCGCCCCTTCTGGTGTTCAAATACGGTGAGAATCGCGGGATTAATTTCGGCCTGTTTCAGGGCGACGGTGACGCGTCGCGCTGGGTATTGATTGGTGTTTCCATCGCCATCTGCTTCGCTGTCGTGATCTGGTTGCGGCGTTCGACAGCGACAAACTTCATGCTGATATGTGGCGGTCTGTTGATTGGCGGCGCGTTGGGGAATGTGATTGATCGCATCTTATACGGCTTTGTTCTGGATTTTCTGAACATGTCCTGCTGTGGAATCAACAATCCGTTTGTGTTCAATCTGGCCGATGTGTTCATATTTGCCGGAGCAATTGGTCTGGTTTTGTTCGATGGCAAAAAGCCCTCGTGACGCGCCGGTTGATATGCGATAAAAGCTGACAAAACAGGCTGGAGACGATAATGCGGATGCCGCGCGCGATACTTGCTTTGACTGTTGCAGCCGCCGTTGCGGGATGCTCCAACCCCGGCTTGCGCGATCTCGAGCCTCCGGGTCAGGGACCGGATGAGTTTTCGGTGCTGCCGGTCAAACCGCTGACGGAACCGCAGGATTATGCTTTCCTGCCCGCGCCGACGCCGGGTGGCGGGAACCTGACGGATCCCAACCCAAATGCCGATGCAGTTGCCGCATTGGGCGGGAACCCTGCGGCGTTGAACCCGAACACCTCTGTTCCGTCTTCTGATGCAGCGCTGGTTACGGCGTCCAGCCGCTATGGTGTGCCCGCCAACACGCGGCAGGTCGTTCAGGAAGAGGATGATGCGTTCCGCAAGCGACGTGGTCGCTGGACCGGCCTGCGCTTGTTCCCGGTTGATCGCTATGCCCAGGTTTATGAACGTCAATCCATTGATCCGTTTCAGGAAACCGAGGCGGCCCGCGGCGTTGGCCTAGAAACACCATCATCCCCCCCTGCGAATGAATAATTCTTAACTTTCCGTCATCTCCCTTGAACCTGCGCCGCACCACCGTAGTTTGAAAGCCAGAAACGAAACGGAGGATGCCCCATGGTTCGGGCCCTGACACTGTCGGCCGCCCTGATTGCCGCCACCCCGGTTTTTGCCGAGGACGGACAAGAGGCGGTCACAACATTTACGCTGGACAACGGCATGGACGTTGTGGTGGTCGAAGATCACCGCGCGCCAGTCGTTCAGCATATGGTCTGGTATCGGGCTGGTTCGGCTGATGAACCTGTCGGATCATCCGGCGTGGCACATTTTCTGGAACATTTGTTGTTCAAAGGCACCGATACGCTGGCGCCGGGTGAGTTTTCGGCCACCGTTGCGGCAAACGGTGGCAATGACAACGCATTTACCTCGTACGATTACACCGCCTATTTTCAGCGCGTCGCTGCAGATCGTCTGGAACTGATGATGCGGATGGAGGCGGACCGGATGCGTAACATCCGCCTGTCCGAAAACGACATCCTCACCGAACGCGATGTGATTTTAGAAGAACGCAACCAGCGCACTGAAAACAATCCGCGCGCCTTGTTTGGTGAGCAGATGAGCGCGGCGCAATATCTCAACCATCGGTATGGCGTGCCAATCATCGGCTGGAAGCACGAGATGGAAACGCTGGATATGGATGACGCCCTGTCCTTCTACCAAACCCATTACGCGCCTAATAACGCCATTCTGGTCGTGACCGGAGACGTCGACCCGGACGAGGTTCGCGCCTTGGCCGACCAGTATTACGGTGTGATCCCTGCCAACGCGGATTTGCCTGAACGCGTGCGCTCTCAGGAACCGCCGCAAACCACCGAACGTCGGTTGACTTACAAGGACCCGCGCGTTTCGCAGCCTTATGTGCAGCGCAGCTATCTTGCGCCTGAACGCGACCCGGATGCGCAGGAAAAAGCCGCTGCTTTGTATCTGCTGGCCGAGCTTTTGGGGGGCGGAACGACCTCTTACCTGAATGAGAAACTTCAGTTCGAGGATCAGAAGGTTGTTTATGCTGGCGCGTTTTATCGCGGCGTATCTCTGGATGACACGACGTTTGATCTTTTGGTCGTACCTGCCGAAGGCGTTTCACTGCAAGAGGCTGAAGATGCCATGGATCAGACCGTCGCCGATTTCATTGCCGAAGGTGTGAATGAAGAGGATCTGGAGCGTATCAAGATGCAATTGCGTGCTGCTCAGACCTATGCGCGCGACAATGTGGATGGGATTGGCAATCGCTATGGCCGGGCATTGACCAGTGGTTTGACAGTCGAAGATGTTCAGGCTTGGCCAGACATCCTGCAGGCCGTCACCAGTGATGAGATCATCGCGGCTGCCCGCGACGTGCTGCAACCCGAGGCATCCGTCACCGGTTGGCTGATGCGCGACGACGAGGTGACGCAATGAAGGCCTTTTTCACAACTCTGATTGTCCTTGTTTTTGCGCTGCCCGCCTGGGCCGAGATCGAGATCAAAGAGGTCACCTCGCCCGGCGGCATCACCGCTTGGCTGGTCGAAGACCATTCGATCCCGTTCACCGCTCTGGAATTGCGGTTCCGGGGCGGAACATCGCTGGATGATCCGGACAAACGCGGCGCGGTTTACCTCATGAGCGGGTTGATCGAAGAAGGGGCTGGCGACATGGATGCCCGTTCTTATGCTCGGGAGCTTGAGTCTCTGGCCGCTTCATTCGGCTACAATGCCAGCGACGATACGGTGTCCATTTCCGCGCAGTTTCTGACCGAAAACCGGGACGAGGTTGTGGGATTGTTGCAAACCACCCTTCACCAGCCTCGGTTTGATCAGGATGCGGTGGATCGGGTGCGGGCGCAGATCCTGTCGGGCCTCAGATCGGATCAGACCGACCCGAACGACATTGCCGGGCGCAGTTTCGCCAAAATGGCGTACGGAGAGCACCCGTACGGGTCCGAAGGCAAAGGAAATCTGGACAGCGTTGCGGGCTTGACGCGCGAAGACGTGGTGGCAGCTTATGACAATGTGTTTGCCAAGGACCGCCTGTTTGTCGGTGCCGTAGGCGATATCACTGCAGAAGAATTGGGCGTATTGCTCGACCAGCTTCTTGCGGATCTGCCGGAGACGGGCAAGCCGATCCCGGGTAAGGCCGAGGTTTCAATCTCAGGCGGTGTCAGCGTTATCGACTTTGATACGCCGCAATCGGTCGCCCTGTTCGGCCAGAAAGGGATCGACCGTGATGATCCGGATTTCTTCGCCGCCTACATCCTGAACCATATCCTGGGCGGTGGCGGTTTCGAAAGTCGCCTGATGCAGGAGGTTCGGGAAAAACGCGGCCTGACTTACGGTGTGGGGACGTATCTGGTGCCCAAGGATTTGGCTTCGGTTTATCTAGGCTCGGTATCTTCGGCCAATGACCGGATCGCTGAGGCAGTCGAAGTTATCCGGGCCGAATGGGCCCGCGCTGCTGAGGACGGTGTCACGCAGAAAGAGCTGGATGATGCCAAGACCTATCTGACTGGCGCCTATCCGCTGCGGTTTGATGGCAACGCGCAGATCGCGGGGATCATGGTTGGCATGCAGATGGAAGGTCTGCCGATCGACTATATCGCCACACGTAACGACAAGGTGAACGCGGTAACGCTGGAAGAAGTGAACCGTATCGCGTCTGAATTGCTCGACCCAGACGGGCTGCATTTCACGGTTGTTGGCAAGCCGGTTGGTTTGGAAACCACCAATTGAATGATGGGGGTTGGGCGATGCTCAACCCTTTTTCATGCCACGCAGCATCTGACCCATCATTTGGCCGAACTTGCCTGAGCCTCGCTGATACAACGCACCATCAACGGCCAGAACTGTGCCGCTGATATAGCTGGCCATGTCCGAGCTGAGGAACAGGCAGGCATTGGCAACGTCTTGCGGTTGACCCCAGCGGCCCAATGGGACGTCCTTGCGCAACGCTTCTCCGGCATCGGGTGTGGGTGCCAGACGTTTGGCGCCTTCAGTGCCTTCGATGAAACCGGGCACAACCGAGTTCACGCGGATGCCCTCGACGCCCCATTCCATCGACAAAGTACGCGTGATCTGGTCCACGCCCGCTTTGGCGGCGCAGACATGGGCCTGGCCTTCATAAGGCAGATAAGACTGCGGGGCCGAGATGTTGATGATGCTGGCACCGGGGCGTTTCAGGTAAGGATAGGCCCCTTTCAACACATGGATAGTGCCCATCAGATCAATGTCTATCACCGTTTTGAATGCGTTGACCGACATCTCGGCAGCGAGTGCCGGGAAGTTACCGGCCGCGCCGGACACCAGCACGTCAAAATTGCCCAAAGCCTCATGGAATTGTCTAAGATCTGCAGCCACCGCGTCAGAGTCGCGAACATCAAAGGCGGTACCGATCGCCTCAGCCGCGCCGGCCGCTTTCAGGGCCGCGACCGTATCGTCCACTTTCTCCTGCGACCGACTGGCGACGGCCAGTTTGGCACCCGAGGCTGCAAAAGCCTCAGCAATGCCACGGTTGATACCACTTGTGCCGCCGATCACGATGACGGTTTTTCCTGCAAAGTCCATGTAGACCTCCCAAACTGCGGGAGCCCTACTCGCCGTAGGGCACCCAGATGTTCTTGATTTCAGTGGCAGCCTGAAGGAAGCGACGCGAATGGTCCATGCTCCAGTCAATTGCCGTCGCGTTATTGACCCAGGTCCGCTTGAGGTTCCCGGCGGATACGACCTCGATTTCCTTCGACAGGTCGGTGGACGAGAATGACCAGACCGCATCCACGTTCAGATGCGAGGCCAGCGGTTTCGCCAGTTCTGCGTGGCTGCCCGTCAGGATGTTGACCACACCTGCAGGGACGTCGGAGGTTTCGAGAATCTGATAGAAATCGGTGGCCGCCAACGGATGGGGCTCGGACGCAGCCAGAACCACGCGGTTGCCCATCGCAATCGCTGGGGCCATAGCCGAGACAAGACCCAGCAGCGGAGCTTCGTCGGCACAAAGGGCACCTATGACACCGACCGGTTCTTTCATGGCAATGGCGACGCCCCGGATCGGAACGCCATGCACCTGACCGTCATATTTGTCAGCCCAGGCAGCAGCGGTGAACAGGCGCTGGATCGAGGCCTCGACCTCTTTCGCACCGTCCTTCTTGCCAGTCATCGAGTCGATACGCGTTGCGAATTCGTCAGCACGGGCCGAGAGATTCTCGCCGATGTAATACAGGATCTGCGCCCGCAGGTGTCCGGTGGTTTTGGACCAGCCTTTGGCGCCCGCTGCGGCCTCAACCGCGTTGCGGATGTCTTTGCGGTTGGCAAGGCCCACATGACCCAATAGGCCCGACTTGCCCCAGATCGGCTTCGAATAGCCGGAATCGGGTCGCGCTTGTTTGCCGCCAACATACATTTTGGCGGTACGGTCAATCGGATCGATGGGAGCGCCTTCGCCGGTCGCCGCTTCAACCTTTATCAGCGACTTGGTCTTGCCTTTGGGTTTGGTGTAGGCCGCCAGACCCTCCCAACCGCCTTCACGGCCAAAGCCGCTTTCACGCACACCGCCGAACCCGGCAGCCGCATCGAACAGGTTGGTGGCATTCACCCAGACCACCCCCGCGACCAGCTTGGGCGCGATATCCAGTGCAAGGTTCACATTCTCGGTCCAGACGGTCGCGGCCAGCCCATAGCGGGTATTGTTTGCCAGCTCGACCGCCTCTTCCGGCGTGCGGAAGGTTGAAGATACCAGAACTGGGCCAAAGATCTCCTCTTGCATCAGCGGGTCGGACGTCTCGAGTCCCGAGATCAGCGTCGGCGGATAATAGCAGCCATTCGCGGGCAGCTCGCAGGCTGCCTGATGAACGTGGCCAGCGGTGTTGCTTTCGACCAGACCCTTGATGGTCTGCAGCTGGACCGGGTCCACAACCGCGCCCACGTCGATGCATTTATCCAGCGGATGACCAATGCGTAGCGTGTCCATTCGCGCGCGCAGCTTGTCGTGGAAGCGGTCCGCGATACCTTCCTGCACCAGCAGGCGAGACCCTGCACAGCAGACCTGGCCCTGATTGAACCAGATCGCGTCGACCAACCCTTCGATTGCTGAATCGATATCGGCGTCGTCAAAGACGACATAGGCGGACTTGCCGCCTAGCTCTAACGTCAGTTCCTTGCCCGAGCCACCAGTCGCTTCCCGAATGCGGCGGCCCACAACGGTCGAGCCGGTAAAGGCGATCTTGTCCACGTCCGAGGCCACGATCATCTCACCCACCGCGCCGTCACCGGTGACAATGTTGACCACGCCCTTGGGCAGCCCGGCCTGTGTGCAGATATCGGCAAACAGAAGCGCGGTTAGCGAAGTATATTCGGCAGGTTTCAGAACCACCGTGTTGCCCATTGCCAGAGCGGGGGCGATCTTCCACGCCAGCATCAGCAGCGGGAAGTTCCAGGGGATGATCTGACCACAAACCCCCAGCGCTTCTGCATCGGACAGTTCGCTTTCCATCAACTGCGCCATGCCCGCGTGGTAGTAGAAATGACGCTGCGCCAGTGGGATATCGATGTCACGCGATTCACGGATCGGTTTGCCGTTGTCCAGACTCTCCAGCACCGCAAACAGACGGGAATGCTTCTGCAACAGGCGCGCAATGGCATAAAGGTACCGTGCACGACCCGCACCGCCCAGTTTCTCCCATTTCGGTTGCGCCTTGCGGGCAGCGGCTACGGCTGCGTCCACATCGGCCTGCTTGGCTTGGCTCAATTTGGCCAACACTTCTCCGGTCGCTGGGTTGCGGCTTTCGAACCCTTTGCCCGGTTTGGTGAACGCACCATCAATATAGTGACCGAACTTGTCGCCTTGATCGACCAGCCAGGCCAGCGCCTCGGCAGCGCTTTCGGGGGCAGGGCCGTACTCCATGGTTTCGAAAATCTCTTTGACTGTCATCGCTTCATCTTTTCCCAAATACTCATCGCCCAGACGTCACCAACAGGCTCACCCCATAGAATGCCTGTATCCAGCCGAGTAGGCTCCAGTCACATAGTGTTCCAACTGCCGCTCAATATCGCCCAATAAGGAAGACGCGCCAAAACGGAAGAGGTCCGGCTCCAACCAGCGATCGCCCAATTCGTCCTTGATCAGAGACAGGTAGACCAATGCGTCCTTGGCTTTCGAGATACCGCCTGCAGGTTTGTAACCCACGCGATACCCGGTGCGGTCATAGTAATCTCGGATCGCGCGGATCATCACCAGCGACACGGGCAGCGTGGCATTGACGCTTTCTTTACCGGTCGAGGTTTTGATGAAATCCGCCCCGGCCATCATGCAGGCCAGCGAGGCGCGCGCCACGTTACGCAATGATCCAAGTTCGCCCGTTGCAAGGATGGCTTTGACATGTGCGTCGCCGCAGGCCAAGCGAAAGGCCTTCATCTCTTCATACAAGGCTTGCCAGTCACCCGACAGGACGTGGCGGCGTGAGATCACGATGTCGATCTCCTCTGCTCCGGCCTTCACGCTTTCCTCGATTTCGGCTACGCGCAGATGGAAGGGCGACAGACCTGCGGGGAAGCCGGTCGAGACGGCCGCAACAGGAATCCCGGTTCCTTCTAATGCGCTTACCGCGGTTTCGATCATGTCGTGATAGACGCAGACCGCCCCGGTTGTGATTGGTGGCATGTCCAATGCTTGCAGCGTAGAAGGAGCCACCGGCTGCCGCGCCTTGGCACATAGGCGCCGGACACGACCCACGGTGTCATCGCCGGACAAGGTGGTCAGATCGATCATCGTGACCGCCTTAAGCAACCATGCCGCCTGATACTCTTTCTTGACCGACCGTCGACCGGGCAGGGTGGCGGCGCGGCGCTCAATGGCCGAGGTATTGGCCTGCACGGCGCGCACCCAATCCAGATCGAGATCCATGCCCGGATTGCGGGGTTCAGTCACTTGCGGCAGATGCGCGGTGCGCACGGGGCTTTCTGAGCTCTGCGTTTCCATCTTCACGTCCTTTGGGAGGTTTGCGCCAAAATCGCACGGCATGCGACCAATTGGAAGGCATACAAGCCGATTGGCAGGAGATTATTTGACCATTTGGACAAAATATGAGGATTTAGTTGCGAATAATTCTCATTAGCGTTGACTTAGTTGCGAATGGTTCTCATATTCAGTCGCAAGAGGGCACCTTGAAAGGCACGCACATGATTCGTCGCAGTTTACTTGCAGCTTTGGCACTTGCCGCTGCTTTGCCCATCGCAGCCTGGGCTGACGCGCCACTGAAAGTGGTTGCGACGACAGGCATGATTGCAGATGCGGCGCGTCAGGTCGGTGGCGATCAGGTCGAGGTTAAGGGCTTGATGGGACCAGGCGTTGACCCGCATGCCTATCGCCAGACCCGCAGTGACATTGTGGCGATGACTCGTGCAGATCTGGTGCTTTGGCATGGTCTGTATCTTGAAGCGCAGATGGAAGGCTTCTTTCAGGATCTCGCGCGTAAACGGACGGTTATCGCGGTTGCGGATGGAATTGATAAGTCCAAACTGCGCGCCCATGACGACTATGCCGACAAATACGACCCACATGTGTGGATGACGCCCGAGCTGTGGCGTGATGTTGTCATCGAAGTGCAGGCCGCGTTGACGGAAGTACGCCCCGAAGCGGCCGAGATCTTTGCGACCAACGCGCAGGCCCATCTGGCTGATGTCGACCGTCTGACCGCCTATGCACAGGACACGCTTGGGACTGTGCCGGACAACAACAAGGTTTTGGTCACGGCGCATGACGCCTTTGGCTATTTCGGTGAAAGCTTCGGGTTCGAGGTGCTGGGAATTCAGGGCATCTCGACCCAGTCTGAAGCCGGGTTGAACCGGATTGGCGAGTTGGTTGATTTGCTGGTTGATCGTCAGATCACGGCCGTTTTTGTCGAAAGCTCAGTCTCGGATCGTTCGATGCGGGCGCTGATCGAAGGTGCTGCCGCGAAAGGGCACAAGGTTAAGGTTGGTGGTGAGCTGTTCTCGGACGCCATGGGCGATGACGGGACCTACGAAGGCACTTATGTTGGCATGCTGGATCACAACATAACGGTGATTGCCGGGGCATTGGACGGTGACGTGCCCGGTCGCGGCATGGACGGAAGACTGTCGGCGGGGTTCTGAGAAATGCTGGATCTGGTAGCGGATCAAGGTGTCAAAGTGGCGGACCAAGGGTTGGTGGCAAGCCCCCTGGCCATCCGGGGTCTGACCGTGTCCTACGGCCAAAAACCGGCCGTGTTTTCGGTAGACATGACCGTGCAGCCCGGCGCCATGACAGCGATCATTGGTCCGAACGGGGCCGGGAAATCGACCTTGCTGAAAGCGGCGCTAGGGATTGTCTCACCTTTATCTGGTCAGGTGAGCGTGTTTGGCAGGCCGCTGGAAAAACAGCGCGCACGTATCGCGTATGTCCCGCAACGTGCCAGTGTAGATTGGGACTTTCCCACCCGTGTGATCGATGTGATTCTGATGGGGCTGTCGCGCGAATTGGGCTTGCTGAGGCGTGTTCGTGCCCGCCATGTGTCTTACGCCAAGGAATGCTTGAAACGAGTTGGCATGCAGGATTTTGCAGACCGACAGATCGGACAATTGTCTGGCGGTCAGCAGCAGCGGGTCTTTCTGGCGCGCGCGCTTGCTCAGGATGCAGATCTGTATCTACTGGATGAACCCTTTGCCGGGGTCGACGCGGCCACCGAAAAAGCGATTATCGAGGTGCTGAAATCGCTTAAAGAGGCCGGCAAGACCGTTGTGGTCGTGCATCACGACCTGGCGACGGTCACGGATTACTTTGACCATGTCTTCCTGATCAACACACGCAAAGTGGCTGAGGGAACAGTGGCAGAAGCCTTTACCGCTGAGACCCTGCAATCTGCGTATGGCGGTCGGTTGGCAACTGCGCAGATCGACCAGATCTCACGCGCACTGGGATAAATCATGCTTTGGGATGCTCTGAGTTTGCAGCTTGGCTACAACGCCACGCTTGTCGCCATTGGTGCAACCTTGCTGGGTGTGTCTGCTGGGGTAACAGGTACGTTCCTGTTCCTGCGCAAGCGCGCGCTGGTCAGTGACGCCATCAGCCACGCGACCCTGCCGGGCGTGTGTCTGGCCTTTATGGTTCTGGTCGCGCTGGGTGGGGATGGACGCAACCTGCCGGGACTGCTCGCTGGCTCTGCTATCTCGGCTTGGGTGGGCCTGCTTTGCATGAACTGGCTGACCCGTCACACACGATTGGCAGAAGACGCCGCGATTGGCGCGGTTCTGTCTGTATTCTTCGGGTTCGGAATTGTCTTGCTGACGGTCATCCAGACCATGGGTGTTGGCCGTCAGGCCGGGTTGGAAGGATTCCTGTTAGGCTCGACCGCCGGAATGCTTTGGGCTGATGCGCTGATCATCGCCATAGGAGGAGCGGCAACGTTACTTTTGGTCGTGTTGATCCGGCGGCCAATGACAATGGTTGCGTTTGACCCGGACTATGCCGCGGCACGCGGGCTACCCGTGCACCGGATTGACCTTGCCATGATGGGGCTGGTGATGGCTGTGACCGTGGTCGGCCTGAAAATCGTCGGCCTTATCCTGATTGTTGCCTTGCTGATCATCCCGCCAGTGACAGCCCGGTTTTGGTCCGAACGTTCGGATCGGGTGGTTCTGCTGGCAGGTCTTGCGGGTGGATTGGCGGGCTATGTCGGGGCGGCCTTCTCGGCGTCAGCCCCAAATTTGCCGACTGGCCCAATCATCGTTCTGGTCAGTTTTGTGTTTTTCGCCCTGTCTTTGTTTTTTGCCCCGGTCCGAGGTGTTCTGGCCGCCGTATTGCGCCATCTTCAGTTCCAGCGACGCGTGCATATTCGGCAGGGCCTGTTGGCACTGGCGCAGGATCAGAAGATTTACGAACCTCTGACGCTGCGCCTTTTGCGGCGCGCCGGTTTGGTTCGCGCGGATGGTGTCGCGACAGAGCCCGGCAAAGCCCGCGCGGCCAAAGCATTGCGCGACGAAAAACGATGGGAGGTTGTGCGGTCGGATCAAGCGCACGAGGCGACGGCGGCGCTTTACGATGGTCTGCGCGACATAGACACGGTTCTGACCCAGGACCAGATCGCCGAGATTGATCGCCGCATTGGTGGACCGCAGGAGGTCCCGTCATGAGCGGTGAGGAATTTGTCCCCCTGTCGCTGACGCCCCTTTTGATTGGCACGTTTGCAGCCATCGCCTGCGCCTTGCCTGGCAACTTTCTGGTCTTGCGCAAACAAGCTTTGATTGGGGATGCGATCAGTCATGTTGTTCTGCCCGGCATCGTTGTGGCGTTTTTGCTGACCGGTGCGATTTCAACCTGGCCGATGATGCTGGGGGCCGCAGGTGCCGCCATTGTGGCGGTGGTTCTGATTGAGGCAATTCGTCGTCTGGGGCAGATCGAACCCGGTGCTGCAATGGGTGTTGTTTTTACGACAATGTTTGCGGCGGGTGTTCTGTTGCTTGAGCAAACTGATACGTCGACCGTGCATCTGGATGTTGAACACGCGCTGTATGGCAATCTGGAAAGCCTGATCTGGCTGGATGCGACCGGCTGGTCTTCGCTTTGGGACCTCGAAGCACTGGCGGGGCTACCGTCTGAGCTGTCGCGTATTGCGCTGACCCTGATTGGGGTGATCCTGTTCACCTGGTTGTTCTGGCGTCCGTTGAAGATATCCACGTTCGACGAAGGGTTTGCCCGGACCATCGGCATTCGCACGGGTGCATTGGGCATGGCCTTGGTCATCACGGCGGCTATCGCTGCCGTGGCGGCCTTTGATGCCGTGGGGTCTATCATCGTGATTGCCATGTTCATCTGCCCGCCTGCAGCCGCCCGGATGATGACCAATCGGCTGGAAACGCAGATTATCTGGAGCGTTGTCTTCGCCATCACTTCGGCGGTCGCCGGCTATGTGCTGGCGGGGTATGGGCCATTGTGGCTAGGGGGCGCGGATGCAGTCAGCGCGGCGGGAATGATCGCTACGATATCGGGTCTGATTCTTGCCCTAACGGCCATGTTTGGCCCGTGTCGCACCCGTGTCGGTGTGCAAAACTCTTCGTGAATTGGCGCTTTATCGCCAGCGTCGATCGCACGTCATCGGCCAATCTCTGCCCAGAAATTTGCGACATGAGTCTTAACAAGATTTTTAGAAAATCGCGTGTTAGGTCGATTGATATTAGGAGCTATCACATCACCACTCACTTCGGCTCGTCCGGACGGTCGTGATCAACGCTGGCCGCATTTTGGTGGCTGGTAACGATTGTCCGGACGCCTGCTGAAACAGCAATCAATGACATTCAAACCAGTGGCAGAATCGCGCTTGGTTGTGCTAGGTCTAGCGGTATGGCGCAACCAAACCCCAATATCCGCGAAAATCGCCCATTGATTCGGCAACTCGATGATGCTGCGATAAACCGGATCGCGGCGGGTGAAGTCGTCGAACGTCCTGCCTCGGCCGTCAAGGAGCTGGTTGAAAACGCCATTGATGCAGGTGCCACCCGGATCGCCATCGATATTGCCGACGGGGGCAAGACACTTATCCGGGTCACTGACGATGGGTGTGGGATCGCGTCGCATGATCTGCCGCTGGCCTTGTCGCGCCATGCGACGTCCAAGATTGATGGGTCTGACCTGCTGAACATCCATACTTTCGGCTTTCGTGGGGAAGCACTGCCTTCGCTGGGAGCTGTCGGCCGATTGACCATCACGAGCCGCGTGCCAGAGGGTGAGGCCGCCTTGATCCGGGTATCGGGTGGGAAAACCGAGGCTGTGAAACCTGCGGCCTTGCGCTCCGGAACTGTGGTTGAATTGCGGGATTTGTTTTTTGCCACACCCGCACGGCTGAAGTTCATGCGTACAGACCGGGCCGAGGCGCAGGCAATCTCGGATACGGTGAAACGCCTCGCTATGGCGGAACCTGCGGTGACCTTCACTTTGCGTGACGTATCGGGTGGCGGTGAAGGCCGCGTGATCTTCCGCGCTGATCGCGAGAACGGTGATCTGTTCGACGCTTTACATGCCAGACTGGCCCGCGTGATCGGCCGCGAGTTCGCCGAAAATGCGTTGCAGATTGATGCCACGCGTGAGGGGATCAGGCTGTATGGTTACGCCGCATTGCCCACATATTCGCGTGGCGCGGCTGTGGCACAATATCTGTTCGTCAATGGTCGACCAGTGCGTGACAAGATGCTGACCGGCGCCCTACGCGCCGCCTATTTTGATTTTCTCAGCCGCGACCGCCACCCGGCGGCGGCGCTGTTTATCGACTGCGACCCAACTCTGGTGGACGTGAACGTGCACCCCGCGAAGTCCGAAGTGCGGTTCCGTGATCCAGGCGTCACACGCGGGTTGATTGTTTCAAGCCTGCGCCACGCTCTGGCCGAGGCCGGGCATCGGGCGTCATCGACGGTCTCCAGTGCAACCCTGGGCGCGATGCGGCCTGAACAGGAGGCACCCGGTCAGGCACGCGTCTATCAGATGGATCGGCCATCCCCTGCCGCGCGACAAGCGGCTTATAGGGCGCAATCGCCGGGCTTTGCTGAGCTGGCCAATGACTACAGCGGGAGCGTCGTTGACGCGAAACCCGCCGAGCTTGCGGGTGCTGCAGAGGTTGAACAATCTGCACAGGACCTTCCGTTGGGGGCAGCGCGCGGGCAGGTTCATGAAAACTACATCATCGCTCAAACCGCCGAAGGTATGGTGATCGTTGATCAGCACGCCGCTCATGAGCGGTTGGTTTACGAAAAACTGAAAACCCAGATGGCTGAGAATGGCGTGGCCGCGCAGGCGCTGTTGATTCCAGAAATCGTAGAACTGTCCGATGGGGATTGTGCGCGTCTGATGGCCGTCGCCGAGGATTTGTCGCGTCTTGGTCTGACCATCGAACCATTTGGTGGCGGTGCGGTTGCGGTGCGGGAAACTCCGGCCATTCTAGGAGAAGTCAACGCCCGCGCCATGATCCTCGACATACTGGATGAGCTGGCAGACCAGGGCGAAAGCCAGACGGTGCAGGCGCGGATCGAGGCGATACTGAGCCGGGTGGCTTGTCACGGGTCCGTAAGATCGGGCCGCCGGATGCGGGCAGAAGAGATGAACGCCCTGCTACGCGAAATGGAGGCGACGCCGCATTCCGGTCAGTGCAATCATGGGCGCCCAACATACGTTGAGCTCAAGCTGAGCGATATCGAACGGCTGTTCGGACGCAGTTGATCCGACGCGTGGAACCGTTTACAAGAATAGAAACAAAACAAGAACATACTGACTAAGATGATAGAGATTGCAGGCATACAGTATTCGTTGACCGACCCAATGGTTCTGACCGTTTTGGCGGGGGTCGGAGTTGTCCTGTTGATTCTGGTCCTGCTGTTTTTGTCGTTGCGTGCGGCCAGTCGATCAGCCCGGATGGCGGAACCTTTGGCACGGCAAATGGCGCATTTGGGTCAACATGTGCAGCAACTGGGCCAAGGGCAGGATCAATTGCGGGGTGGGTTGCAGCACGTCTCGGACACGCAGGCCAACGCGCAGGTGCAGGTGATCCAGACGGTCGAGGCGCGGCTGTCTTCGGTTCAGCAGCAGATGAATGACCGTTTGGCCGACAACGCCATGAAATCCGCCCGTGCACTTGCTGATATGCAAGAGCGGATGAAGGAATCCTTGCACGGATCATCGAAACAAACCGCGACGTCGCTGACGCAATTGCAGGAACGTCTGGCGGCGATTGACAAGGCGCAGGACAACATCACCAAGCTGTCGGGTGACGTGTTGTCCTTGCAGGATATCCTGTCGAACAAGCAAACGCGCGGTGCCTTTGGTGAGATTCAGTTGAACGATATTGTGTCCAAGGCTTTACCCTCTGACAGTTTTAAGCTGCAGGCGACCCTGTCAAATGGCCGTCGCGCTGATTGTCTTATTCACCTGCCGAACCCGCCCGGACCTATTGTCATCGACAGTAAGTTCCCGCTGGAAGCCTATGAGGCTTTGATCAATTCCAGCACCGATTTGGAGCTGAAAGCGGCGGTACAGATGTTCCGAAGCACGGTGCGCAAGCACATCACGGACATCTCAGAGAAATACATACTGGACGGGGAAACTGCCGACGGTGCGCTGATGTTCCTGCCCTCCGAGGCTGTTTATGCCGAGCTGCACGCCAAGTTCCCGGAACTGGTTCAAGAGAGCTTTTCCAAGCGCGTCTGGATCGTCTCACCCACAACGTGCATGGCGACCTTGAACACGATGCGCGCCATTCTCAAAGATGCGCGGATGCGGGAACAAACAGGCGCGATCCGCAAAGAATTGGGATTGCTCCACAAGGACGTCGACCGTCTGGGCGACCGGGTGACCAACCTGGATCGGCATTTTGGGCAGGCGGCAAAGGATATCTCGGAAATCAAGATCAGTGCCGAAAAGGCAGGCCGTCGGGCGCAACGGCTGGACAATTTTGATTTCGAAGAACTGGCCCCGGATGAAACACCGGGAGTTGTTCCGTTGACCCGACAGGAAGGGTGATCCCAAGAGAGCGCACCGGTAGACAGGCAGCGTGGGGCTCATACAGCAAAATGAACACAACCAGTCAGTCGCCGAATACCTCTGATCTGCTCGAACAGGCCGAACAGGACGCAGAACGGATTGTCGGATTGCTGCGTATGCTGGTCGCAGCTGGCCTGGCCCTGTTCTTTTTGTTTACGGTTCAGCCGGTGCTCAATTCAGGGCACGCCGTTCTGGAGCGGCAATGGGTTTTTGCGCTGAGTACGATGCTGGCCTATTTCGTTCTGGGATTGGCAACGTGGTGGACCGCACGACGCGGTCATTTTTCAGCCTGGGTTGCCTGGCCTGTCTCAGCGGCGGATTCCTTATTTCTTGTCGCGAATGTCTGGGTGGGAATGCGTAATGTGGGTCTGTCCGGGGATGCGATCTTTGTGCTGCCAGCGGTTTGGTTGGTCCCGATTGTGCTCGCGTTCGGTGTCTTGCGTGGAAACCCAAAGATCATGGTACTGCAGGTAGGGTTACTTGTACTGGGGTTGTTGATTTTGGTTGGCGTTGACGCAGGGTCGACGCGTGGATTGGAAGACAACCCGATCTGGTTGTTCTTGTCACTGCCGCCAAATCTTATCCGACTGTTCATGATTGCACTTGCAGGCATCGTGCTTATCGTCGCGGCACGCCGCGTCCATGCCTTGCTGTTCCGCTCGATTACAGAAGCACAACGCCGGGCCAACCTGACGCGGTACTTACCGTCTCAGGTGGTTGAAGATCTTGGCGACAGTGGCTTGGCCGCTCTCAAAACTGGGCGACGTCAGATGGCAGGCTTGATTTTCATCGACTTGCGGGGGTTCACAACAGTGTCGCAACAGCTTCGCCCCGAGCAAGTGTCCGAACTGGTTTCGGATTACCGCAGCCGCGTTTCAGCGGTCGTTCGGGCCCAGAACGGGATCATCGACAAGTTTATTGGCGATGCGGTGATGATTGTCTTCGAAGGGGATCAAGCTGCCAGCCGTTGTCTAGATTGCGGTATGGGGCTGTGGAAAGAAATGCAGGAGTGGAGCACCGAACGTAGACAGGCAGGGCGGCCAGCTTTGGACACAGGGATCGGGCTGCACTGGGGAGAGGTCTTTATCGGCGTGATTGGCGATCAGGAGCGGTTGGAATTTTCGGTGTTCGGGGACACCGTCAACATCGCGGCCCGGCTGGAAAACCTGACGCGATCACACGAAATGGGCATGATCCTGTCGGCTGATCTAATCAGTGCTGCCGGTGAGGCCGGGCAGAATGCAAAGCTGGTGTCGCTGCCCCCGATCGAAGTCAGAGGTCGCAGAGGTACCTTGGAATTGCTTGGGATACCTCAAGAACACTACACGAGCAGAAGCTAATCCGACTGACGCCTGGGTCAGATCCGCAGGAAGGGCTGGAATAGGCGCGGCACGAGCTTGCTGAATTTCAGCGGCGCGTCAGTGACCGCAAGGCAGATGCAATCTTCGCCGATATCTGCAACAGGTGTGTGTTCCAGATCTTCGTCGGCAATCTCGACATCGCCACGGGCGAAGCGATCAACCTCATCGGAAAACGCACCCTGAAGCACCATTGTCAGTTCCACGCCGTTGTGGCCGTGATCGGGCACGGCGGCACCTGCGGGAATGAACAGCAGCCTTGCAGTGGCATCTTTCCCAGTTGGCAGGATCGCCTGCTTGACGCCCATGCCGATGGACCGCCAGCGAATATCAGCAACACTACCGCCAACATAATCCTGCAGTGGGGCAGGTAAAACGGCGCAACCCGGTCGAGCGGGTTTGGGGGTCGGTGCGCCCTGAGCGATCAAAGCCATCGTGGCAGCTAGGGATTCATCGCTCATGCTGACGGGTTGGCCTTGCTGTTCCAAAACATGTCCACCCACAGCATCAAAGCTTTCAGCCCGCGCGCGGCAATCGTCGCACAGGGACAGATGCGTGGCAACCATCAGGTCGAACGCCTCGGACAAGCTTCCGGCCGCATAAGCCATCAGCAAGTCGTCCGTCAGATGATGTTTAATCGTTTTGCTCATCTCATTCATCTCAGTTCATCGCATGGCGCAGGCGATCCAGCGCCAGCCGTATCCGTGATTTGATCGTGCCAAGGGGCAGCCCGGTCTGAGAGGCGATTTCTCGATGGCTCAGATCTCCGAAGTACGCCTTCTCGATCAGCTGTCTCTGCGCGTCTGGCAACGCCGATAGGGCGGTACGCAATTGCGCGGTTTCTTGTTGCAGAACGATGACATCGTCCTGTTCGGGTTCCGCTTCGGGGCCCCAACCCAGTTCTTCGGGTTCGGGGCGGCGTTGCTTGCGCAGAACATCAATTCGTTTGTTCCGGGCGATTGTGAACACCCATGTCGCCACGGTTGCCCGTGTTGGATCAAACAGGCGAGCCTTGTGCCACAGGGTCGCCATCACCTCTTGTGCGCACTCCTCGGCCATTGCAGGGTCAGATCCTGAGCGGATCAGGAAGGCCTTAATACGAGGTGCGAAGTGTTGGAACAGTTCGGCAAATGCCGCCTGATCCTGCGTGTCCCGAATGCGTTTGACATGGTCCACCCACTCGGCCCTGGTGTCGCAACTTTCTTTGGTTCCGTTCACCGGCTTGCCCTTGATGTGTTTCTTTGCACGCCATGACCGAGACACGACCGTCTCGGTCGGGGGCTCGTCGATGGTCGCGGTATTCATCTCGGTAAACATAACCACATTACGTGGCGCGGCCCAAGCCGGATCACTTTACGGGGTCATTTTAATCCAAACTGCGCTAGCTTTCGTATTCAGGTAAACAGGCTTTCGGGGAAAAGAACGCCTTTTGAACAGTTTACAGGCAGAACAGAAAACAACGAATGACACAAATAGTCGATCATATTGCCGGTCATACCTATCATGGGCGCAAAGGCGCGATTGAAAACGCGTTTCGCTATTCGATAGACTACATTTTGCTCGACCCGGAAGCAGAACTGAAAACGCCAGCGCTGTTCTCAATTGACCGCGTGAACATCACAAATTGGCGGGCCCGAGATCATGGTGGTGAGCCGGGACAAGGCACAGGTGCCGCTTGGTTGCGTGCGCAATTTGACGTGAAAGATGTGTCGCAACCCGCGCGGATCATGTTGTTGACGCAACCTCGTGTGCTGGGCCACGTATTCAACCCGGTCAGTTTCTGGTTCTGCTTTGACAAGGAAGAAACGCTTTATGCGGTGGTGGCCGAGGTCACCAATACCTTTGGCACGCGTCATAGCTATCTGTGTCACAAACCCGAATTTTCGCAGATCGAACCCGGGGATCGGGTCGTTGCGGACAAGTTGATGCATGTCTCGCCCTTCCAAAAGATCGAAGGGTCATACACGTTCCGCTTTGACTATCGCCCGGATCGGGTTGGCGTTTGGATCGACTATGGGCGCGACGGCGGTGGTCTGATTGCCACGCTGACCGGTCCGCGCCAGCCGCTGACCAATCGCGTGATTCTCTGGTCGCTGCTAAGGCGCCCATTCGGTGCGCGGCGAACGTTCACGCTGATCGTTTGGCAGGCCTTTAAGCTCTTGTTCAAAAAAGCAACCTTCCGTCCGTTTCGCACTGCCCCGGTTCCAGATCGGCCCATGTCCCGCGTACGCCGATAGCCCTTTCAGTTTGCGTGAGATCAAAGACTCCGGCTTGGTTGAATGGTTGTCATGGGCAAGAACCGCGAACACGAGGAGCTGAAGGATGTTGGAAATCTCGGCAAGAAAAGTCGCCCAGGTTGCGATGATGGGCCGCGAGTTGAACCGGGCCGAGGGCGAGCTACGCGCCTTTGTCGATCACATGAGCGAAGAT
Organism: uncultured Ruegeria sp.; assembly: GCF_947489545.1. NCBI lineage: Bacteria > Pseudomonadati > Pseudomonadota > Alphaproteobacteria > Rhodobacterales > Roseobacteraceae > Ruegeria > uncultured Ruegeria sp. Next base: position 73,622 of record NZ_CANLDZ010000004.1, on the reverse strand, counting down.
GAGCAGGCCGAACTGGTTGCAATAATGTGGGTCGGTCGGGAGAGCTTTTTCGCCGAGGATCTGGCCGAAGCCATTGCGACAGCCAAAGCCGAAGCTTCGACCCCCTGCGCCGACTACTTGATCGGTACACCGCATATGTCTGACCATCTGGAAAACGGGTTGGACGCGCTTGGAATATCAGCCGAGGATGTTGAGAACGACCTGATGTAGCTGTCTTTATCGACCAAACGCTCTTGGTGGCAGTTCGGGTGTCTTCCGACGTTTACCGTGAATTGAAGATCCGTGTTGAGACACGGGTTGTAGCGTGGTCTCAGCGTATCATACCCGCCGAAGCCTTGCTGCCAACGAGTCTAAAAGAACCTTAATGACCCGCTTTGGCAACGTTAAGGAAGCAGTCCCAGATATGAAGCTGTGAAGACAACGCAATTAAAGCTTAGGAGGAGAAAGACATGGCACATACACAGACTGTAGACGCCCGGAGCGGCCCTCTTGACGGCCTGTTTGCAAAATACGCAGATGCAAAGGTTGAGCACTTTCGCCGCCGGATTTACTCGAAAACCGTGCGGGATATGGAAAGGCTCGAAGATCATCAGCTGGCCGACATCGGTGTCCAGCGGGACCAGATCAAGCGATGCGCGTATGAAAGTGTGTATCACAACAAGCCCTACCGGCAGTGACGACGCACTCAGCGTGAACTGATCCCAATCCCCATGACCATGCTTGTGAGGTAACCAGTATGTTTGACGTTATCCGGCAAACCGATCAACCGGCCCCGGCTGCCAGCGCATTGTTGTTGTTCGACCGTGCTATGCGGATCCGGGCGATCAGCCCTGACATCGTCTGCGCTGCTCAGCAATTGAACGCTATGACCGATCACCAGTTGTCAGAGCTTGGCATCAACCGAAGCGATGTCGAAGACACGATAGAGCGGTATATCTGAAGGCCCAGTAAGATAAATTCAGACGATTGTTACACACCCAAAGAAGAGCAATGAAAGCCATTCTAGAAAGTCTGGGATGGCTTTTTTGTTTCAATCAGGTCAGATGATCCACGATTTGCAAATGCTGCGCCAACGTGTCGATTTGGCTCATCCATGCAGAGACCAGCTTCGGATCGCTGGGCGCTGCATACACGCCGACCGGGATCGCGCGGTTCAGAACGGCTTCGACGGCGAGCGATACCGGGACTGATACCAGCCGTGCCATTGCGGTGCCTCGTGCATCACCCCAGGCATCCATAACATAGGTTTTATGCCAGACCGCGACGCCGTCTTTTTCGGCCTTCAAGCCAACGCACAGCACGACGCGATCGGGTTCGCCGTCGTCATAGGCGTTTTCGTCCCAGAACTGATCCGACATTTCCTTCAGGCGTGCGTCGCCTTCCGGGCCGGTCAGGGTTTCGATTTCGCTAAAAACGCCTGACCATGCATCTGACCAGCCATTCAGGCGCAACGTGCCACGGACGAACTCTTTGACCGTCCAGTGCTCCTCAAAATGGTACTGCCGCATGAAGGGCAGCGAGTCGCGGTTTGGATAGACCTCAAAGCTCTCTGGCGTGGGCAAAGGGGCCGTGTAACTGCTGATCGCGTCCCACGGGCGGGACACATCCAGCGGCGCGTAATCTCGGATCGAGCGGGAAGGCGACCGCAACGCTTTGAGCACACCCAGAGGCGACCAGCTGAACTTGTACCGGAACGGGTTTGGGTTCTTGGGGATGCCGCCGCAATAGGAAATGAAGCTCAGGTGGTTTTCCGGATCGAACACGCCCAAGGCACGGTAGTCGTCCAATAGCGCATGCGCCATCAGGTGATCGATGCCCGGATCAAGTCCAACTTCGTTGACAAGAACCACACCGGCTTCGCGGGCCTTGTCATCCAACGCGCGCATTTCCGGCGCGATGTATGAGGACGAGACAAAATTTGCCTTCCTTGCGATTGCAAGTTCGGCCAAAGGAACGTGCCAGTCGCCCGGCAGCATCGAGACGATGACATCTCCGGGTTCCAGAACAGCTGTGAGTGCGTCAATTTCAAAGGCGCGGATGTTGTCGGTCAGATCTCCGATCTCGGCCCTGGCCTTTTCGACGGTTCGGTTCCACACCGTAACACTGTGCCCGCTTTCGATCAGTCGACGCAGGCCGGGAATGGCCGATAGGCCGGTGCCACACCAATGGATGGTCATCGCTCAGATCCCTTCGATATGAGAATGGTAAGTTGCTGCTGCCCGGCCCCAAACTCCACTTTCTAGGTCTGGCAGGGTCAGCAGGGACGGCAACAATTGCGCCGCATAGTCTTCCGAACTTTCGACCGGCAGCATCGACGGAAGATTGTCGATGGCGATCACGTCCAGTACAGGGTTGGTGGCCACCCGCAAGGCGGGGCGTGCCCACGTGGTGGCCTGATCATAGACAGGCACAGGGTTATAGTCGCTGTCCGGATCGCAGGCGACATCGCCAATGGCTGTCAGGGTGCGCCTGGCATTCAAAGCCTCTGGTGGGACAAAGACAGGGGTTCCGGGGCGGGCAAAGATGCAGTTAAGGAACAGGTCATGGTCAAGGATCTCGGGGAATGGACCGCCGCTGGCGGTTTCGGCCATATCCCATTTGGTGACCTGTACACCCATCGCCTCGCACAGATCAGCGGCGCCGGTTCCAACCCGACCTAGTGCCCCGATGACAATGGCCCGAGGGTGGGGGCACTCGGTGGCATCCACCTCGGCCAGCAATTCTGAATTCAGGGCGTCTTTACTGGAATAGACGCCGACCGCAGGGCATTCTTGGCCGCGTTGCTGCGAGGCCCAGGTTTTGAGCGTCACCGCGGCCCCGGCATAACCGGCCCAATAGCCAAAAGCGGCGACACGGCGGCCGTCTTCTTGCACCAGATATTCCAGATCATACAGTGTTCCGCCCCCGGCCTTGAAGCGTTCCAGCAACGCGCGGCCGGAGTGTTGTCCCTTGTAAGCATGGCCAAACATGATGTGCCGATGAGGCAGGGGTGAACCATCTTCGGGCAGCTCCTTGAGGCCAAAGATGATCGCATCTGCAGGCGCCTTGGGCCAGGAATTCTCGGCAGCGATTTCGCATCCGACTTCTGTGTATCCATCTATCGGGATCGCCCGGACCGAGCTTTCCTCGACTGTCACGCGGATGCCCGCAGCGATCAGGTCTGCGGCCCCCTGGGGCGTCAGGCCGACCCGTTCTTCGTTGGGGCGCTGTTCTGCCCTGACCCAGAGATGTGTCATTTGCTATCCTATGTTCAGAGCATTCCGGCGGCCCTGACCGCCTGAACCGACGCGCGCGCCTCCATGGCGTCGCGAAATGCGACGATCTTTGGGAAGGCGGCAACGTCTACACCGTCGCCTTCAAGCCAACTGCACACAATATAAAGATAGGCATCTGCAAGGCTGAACCGGTCGCCCAACACGAAAGGGCCTCGCAGACCATTTGATACAATGTAGTCGCAGGATGCGGTCATCGTCTCGGCCACTTTGGCAGTCATGTCGTCCCAGCTGGATTTTTTGTCCGCCCAGCGGTGCCCCCGCAACTTGTGAGCGTGGTTCACATGCATTGTGGTCGCAAGGTAATACATCACTTCGCGCATTCGGCCCGCCATAACGGGTTCATCGGGCACCAGTCCGGCCTCTGGGGCTTGGGCCGCGACATATTCCAGTAGTGCTCCGGTTTCGGTCAGAATTCCGCCATCCACCGCCAGCGCTGGAACCCGGCCTTTGGGATTGATTTGTTGATAGGCCGGTTTGGTTTGTTCACCTGCGGCGAAGTCTAAACGGATCGCTTCATACTCCAACCCGGATTCTTCTAGAGCGATGGCGACAGCGACCGAAATGGTCCGTGGGGCATAATAAAGCTGCATCGCGTGTTCTCCGTTGCGATCGTATTATAAGTGCGTTTGGGCAAACTGCCGGTCTGGTGCTTCCAGGTGCGGAACAGCATTGAACAGAACTGGGCTAAGTTGTGGGCCAATCGGGTGCAGACGATGCATCGACGTGTTCATGATGGCAAGAGCGACGCGCGCCATCGATGAAACGTCCAACCCCATGACCTGTCGAACCACCATCGAGATCAGACCACCCGAGGTTACGACGATTGCAGGGCCCTCTTCGGTTCCGATGTCATGCAGCGCGCCGGACACGCGTGCCTCGAATTCGGCAAATGTTTCCGGCGTATCGCTGATTTGGCCACTGGCCCATGCGGCGAAGGTTTTGGGCAGATGTTCCACAAACCCTTCGCGATCCGTTGGAACGACCTCACCATGCTGTTCTTCGAACAGTTTTGCGATGTTGAAATACTCGATCTCATTCAGCCGAGGATCCTGAATTGGATCTGACAGCCCCATGCTGGCTGCAGTTTCGATATGCCGAACAAGCGTACCGCAGTAAACGCGCGGGTGATGCGCGCGTGTGTCGCGCAAATGCGCGCCCAGCCATCGCGCTTGCTGATGGCCAAGCTCACTTAGCTTGTCATAGTTCTTTTCATCACGTGCGGCGGTATTGGCCTGGCCGTGACGAACCAGTGTGATGTGTGACATGGCGGTCCCTCTTGGCCGAAGTCTTAGGGCAGGATCCGTGCAGGGACCAGAGGGGTTTGCCAGCCACGCACTAATAACACCGTGCAATTCATGCGATCGGCTTGCACGACGACGCGCCGGGCGTATGTTTGGGCCATCGTGGGAGGGGAGCGATACATGGCCATTGACGAAAATCGGTTTCTGGCTGACCTGCACGCGCTGCGAGCGTTCGGTGCTGCGGGCGTAGGTAAGGGTGTGACGCGACCCGCCTATTCACAGGCAGATATTGCTGCGCGCCGTTGGCTGGCCACGCGCATGCAAGAGGCTGGACTGCAACCGCATTTCGATCCGGTCGGTAATCTGTTTGGTCTTGCCCAGGAACCATCCCTTTTGATGGGATCGCATTCAGACAGTCAGCCAGAAGGCGGCTGGTTGGACGGTGCGCTGGGTGTGATTGCAGCCCTTGAAGTGGCGCGCGCCTCAGACCGGCCCATTTCGGTCGTGAGCTTCCAGGACGAAGAAGGTCGGTTTGGTGTGACAACCGGATCAGCAATCTGGTCCGGAGGGTTGAACTTGTCACAGGCGGACAGTCTGACCGATCACGCAGGCGTAACCCTTGGGGCTGCACGTGCGTCCATGCGGGATTTGGCGCGGGGTTTTGTCGATCCCGGTCAGTTCACCGGGTTCATCGAAATGCATATCGAACAGGGCCCGTCGCTGGATGAAAGCGGCGATCTGATCGGCGTTGTGACGGATATTGTGGGCATCCGGGACATGGTGATCAGCTTCGAAGGTCAACAGAACCATGCCGGAACCACTCCGATGCACCTGCGCCGCGATGCGTTTCAGGCTTTGTCGCTGTTCAACGCGGAAATCAACACGCGGTTCCGGAACGTTGTAACGCCACAAACGGTTTGGACGATCGGGCATGTGGAGGTGCATCCCAATGCATCCTCAATCGTTCCGGGCCGCGCCCGGTTTTCGATGCAGTGGCGCGATAGTGATCCAGACCGTCTGCTGCGAATGGAGGAGATCATTCGAAAGACCGCGCAGGACATTGCCGATCGCTTGGAAATGGGTTTGGCCTTTGGCCCGATGTTGGGGCTGGAGCCGGTCTCGATGGACAGGGCATTGCAGGCGAAACTGGAAATTGGCGCACAGCGTGTTGCGCCCGGAAAGTGGCGGAGCATGCCGTCGGGTGCGTTGCATGACGCGACCAACGTCGCAAAGCTGATGCCAGCGGCGATGTTGTTCGTGCCTTCGATCAAGGGAATCAGTCACGATTTTGCCGAGGACACTTTGGAAAAAGACCTGATTGCAGGCCTTCATGCGCTGGTTCTTGCCGTTAACGGGTGACCGAGCAGTAAGATCGCGTCATTTAACCATTTGATGTATTTGTGAATATTCTAGAAACGCCTGAAAGTCACCTGCAAAGCTCATGCGATCACATCGCCTAAGGTTGGTTGTTGCCGAATGGAAAAAAGTTTCCTATAGGAGACAAAACGCGGTGTATCACCGTATACAGTTCGTCATTTGATCAAGCATCGGGGCAGTCATGATGGCCAGTGAATGGATACGGCAAAGACCAATATCAGGGTGTTTCTCCGATGTCTTTTGGACCGGTGCCACGTGTTTGGGCGCAAGATCATTCGACGCAACTGCCCCAAAAACAAGCATTGAAAAACCGGCCATGTTCTTCGACCATAACGCCACCCGATCTCATGCCGCGACAAGAGAAGGAGACTCACAATGACTGACCCAAAACGCACTCCGCTTTATGATCTGCATGTTGAGTTGGGTGGTAAGATGGTCGATTTTGCCGGGTGGGAGATGCCCGTTCAGTATCCTCTGGGGATTATGGGCGAACACAAGCAGTGCCGCGAAAAGGCAGCGGTGTTTGACGTGAGCCATATGGGCCAAGTGATCCTGCGCGGCGAGAATGTGGGGGAGAAGCTGGAAGCTTTGTGCCCGCAGGCTTATGCGACGCTGAAGGAAGGCAAGGCGCGGTATGGGTTTTTCACCAATGCGGACGGCGGGATCATGGATGACCTGATCGTGTCGAACGCGGGCGATCATTACTTTGTGGTGGTGAACGCGGCGCTGCGGCATCAGGACATTCCGCATATGCAGGCCAATCTGGACGGCGTCGAAGTGATTGAAATCTTCGACCGCGCGCTGGTGGCGGTTCAGGGTCCTGCCGCAGAAAACGTTGTGGGCGAGCTGTGTCCGGCGGCGCGGGATCTGAAGTTCATGGAAACCACCGTGGCCGATATCAACGGCGTCGAATGCCGCATCTCGCGGTTGGGCTATACCGGCGAGGATGGGTACGAGATCTCGATCCCCGAAGAAAAGGCCGTGGAGGTGACCCGCGCCTTTCTGGCGCATGAAGATTGTGAAGCTGCCGGTCTCGGCGCGCGAGACAGCCTGAGGCTGGAGGCAGGTCTTTGCCTATATGGCAACGACATTGACCAGAGCACCTCACCGATCGAAGCATCCTTAGGCTGGGCGATCCAGAAGCGCCGCAAGGAAGAAGGCGGTTTCCCGGGCGCGGACCGGGTGCAAAAGGAACTGGCCGATGGGGCCTCGCGCAAGCTGGTCGGCATCAGGCCAGAAGGCCGCGCACCGGCGCGCCACGGCGTGGAGATCCAATCTTCCCAAGGAAACAGGATTGGTCAGATCACGTCGGGCGGGTTCGGCCCCACAGTTGGTGGCCCGGTGGCGATGGGCTATGTCGCAGCCGGACATGGTGAGCCGGGTGAGGTGGTGAACCTGATCATTCGGGGCAAGCCACAACCGGCGCAGATCGTGGCGCTGCCCTTTGTCACACAGAATTACAAGCGTTGAAGTCAGGAGAGAGACAACATGGCAACCTATTATTCCGATGAGCATGAATGGCTGACCGTCGAAGGCGACACGGCCACGCTGGGGATCACCAAACACGCGGCCGAGCAATTGGGCGATGTGGTGTTCGTGGAACAGCAGGAAGCAGGTGACGAGTTTGAGAAAGGCGGCGAGATCGGTGTGATCGAATCCGTCAAGGCAGCCTCCGAGCTGTACGCGCCGGTTGATGGCGAGATCGTCGAGGTGAACGAGGCGCTGGCCGACAACCCCGGTTCGCTGAACGACGATCCCGAAGGTGAAGCCTGGATCTACAAGATCAAGATTGCGGATGCATCGCAGTTGGAAGATCTGATGGATCTGGACGGCTACAAGGCCCTGATCGGGTAAACCCAAACGGCGGGTCCTTTCGCGGATCCGCCCCTTAATCTGGCTAAAAATATCCCCGCCGGAGGCTCCTGCCAGAGCGGCCGGGCGAGACATTCCCTGAGGAGCATGACCTATGGCCTTCAAACTGACTGATTACGAAGCCTATGACTTCGCCAACCGCCGCCATATCGGGCCCAGCCCGACGGAAATGCGCGACATGCTCAAGGTGATTGGCTTCAAGACGCTGGACCAGCTGATCGACGCCACCGTCCCGCCTGCGATCCGGCAGAAAGAGCCGCTGGACTGGGGTCCGGCGATGACCGAACGCGATGCGCTCTTTTACATGAAAGAGGTAGCGAGCAAGAACAAGGTTCTGACCTCGCTGATCGGTCAGGGCTATTACGGCACCACCACACCGGCGCCGATCCTGCGCAACATCCTGGAAAACCCAGCCTGGTACACCGCCTACACCCCCTATCAGCCCGAGATCAGCCAGGGCCGTCTTGAGGCGCTGCTGAACTTCCAGACCATGGTCAGCGACCTGACCGGGCTGGACGTGGCCAACGCGTCCTTGCTGGACGAAGCCACAGCCGCAGCCGAAGCCATGGCGATGGCCAAACGCGGCGGGCGGTCCAAGGCCAACAACGCGGCCTTTTTCGTGGACAAGAACTGTCACCCGCAGACCATCGCCGTGATCAAAACCCGGGCTGAGCCTCTGGGCATCGACGTGCAGGTCGCCGATCCAGACACGCTGGATGCAGGGTCGGTGTTTGGTGCGATCTTCCAGTATCCCGGCACCCATGGCCATGTGCGCGACTTCACCTCGGAAATCGCCGCGTTGCATGAGCACAAGGCGATTGCCATTGTTGCCGCCGACATCCTGTCGCTGGCGCTGCTGAAATCCCCCGGTGAGATGGGCGCGGATATCGCCATCGGCTCGACCCAGCGCTTTGGCGTGCCGATGGGCTATGGCGGCCCGCACGCCGCCTATATGGCGACCACCGACAAATTGAAACGCTCGATGCCGGGCCGGATCATCGGCGTCAGCATCGACAGCCGCGGCAACAAGGCCTACCGCCTGTCGCTGCAGACCCGTGAACAACACATTCGCCGCGAAAAAGCCAACTCGAACGTTTGCACCGCGCAGGCGCTGCTGGCGGTAATTGCTTCGATGTATGCCGTCTATCACGGCCCCGATGGCATCAAGGCCATCGCACAATCGGTGCACCGCAAGACCTCGCGTCTGGCGGCCGGTCTGGAAGAGGCTGGCTTTGCCGTGGAACCGGAAGTGTTCTTCGACACCATCACGGTCGAGGTTGGTCATCTGCAGAATGTCGTGATGGAGGCCGCCGTGGCCCGCGGCGTCAACCTGCGCAAGGTCGGCGACACTAAGGTAGGCATCAGCCTTGACGAACAGACCCGGCCTGAGACCATCGAGGCCGTCTGGGGTGCCTTCGGCATCGACCGCAAGGATGACAGCTCAAACAAGCAATACCGTCTGCCGGACTATGCCCTGCGTGAAAGCGCGTATCTGACCCACCCGATCTTCCACAAGAACCGAGCCGAGGCCGAGATCACGCGCTATATGCGCCGTCTGGCCGACCGCGATCTGGCGCTGGATCGGGCGATGATCCCGTTGGGGTCGTGCACTATGAAGCTGAACGCCACGATCGAGATGATCCCGGTCACCTGGCCCGAGTTCGGCAACCTGCACCCGTTCTGCCCTGAAGATCAGGCGCAGGGCTACATGCAGATGATCGACGATCTGAACGACAAGCTGTGCCAGATCACCGGCTATGACGCGATCTCCCAGCAGCCCAATTCGGGCGCGCAGGGGGAATATGCGGGGCTGCTGACCATCCGCAACTACCACTTCGCCCGCGGCGAAGGGCAGCGCAATGTCTGCCTGATCCCAACCTCGGCGCATGGCACCAACCCGGCCTCGGCCCAGATGGTGGGATGGCAAGTTGTGCCTGTGCAGGCCGATGAGAACGGCAATATCGATCTGAATGACTTCCGCGCCAAAGCGGAAAAGCACGGCGACCATCTGGCTGGCTGCATGATCACCTACCCCTCGACCCATGGCGTGTTCGAGACCACCGTGCAGGAGGTCTGCCAGATCACCCATGACCATGGGGGTCAGGTCTATATCGATGGTGCCAACATGAACGCGATGGTCGGCCTGTCGCGTCCCGGTGACATTGGCGGTGACGTTAGCCACCTGAACCTGCACAAGACGTTCTGCATACCGCATGGCGGCGGCGGCCCCGGCATGGGCCCGATCGGCGTCAAGGCGCACCTGACCGAGCATCTGCCGGGCCACCCGGAATACGGCACCGCAGTGGGTCCGGTCTCGGCGGCGCCCTTTGGCTCACCGTCGATCCTGCCGGTCAGCTGGGCTTATGTGTTGCTGATGGGTGGCGCGGGTCTGACGCAGGCCACTAAGGTGGCGATCCTGAACGCCAACTACATCGCGGCACGCCTGCAGGATGCCTACCCGATCCTCTACACCTCGGAAACGGGCCGCGTGGCGCATGAATGCATCCTTGACACCCGCCCGCTGGACGAGGCCGCGCATGTGACCGTGGATGACGTGGCCAAGCGTCTGGTCGATTCAGGTTTCCATGCCCCGACGATGAGCTGGCCGGTGGCCGGCACCTTGATGGTTGAGCCCACGGAATCGGAACCCAAGGACGAGTTGGACCGCTTCTGCGACGCCATGCTTTCGATCCGGGCCGAGGCGCAAGACATCATAGACGGCAAGATTGACGCGGAAAACAACCCGCTGAAAAACGCGCCCCACACGGTGCGCGATCTGGTTGGTGATTGGGATCGCCCCTACACCCGTGAGCAAGCTTGCTTCCCTCCGGGTTCGATGGGCGTCGACAAGTATTGGTCACCCGTCAACCGCGTCGACAACGCATATGGCGATCGAAACCTCGTCTGCACGTGCCCGCCGATGTCGGAATACGAAGAAGCCGCCGAGTGAAAAAGAAAACCCCCGCCAGCGCTGGCCGGGGGTTTTCTTAGGGTATAAACCCGGCGGGTACGCCAAACGGCAACGTGTCTACGCTGGTTCCGGTTAACGCATTCAGGAAGGCGACGAGATTGTCGATTTCCGCGTCTGACAATTCCACTGGGGCAATGTCGATCCTGTTGCGTTGGCGTTCCATTTCGAAACGATCATCCCAAACCACAAAATCTGCCTTTTGCAGCCACGGCACCTGTGGCAAAGCAGCCATTGCACGCTCCCATCGTGACAGGCTGCTTTCAGGGTTCAGATGGTGGCGGATCATGCTTTCCAGATCGGGAAACGCCCCGTTGTGACCATAGGGCGCCGTCAGCGCAACGTTGCGCAGCATTGGGGTGCGGAACCGATAGGCGTCTTCCAATCGGTTGCTTTCGCCCATGCGTCCCACATCCCGGACAAAAGGATCCCACTGTCGGGTCCTGCCCGGCCCGAAGGGCGGCAGACCCAAAGCGTGAAACTTTTGGTCAGACATCAACGGACCGGAATGGCAGGTCGCGCATCGCGCTTTGCCATAGAACAGGTCCATGCCGTTTTTTTGTGTGGCAGAAAGCGCGGCGGTGTCCCCGGCCAAGTATTGGTCGAACGGGCTGTCTGTGCTGCGCCACTCGATCGCCATGAAGGCCGCAAGCGCATTTGCGATTTGGGTTATTGTTATGTCTTTGGCCGTTTCAACGTCGTCGAATGCGTCGACCATGGCTGACCCGTAGCGCGGGTCTGTGCGGACACGTTTGGCAAGGATGGGCCAGCCCATGTCGATCCGGTCATGTACCGCTCCGGTGACCTGATTTTCGGCCACATTCCCGGCCATTTCGAACTGCGCGGTTAACGGGAACAGCGCCTGTGCGGCCAGTAACGAGTTTAATCCCTCGGGCAGCCATTCCTGCGCCGGAGAATTGAAGCCGTTGTCATAGATATCGGATTTGCTGAGACGTCCATCGTGAAACAGCGTGTGTATGTCTTTGGCCCCAAGGTTCCACAAGCCGGGTGCATTGCGTGGGATGCGCTTGCGAATTCTATCCGCCCCGGTTCCGGGCGTGCGGTCTGGCCCCAGTCCAACGCCACCTTCCCCGATGCCCAAGGACAGCCCGTCAGACGTACCAAAATCCGGATGGTGGCAATGGGCACAGGTAATGTTCTGATTGCCCGACAGGATCGGATCGTAAAAGAGTTGATGACCGATGGCGGCCTGTTCCATATCAAAGGGCAGGAAATCATCATCGGTCAGCGGGCGCGGCAAATCCTGTGCCGCAGCAGCGCCAGCCCACAGGAGTACAGCACCCATATGCGCCAGTTTGTAATTGCCCTTTGCCTGATTGCTACACCGGCGCTGGCCGAACTGGAACAAGCCCGCGATCTGATGGAGGCCGGAGAATTTGAGGCTGCCCGCGAAGAACTGTTGCCAGCCGCGCGGTCCGGCAATGCCGAGGCCGAGGAACTGATTGCCGTGATGTACGGGTTGGGCCTTGGGGTCGAACAGGACTATCAGCGGGCGTTTGATTGGTATCTGCGCGCCTCGATGAAGGGGCATCCGGGGGCGCAGTCCGGGGTGGGGTGGTATTATGAGTTGGGTCTTGGCATGCCCTCGCCTGATCTGGTGCGCGCTTATATGTGGTACACGCTCAGCGCGATTGGTGGTGATCCCGATGCCGCGATCAGCCTGGAAGAAGTGGTCAAGAAAATGACGCCGGAGCAGATCGAAAAGGCTCATGTTCTGGTGAACGATTACAAAGTGTGGATGTATCCGTTTCGGTAGATGGGCCGGGCTGAAAAAACCCGGCCCATATCGGTTAGTTCAGGTCCGCGTCGCGTGACGCATTGATATCCGCCTCAGCCGCTGCCACGGCATCTGTCAGCGCAGTGAAGACCTGATCGCCACGGGTTACGTTGGTTTGGAACCACTCATAAACCGGAGTTGCGGCCTCTTTGAACGCGGCCTTTTGATCGGGTGTGGGCACATAGAGGTCACCGCCACCGGCGACGAAATCCTCATAAGCCTGAATCGACTTGCGTTTGGGCGAAGCAAAGGTCGCCTGCTGCAAAGCATAGAACCCGTCGACAACCACACGACGCATGTCTTCAGGCATTTCCTGAAACTTGGCGTTGTTCATCCACCACAGCGCGCCCATGTAGGCGTGTCCGTCCAGAGTGACATATTGCAAACCCGCATCCGGAAATTTCATACCCATGATATCGGTGATGCCGTTCTTGGAGCCTTCAACGACGCCTGTCTGGAAGCTGGTGAACAGTTCCGGCCACGGGATCGGGGTGGGCGAGGCGCCCAGCGCCTTGACCAGTTCCTGCGGCAGATCCGCAACCACGGTGCGGATCTTCAAGCCTTCCATGTCAGCCGGTTCGGCAACGCGGCGCTGTGTGTTGGCAAAGTTGCGCCAGCCACCAGTGTTACCAATGGTCATCAGGCGGATCGCGCCGCCAGAATCCTCAAGCGCCATATCGCGCACCTGGCGGGTGAAATCACCGGACAGAACATGCTCGGCCACGCGGTCATCCGCCATCAGGTAGGGCAGATCCAGAACCTGCACGTAGGGGAAGATGCCTGATGCACCGCCTGAGGTCGAAATGTAGATATCGATGGTGCCATCGGCGACACCCTGTAGGCATTCGGCGCCGTTGGAACACAGCTGCGTACCGATGAACAACTCAACCTCAATTGCTCCGTTGGATGCATTCTCGACGAAGTTCTTGAAGACGATCAGGCCGTCATAGTCTTCGTCGTTTTCATTCGAGTTGGCCGTGGCGCGCAGCGTGTAGTCGGCCGCTGTGGCTGCGATGGCGGATGCTGCCACCAGCGATGTGGCCACCGCTGCGGTTTTGATGAATCTTCTGAGCATGCGTTTCCTCCCTGTGATACTCAGTTAGTTTGCAAATCCCGTTATTCTCGGGATCGTCATTGATAGTGCCGGGATATAGGTGATCAGGAAGATCACTATGATTTCGACTGCCAGGAACGGCAGGATGGCCTTGGCGATGGTCTCAACCCGCTCACGCGAGACTGCCGCGGCCACAAACAAGACCAGCCCCATTGGTGGCGTGGCCAGACCAACGGTCAGGTTGACGCTCATGATGATGGCGAAATGGATGGGGTCGACGCCAAGGCTGGTGAAGATCGGACCCAGGATCGGGCCAAGGATGATGATCGCTGGCCCAGCGTCCAGGAACATGCCGACAACAAACAGCAGCAAGTTGATCAGGAACAGAAGGATCAGCGGGTTTTCCGACAGGCTGAGGATCAGCGATGCCAGTTGTTCCGGCGCGTGGCTGAGGCTGACCACGGTCTTGAACGCCATCGCGGCGCCAACCAGCAGCAGGACAACCGCCGAGGTCATACCAGCGTTACTGAGAACCTCGGGCACTTCTTTCCACGACAATGTGCGCAAAACGAAAAATCCGATGAGGAAGGCATAGCCCACGGCGACAGCCGCCGCCTCGGTCGGGGTAAAGATACCGCCCAGGATTCCGCCAAGAATGATGACGGGCGTCAGCAAAGGAAAGAACGCCTTGAGGCTGGCTTGCCTGCGTTCGCCCCAGGTGTATTTTCGGCTGGCAACCGGGAAGTCGTAGCGATCTGCCATGAGTTTGATCATCAGCATCAGGCCTACGCCAACCATAACCCCGGGCACGATCCCGGCCAGAAACAGCGCCGCGACGCTTTCGCCCATGACATATGCGTAGATGATCATGATGCCCGAGGGTGGGATGATCGGACCAATGACCGAACTGGCTGCGGTAATGGCAGCGGCGAACTTGCGAGTATAGCCCTGTTTCTCCATCGCCGGGATCAGCATGGATCCCAGGGCCGAGGTGTCGGCTACTGCAGAACCCGAGAGACCCGCAAACAGGATCGAGCTGAGCACGTTTACATGTGCCAGACCGCCGCGCAAATGACCCATCAGGGCCTGACTGAATTCGACAAGACGGATGGTTATGCCGCCTCGGTTCATCAACTCTCCGGCCAGCATGAAGAACGGGATCGCCATCAAGGGGAAACTGTCCATGCCATTGTAGACATTGCGGTAGAGCAGGGTGATGTCGTTGGTCTGACCGTTCAGCCACAGCAGAATGCCGGGCGCGGCCAACAGTGCGAAGAACACGGGCAAGCCGATCAATAGGAAGATCAGGAAAGTGGGCAGGAACCATATCAGCATTTATTCAGCCCCCACTGCGGCATCAGGAATTTCTGGCAACAGGTGACCGCCGCCCAACATGGTGATGAATGACCGGAGGATCAGTTCGATGTTGACTGAAATCAGCAGAACGATCCCCACAAGTAACGAGGCCATCATCCAACTGCGGGGAATGCGGTACCATTCGTCAAACCCGAAGGATGTTGGAAGGTAAAGCGCAGCGGTAGCGAACTTGCCGCCAAAGCCCGTCACCTCGGACCAGCCGATTGTGACCGCGACCAGCAAAACCGCCAATGAGACCAGAAGGAGAAAAATGTTCAGTGTTTGTCCGACAACGCGCGGCAGGAACCGTTGCAGCATGTCGATGGCGACGAAACCACCGCGTCGGAATGCGGTCGGAGCCATCAGACCGGTCATCCATAACATGCAGAACCGCGCTGCCTCATCCGGCCAGGGCAGGGCGTTGCCCAGAACATACCGGAAGAACACCTGAGTTAGGATCGCGATCACCATCAATGCAATCGCAACGACACCAACCGCGCGGCCCAGACGCAGCGCGGCTTCGTTCACGAATGCAATCGGCGCCAGCACCGATGCCAGTCCGCCCATGCGGTTCCTCCCTATGTCAGCTGCGGGTTTTTCCGCAGCAGTCTTCTCGCGCTTATTGGTGCGCGAATTGGCCGAGTTTCCCGGCATAAAAGGTCAGCGCGTCTCCATCCGCCATGCTGGCCTTCAAAACTTTACCCACGACAATAACGTGATCACCTGCGTTGTGATACGCATGTTGTTCGCATTCGAACCGCGCCAGACAATCCGGCAGCAGCGGCGTTCCGTTTTCACAGCGCTCATGTTCGATATCCCGCAGGGCATGGGCGTTCTTGGAACACCCAAAGCACAGCTCGGCCTGTTCGGCTGACAAAACGTGAACGCTGAAGTGGCGCGCCTTCTGAAAATAGGGGAAGCGGCGAGAGTTTCTGTCGCCAGCCCACATCACCAAAGGCGGATCCAGTGACAGGGACGAAAAGCTGTTGGCTGTGATGCAGATCGGCCCGTCATCGCTGTGGCAGGTCACGATCGTCACCCCGGTGGCAAAACGGCCAAAAGCATCCCTAAGGGTTCGGGTGTCGTCTTTATGCGGGACGAATGTACGGCTCATGTCCTTTGAGATTGCGTTCATCATGGTACCTCATGTCCCAGCGCCGCCTCATACAGGCGATACCAGGTTTCGCGATCCAGATTGACTTTCAGGGCGTCGGAAATCCGTTTGATACGGTCCAGATTGTTGGTGCCTAGCACCGGAAGGATACCTGCCGGATGAACCAGCAGGAATGCAACCGCAACAGCAGCACGGTCGACACCGAACTCCTCGGCAATTTCGTCAGCAACCAATCCGACCGGGGGATTCCCGGCCATCAGCATCCCGCCACCCAAGGGGGACCACGCCATCACAGCGTGGCCGTGCTGCTGGTGAAACGCCAAATCGCCATTGGTGCAAGGGCCAATCTCGCCCAGAGAAATTTCGATCTGATTGGTGACCAGCTGCGTTTTCATGGCCGATTGCAACAGCTGCCAATCCCACGGACGGAAGTTGGATACACCAACGGCCCCCACTTTGCCGCTGGCGACCACCTCATCCAGCACCGCACCAGTCTCGTGGTGATCCATGAACGGATCGGGGCGGTGAATCAGCAGTAGATCGATGTGATCAATAGCCATTTCCTGCAGTGAAGTTTCGACGGACTTCAGGATGTGCGCTCGCGACGTGTCATAGTATTTGGCCTTGGCATCGGCATACCGGCCGCAGGGCGCAACGATGTCACATTTGGTGACAATCTCCATCTTTTGACGCAGGCCGGGATTGGCACGCAAGGCGTTTCCCAGAACGGCTTCGGCGCCATAGTCGCCATAGATATCTGCCTGATCGAAGGTGGTGATGCCCTGATCCAGGCAAGCTTGAATCTTGGCATCGACATGACCAGCCGAGGTGTCGCTGTCATCGCCCAGCCGCCACATGCCGTAAACCAGACGGCTCAATTTCAGCGTTTCAGATAGTTTGACACGTTGCATCAACGACGCACTCCGTTGCCCAGCGGCGTCGCTGGGATGTTGTTGGGAACCCGTCCGTAAGCTTCGGGAAGAGAGCAGGTTTTTAGGTTGGGCATCACGCGGGTGCCGAAATGGCGTGCTTCGTCCATGTGTGGATAGCCCGAGAAGATGAAGGCGCGGATGCCCATCTTCTGGTATTCTTCAATCTTCGACATGACCTGATCGGTCGAGCCGACCAATGCCGCACCGCAACCCGACCGGGCGCGGCCAACGCCTGTCCAAAGGCCCGGCTCGACATACCCATATTCATCGGCCAGATCGCGGTTTTTGGATTGATGTGCGACGCCCAGAGATGTGGAGTCCAAGGCGCGCTCTCGTATGGCGCGGCCATATTCATCGTCCAGCTTGGACACGATGTAGTCGGCGTATTCCTGTGCCTCAGCCTCGGTATCGCGGACAATCATGTGAACCCGCAGACCATAATCCAGTGTGCGACCGCATTCGTCGGCGACTGCATGAACGGCTTTCATCCGGTCGGCCAATTGATCCTTTGTTTCCGGCCACATCAGGTAGACGTCACAATGTTCGCCGCACAACTGCAAGGCGGATGGGGAATAGCCACCGAAATACAGCAGCGGGCCTCCGGTTTGATAGGGTTTTGCGGGATCAGTGGTCAGACCGCCGAAATTGTAGACCTCACCTGCGTAGTTGATTTCATCCTGTGTCCAGGCCTGTTTCAGGATCTCGACCACTTCGCGCGAGCGTTGGTAGCGATAGGCGCTGTCAGCTTTTTCGCCGGGAAAATCGGATGAGATGATGTTGACGGTTAACCGTCCCTTCAACATGTGATCAAGCGTGGCGATGGTTCGGGCCAGCATAATGGGCTGCATCTCGCCGCAGCGCACCGCAGCCAGCATGTTGATCTTTTCGGTGATCGGTGCGCAGCCCGCGACAAAGCTGAGCGTGTCCTGACCGACTTGATATGAAGATGGGCACAGGATGTTGCGAAACCCCTGCGCCTCGGCTTCTTTCACGATGCCGGAACAATGATCCCAGTTGGATCGCAGGTCACCATCCGGCACGCCAAGAAACTGATAATCATCCGAGCAAAGCGCTGCAAACCACGAAACCTCAGCCGCATCCAGATCGGGTGACGTGATGGGGACAATTGTCATCTGTTGCGCGCTCCGCATTGATTTTGCTTTTTCTCTTGCGTAGCAATCACATTGATGTAGATCAATAGTGTATCAATTTTTCCTGCGACCGAATGAAGCGTCTGCTGTGACACCAACCAGCCGAAATCCAAATGCCCTGCCGATGTATATTCAAATCTCGGAACTGCTGATCCGGGATATTGCGGCTGGTCGCCTGATCGACGGAGAGCGCCTGCCCCCGGAAAGGGACATGGCGGCTGAGCTTCAGGTTTCGGTCGGGACTCTGCGAAAATCGCTCGCAGAGCTTGAGAAAAAGGGCATGTTGGAGCGTATTCAGGGCTCGGGCAATTACGTGCGCGAGACCGGAACGCAGAACAGCGTCTATGCGATGTTCCGACTAGAGCTGCCGGAAGGCGGCGGTTTGCCACGCGCCGATATCCTGTCGGTTGATCAATTGGAAAAGCCAGACGATTTGCCGGAATTCGGAAAATCCAACATCGGGTCACGCGTGCGCAGAATGCGGTATCTGAATGACACAATTATCGCTGTCGAGGAAATCTGGTTGGACGAATCAGTGGGTCTAATCGACCAGAACCTACTGTCGGACTCGCTTTATCGCTACTACCAGCAGCAATTGGGGTTCTGGATATCGCGCGCGGAAGACCGGGTTTCGGTCGGATTGTTGCCGCACTGGACGCCACCTGGGTTCACCAAGCCGATCGGAGAAACGGTTGGATACATCGAGCGGTTTAGTTGGTCGGAAAAACCCGACCCAGTCGAGTTTTCAAAAACATGGTTCGATGCGGATCGGGCCACTTATGTACAACGCCTGAAGTAAGAAGAATGAGGAAATACGCATGACCCGGACGATCAATTACGGGCTGATTGGATGCGGCATGATGGGGCAAGAGCACCTGCACAATATTGCCCTGCTGGACGGCACCCGCGTGTCGGCGATTTTCGAACCTGATGCGGGTATGGCAAAGATCGCGCAGGACATTGCACCGGACGCGACGATCGTGTCGTCGGTTCAGGCGTTGCTGGCGGTTGACGATCTGGATTGTCTGGTGATCGCCAGCCCAAATCACCTGCATGCTGATCAACTTGACGAAATCGCCCAGACACGCCCGCTACCGTTGCTGGTCGAAAAGCCCTTGTTCACCGATCCCAACGATACCGCCCGGTTGGAGGTGATTCGGCAAAGCTATCCCCACCCAATCTGGGTTGCGATGGAGTACCGCTACATGCCGCCGATCGCTGAACTGATCTCGCAGGCTCGGGCGGTCAGCGGCGGTGCGAAAATGTTGTCGATCCGGGAACACCGCTTTCCTTTTCTTGAAAAGGTCGGGCACTGGAACCGATTTAACCGTAACACCGGCGGAACCTTTGTCGAGAAATGCTGCCATTTCTTCGACCTGATGCGGTTGATCCTGCAATCTGATCCGGTGCGGATCACCGCGAGCGGGGGACAGGCGGTCAATCATCTGGACGAAACCTATGAAGGGGAAACACCGGACGTCCTGGATCACGGTTATGTGCTGGTTGATTTTGCGTCCGGTGCACGGGCGATGCTGGAATTATGCATGTTTGCCGAGGGTTCTCGTTACCAAGAAGAAATCTCGGCCATTGGCCCAGATGCCAAGATCGAAGCGTTAGTGCCCGGGCCGGGTCGCTTCTGGCCTGAACATCTGGGTGCACCGCCGGTGCCGCAGGTGATTGTCAGTCCGCGTGATCCGAAAGGTCCGGTTGTCAAAGATATTCCGGTCGATCCACGTTTGCTTGCAGCGGGGGATCACAACGGATCCACCTTTTATCAGCATCAGGGATTCCTGGAGTTGGTGCGCGGAGATCGCGCCGAACCGGATGTGTCAATGCGCGATGGGCTGTGGGCGGTTCAGATGGGATTGGCGGCTCAGCAGGCTTTGATCACTGGCGAAGCTGTTCACCTGACGGGTTGAGCGCCGGCGGCAGGCTCTAAACTGGCCAACGAATTGCGCCTATCGGAAACGCGCGTTCCCAATGCCCACATTTTTCGGTGTCGTTTTTGACCTTCAAAGGGTCTTTTCCGCTTGCGCGGCTGTTTCAGGGAAAATACGTCTGGCGGCGGGACACCCCTCCCCAACGAGGGGCGTGTATCTGGAAGGATAATACACATGAGCACTGAACAACCGGCGACGCGGCCGGCCAATCCGCGTTTTTCTTCTGGCCCCTGTGCCAAACCCCCCACATTTGACCTGACCAAACTGGCTGATGCCGCACTGGGCCGTTCGCACCGTGCTGCTGTTGGCAAGGACAAGCTAAAAGCGGCCATCGAAGGCACGCGTGACGTTTTGGGCATCCCGGCAGATTACAAGATCGGCATTGTTCCCGCATCGGACACCGGTGCGGTCGAAATGGCGCTGTGGTCGCTGTTGGGCGAGCGCAAGGTCGAGATGCTGGCGTGGGAAAGCTTTGGGTCCGGCTGGGTCACGGATGTGATCAAGCAGCTGAAAATCGATGCCGAGGTCAAAACGGCAGATTATGGCCAGCTCGTTGACCTAGCTTCGATCGATTTCTCCAATGACGTTGTCTTTACCTGGAACGGCACCACCTCGGGCGTGCGGGTTCCAAACGGCGATTGGATCGCGGATGACCGTCAGGGTCTGACGATCTGCGACGCGACTTCCGCGGCATTCGCGATGGATCTGCCTTGGGATAAGCTGGATGTGACCACGTTTAGCTGGCAGAAGGTTCTTGGTGGTGAGGCGGCGCACGGAATGCTGACCCTGAGCCCACGCGCGGTGGAGCGGCTGGAAAGTTACACCCCTGCATGGCCCCTGCCCAAGATTTTCCGTCTGACCAAAGGCGGTAAACTGATCGACGGCATCTTTACCGGAGCCACGATCAACACGCCTTCGATGCTGGCGGTTGAGGATTACCTGTTCGCGCTGGACTGGGCGCGCTCGGTCGGCGGGTTGCAGGGGCTGATCGGCCGCGCGGATGCCAATGCCGATGCGGTGCACGCGTTTTGCGCGCAGAATGATTGGATCGCCAATCTGGCTGAAGATGAGGCAACACAGTCGAACACATCTGTTTGCCTGAAATTCACCGACGCCCGTATTAAGGACGGCGCGAGTTTCGCTAAGGCCGTGGCCAAACGGCTTGAGGCTGAAAACATCGCGCTGGACATCGGCGCCTATCGCGACGCGCCGGCCGGTCTTCGCATCTGGTGCGGCGGCACGGTCGAAACATCGGATATCGAAGCGATGTTGCCCTGGCTGGCCTGGGCCTTTGAGGCTGAACTCGCGGCGCAAGCTGAAGCTGCCTGAGCATTTCCAATTTTCACCGGGCCGCAACTGGCCCGGCTCTCCACATATTCAAGGACCACAGACATGGCCCCTAAAGTACTCGTATCCGACAAACTCAGCGAAACCGCTGTTCAGATATTCCGTGACCGCGGGATCGACGTGGATTTCATGCCCGACCTGGGTAAGGACAAAGACAAGCTGGCTGAGGTAATTGGCCAATATGACGGCCTTGCGATCCGATCGGCCACCAAGGTTACGCCGACTATTCTGGACAAGGCAGACAAGCTGAAGGTCATCGGTCGCGCCGGAATTGGCACGGACAATGTCGACAAGGACGCAGCCTCGAAAAAAGGCGTGATCGTGATGAACACGCCGTTTGGCAATATGATCACAACTGCTGAACACGCGATTGCGATGATGTTCGCCGTGGCGCGGCAAATCCCCGAGGCGAGTACCTCTACCCACGCGGGCAAGTGGGAGAAGTCCAAGTTCATGGGGATCGAGCTGACCAATAAAACGCTCGGTGTAATCGGCGCGGGCAATATCGGTGGAATTGTTTGTGAGCGTGCCTTGGGTCTGCGGATGAAAGTGGTCGCCTATGATCCCTATCTGGGTGAAGAAAAAGCCGCCAAAATGGGCGTTGAGAAAGTCGAGCTGGATGAGCTGCTTGCGCGCGCTGATTTCATCACTCTGCACGTGCCGCTGACCGATCGAACCCGCAACATTCTGAGCCGCGAGAATCTGGCCAAGACGAAACCCGGCGTGCGTATTGTCAATTGTGCCCGTGGCGGTTTGGTCGATGAAGAAGCGCTGGCCGAGATGCTAAAGTCTGGTCATGTCGCGGGCGCCGCCTTTGACGTGTTCAAAGAGGAACCGGCAAAAGACAACCCGCTGTTTAACCTGCCCAACGTGGTCTGCACTCCTCATCTGGGCGCGGCGACCACCGAAGCTCAGGAAAACGTAGCGCTGCAAGTGGCCGAGCAGATCTCGAACTACCTGCTGACCGGCGCGGTAGAAAACGCGCTGAACATGCCCAGCGTCACAGCCGAAGAGGCCAATGTCATGGGCCCGTGGATCAAGCTGGCCGGGCATCTCGGCAGCTTTATCGGGCAGATGACCGACGAGCCTATCAAGGCGATCAACATCCTCTATGATGGTGTGGCGGCCGACATGAACCTCGCCGCTCTGAACTGTTCTGTAGTCGCGGGGATCATGAAAAAGTTCAATCCTGAGGTGAACATGGTGTCGGCTCCGGTCGTCGCCAAAGAGCGTGGGATCAAAATCTCAACCACCAATCAGGACAAGTCGGGCGCCTTCGAAGGCTACATCAAAGTCACGGTCGTCACAGACAAGCGCGAACGCTCAATCGGTGGAACTGTGTTCAGCGATGGCAAGCCGCGGTTTATTCAGATCAAAGGGATCAACATCGACGCTGAAGTTGGCGCCCACATGCTGTACACCACGAACGAAGATGTCCCGGGCATTATTGGGACGCTGGGTCAAACCATGGGTGAGCATGGGGTCAACATCGCCAACTTTACTCTGGGCCGGTCTGAGGCCGGGGGTGAGGCGATTGCGCTGCTCTACGTTGATGAGCTGGTTCCGGCAGAAGCGCGCGCCAAACTGGCCGAGACCGGCCTCTTCACGCAGATCAAGCCGCTGGAATTTGACGTTGTCTGATCTGCAGCGCTGAGTTTGTGACCCAATCGATGCCCGCGCTGAATAATGCGCGGGCATTGGCTTTTTTTAGCGGCCTAGTTACGGCAAAAGACCCGTAACCAATTCGAAGAGGCGCCGGTTTGACAACTCCTATCTATGCCGTTGGTGACATCCACGGGCAGCTGGGCATGCTGCAAAACGCGCTGTCCCGGATTGAGGCGGATGGCGGTCCAGATGCACGCGTCGTTTTTCTGGGGGACTACGTGGATCGCGGCCCCAATAGCCGTGAGGTGTTGGAGCTGCTGATCGAGGGGCAACAGGCGGGGCGCAACTGGGTCATGGTTAAGGGCAATCACGACCGGATGATGGCCCGGTTTGTGCAACAATGTGAGATTGCGGACAAGCAGCTGCCGATCGCCTTGAACTGGCTGAACCCGCGTCTGGGTGGTCGTGAAACGCTTGCGTCTTACGGCGTCGAAGTCACGGACAACGATCGCATCTATCAGGTCCATGAACGCGCCTGCGCTGCTGTGCCGCCCGCGCATCTGGACTTTATCAATGCCTTGCCGAACTATCATCAGGAGGGTGAGCTGCTATTTGTCCACGCCGGTATCCGGCCCGGTATCCCTCTGCCGCAACAATCCGAAGATGATCTGGTCTGGATCCGGCAGGAGTTCTTAATGGAGGCCGGTCCACACCCCTGGCTGATCGTGCATGGCCATACACCCGTGGATGCGGCAGAGCATTACGGGAACCGGATCAATCTGGATGCAGGCGCAGGCTATGGCCGGCCGCTGGCCACTGCGGTGTTCGAAGGCCGCCAGTGTTGGCTACTGACGGAATGCGGGCGAACGCCGTTGACTCCTAGCCCTTTGTAAACAGGCCGCGGTAATAGTCGCGCAGCACGTTTTTCTGAACCTTGCCCATGGTATTGCGGGGTAACTTGTCCAGCACGATCAGTTTGCGCGGATGTTTGAACCGGGCCAGTTCTGTTTGAATGGTGGCCAGAATGGCTTCTGCGTCAGGTGATTGGCCGGGTTCCGCGACAAGAATGCCCAGAACAGTCTCGCCAAAGTCTGGATGCGGTACGCCGATGACGGCGCTTTCCAAAACACCGGGCTGGTCGTCCAGCACCAGCTCGATCTCTTTGGGATAGATGTTGTACCCGCCCGAGATGATCAGGTCCTTGCCGCGCCCAACAATGTGCACATAGCCATCCGGATCCACGCGGCCCAAATCACCGGTGATGAAGAACCCATCCTCGCGTAGTTCGGCGGCGGTCTTCTCGGGCATTTGCCAATAGCCGTCGAATACGTTGGGACCGCGCACTTCGATGATTCCAATCTCGCCCTGCGGCAGGTTTTCGCCCGTGTCGGGGTTGGTGACCTTCAGTTCTACACCCGGCAGAGGAAACCCGACCGTCCCGGCACGGCGTTCGCCGTCATACGGGTTGGAGGTGTTCATGTTGGTCTCGGTCATGCCATAGCGTTCCAGGATGCGGTGACCGGTGCGCGCCTGAAACCGTTCGTGGGTTTCCGCCAGCAAGGGGGCCGAGCCTGAAATGAACAGCCGCATATGTCGCGTCAGGTCACCGGTGAACCGATCATCGTCCAGTAGGCGGGTGTAGAAGGTTGGAACTCCCATCATGGATGTCGCCCTGGGCATCAGGCTCAGGATGTCATCCAGATCGAATTTCGGCAGAAAGATCATCGACCCGCCCGAAGCCAAGATGACATTTGTCGCCACAAACAGCCCGTGAGTGTGAAAGATCGGCAACGCGTGTAGCAGGACGTCTTCAGGTGTGAACCGCCATTCACGCACCAGCGTTTCCGCGTTGGACAACAGGTTGGCTTGCGTCAGCATTGCACCCTTGGAACGTCCTGTGGTGCCGGATGTGTAAAGGAAAGCGGCCAGATCACTTTCGGACCTTTTGACTGGTTCAAAGGCAGGTAGCATTCCCAACGCGCGACGCATCAGGCTGCCGGTGCCATCTGCGTTCAGCGTGACCAACTGCGCATTTTGTGCCTGCGCGATGGGCCTAAGCCCGGCTTCGTTGGCCTGATCGCAGACAACCAGAGACGCTTCGCTATTTTCGATAAAGTAGCTCAGCTCAGCGGTCGTGTAGGCAGTGTTCAAAGGCAGAAAGATTAAACCCGTCTGAGCGCAAGCCGCATAAAGCGCCAGTGCTTCGGGGGATTTTTCCACCTGAATGGCCACGCGGTCGCCGGGCTCCAACTCCAGTCCAGTCAGCGCGTTGGCAATTCGAGAGGACATGTCGAGGAATTCGGTGTGGGTGACGACTCGACCATCTGGCAGATGCAGGAATGGCGTGGTCTTGCCAGCGTGGCGCCCGAACAAGCGATCATACAGCGGGTTACCCATCCCAATTCTCCTTTAGTCCTAATCCTGCTGAACCTGTCTTGGATTTGCTGGACGGTAAAGCCCTGAAATCGATGAAAACCAGGCGTTTTTGGCTGTTTTGCCCCATCCGCCTCTGGCGAAAATGCTGCACCTGCGATATGCGCATGTCAGACTGTCGGAGACTGAAAATGCTCGTTGCCACCCTGCTGACTAATCCTGCGGCGCCCTCGCTTGATGGCGCTCTGGTCGAGTCGTTGCGAAATGCATGGGGAGGGGGGGATGTCGTTTGGTTGAACTCTGATGAGGCGGCCGAGTTTCCGGTGGTGGAGATGCCGGTCAACCGCTGGGATGTCTGGGCGGATCTGCAGGGTATGGGCGTCGACTTGATCCTGCAGCCGATCGAAGGGCGTCGTAAAAAAATGCTTTTGGCGGATATGGACAGCACCATGATCCAACAGGAATGCATCGACGAACTGGCCGATGAAGCTGGGTTTGGCGAACGCGTCAAAGACATCACGGCGCGTGCGATGAACGGTGAATTGGATTTTGATGGTGCCTTGCTTGAACGGGTTGGTCTGTTGAAAGGCCTGGATGAGGCGGTGATCGATCAGGTGCTAAACACGCGGATCACCCTGATGCCCGGTGGCCGCGAACTGGTTGCAACGATGCGCGCGGCCGGTGGCTACGCGGCGCTGGTCTCGGGTGGGTTTACCGCGTTTACAGCTCAGGTGGCTGAACGGTTGGGGTTCGATGAAAACCGAGCCAACACTTTGCTATCTGAAAATGGGCACCTGACCGGCGATGTGAAACGTCCGATTCTTGGACGTCAGGCCAAAGTCGAATCTCTGGAACGCATCACTGCGCGGTTGGGTATTGCAGAAGCTGATGTAATTGCCGTGGGCGATGGGGCTAACGATTTGGGCATGCTGGGCCGCGCCGGGACGGGTGTTGCGCTGCATGCCAAGCCTGCGGTTGCAGAGCAATGCGACATTCGGATCAACCATGGCGATTTGTCTGCACTGTTGTACGTACAAGGCTATGCCCGACCGGATTTTGTCAGCGCCTGATACAGCGTACTTTCTTTTATTTAACACATGTGTTAATAAGTGGTTATGAGCACACTTCTGACCGCCTTTTCGGCACTATCTGATGCCACACGGTTCTCGATTGTCGAACAGCTGATGGAGAACGGAGAGTTGCCCGTCGGCGACCTGATTGACGGCAAGGGCATGTCCGGCGCAGCCATTTCGCGCCATCTGAAAGTTCTGCGAGAGGCCGGGTTGGTCCAGCAGCGGGTGCACGGGACGCGGCGCATGTATTCGATCCAGCCCGATGGTCTGCGCGCGATTGCGGAATGGACGATCTCGAAACGGCAGTTTTGGGAAGGTAGTCTCGACCGTTTGGGTGATATTCTGGAGGGGGAGAATTCATGGCCGACCTGAAACTGGAGCGGGATTTCCCTGTCAGCCCCGAAACCCTGTTCGATTGGATCAGCAATGGACCAAAACTGCTGCAATGGTGGGGGCCTGAAGGGGTGCATGTAACGGAACATGATCTGGATTTTTCACGCCCTGGGCCGTGGTATTCGGTTATGGAAAACGGTGAAGGTCAAAGGTTCAAAGTCTCAGGCCATGTCACACATGTCGATCCACCAAACTCGGTGGGGTTTACCTGGGCCTGGCACGATGATCAGGACCAGCGCGGCGCTGAAAGCCACGTCACTTTTTACGTCGCCGCATCGCAAACTGGGTCGCGTTTGGTCTTGGACCACCGCGAATTGGCAGATGCCGACATTGCAGGGAACCACGAACAAGGCTGGACATCGTCGTTGCGCAAACTCGAAGCGCGCTGCAAATAGTTTTTAACAAGGAGAAATGGAATGCCCCAATATCTGTTTGTTTATCACGGTGGTACGACTCCAAGCGACCCCGCCGAAGTCGAAGCAACCATGGCCGCCTGGGGCGCATGGTTTCAGGGTATGGGGGATGCGCTGGACATTCCCGGCAATCCGGTTGGTCAATCCCACACAGTCAGCAGCAGCGGTGTTGCGGATAATGGTGGCGCCAACCCGGCCTCGGGCTTTACCGTGATCAAGGCCGATAGCATCGACGCCGCGACCGAGATGGCCAAGGGCTGTCCGATGGTCGTGAACGGATCGGGTTCGGTCGAGGTCGCCGAGGTGCATGAAATCGAGATGTGACAACCCTAGCCGGGGAAGCCCGGCGCAGGTCTGATCACGCCGCATTCCAGCCCGCGACGGCTGTACTGCGTTGCGTTCATGAATTTGCGGGCGGCCGGGTGATCGGCGTCCAATACCCCAAGGCTGACCAGAATGGCGGCGATGGCGCATTCACTGGCGCGGGTTGCACCATCAGCGATTTTCAGTGCAACGCCCATCCGTTTTTCCGGGATGATTGCGACAAAAACGGCTTCAGCACCTGTTTTGATGGCGGCCCGGCCAGCCATTGCGCGCATCAATTCAGTACAGGCGCGGGTTTCCCCTGCGACCAGTTCAGGGTGTTTGATCATCGCGGCCGTCAACTGCTGAGCTGCATCGCTGGCGCGATCAGATCTGTCAGCGGAGGATGCGAACCACGCCATCGACCGTGCTGACCCGGCCAGCGAGGTTGCAAAATTTGGGGCAGAACAGCCGTCGATACCGTAGGCTGGGCTGGTCTCGCCTGTGGTTTCTTCCACCGCAGACAGGCAGGCCTGCTGCACGGGGTGGTCGATCTCCAGGTATTCGGGTCCGGCCCCCATATGCTGGGCCACGGTCAGAAATCCGCAATGCTTGCCGGAACAATTGTTGTGGATCTGGCAAGGCGTGTCATCAGCCAGGATCAGCCCATCCCGCGCTGCCATATCGGCTGGCTCTTGTGGTCCGCAGCGCAGGTCCGGTTCTGCCAGACCTAAATGATCCAGCCATGCGGATACACGCTCGGTGTGAATCGCGGCCCCATTGTGCGAAGCACAGGCCAATGCTAGATGCTCAGTGTTCAGCCCATATTTCGCAGCCGCGCCTGACGTAATCAGTGGCAAAGCTTGAATCATCTTGGCCGAAGATCGCGGGTAGATGACTGCCTTGGGATCACCCCAACTGCGCACGATTTGTCCGGTATCGTCGCAGATCACTGCGTGGCCCAGATGCAAGCTCTCTAACAGCGGTCCACGCCACAATTCTGTCATTGGTACGGGCTGCGTCATCTGGACCTCCGGTTTTATGCGCAAAAAACTGCCAATCGCCCTTTCGCCTGTGGCGAAACCTGCGTTAGTGTGTGTATGTCGGCAATCATCGGGATGCGCAACGTTACAGACGAACCGGCAGGGTTCGCAGCCTTTTCCGATGGATAAGAGGTATGGGTCGAGCTAGGAGGCTGGACAATGGGATCAATGCTCGTCCGCGTGATCGCGGGCCTGTGTGTGGCGGGATTGGCCACAACTGCAATCGCTCAGCAGGCGACAAGCACAAACCGGGTTGCGGCAAAAACCGATTGGAGCGTTTTTGTTGAAGATGATCCCACCGAATGCTGGAGCGTCTCTGCGCCTAAGGAAACCGTGAACACCAAGGGGGGTCGTGTTGTGTCCGTGCGGCGCAGCGACATCCTGTTGTTTGTGTTCTACCGTCCCAATGCCGAGGTCAAAGGCCAGGTCACGTTCACTGGCGGCTATCCGTTTGCAGCTGGGTCCACAGTGAACCTGACAGTCGACGGCAGTGAGTTCGAGCTGTTTACCGAAGGCGAGTGGGCTTGGCCGGCGACAGCCGCGGATGATGCCAAGATCGTCACCGCGATGAAGCGCGGCACCGAGGCCGTGTTAACGGCACGGTCTGAACGCGGAACGCAGACCAAAGATACGTTTTCGCTGTTGGGTTTTACGGCTGCAATTGAAGATGCTGAAAAGCGCTGCACAAACTAAACTTGGTTTGTGTAGCTTCTGAGCCTCGTCTTGCTCGCGAGGCTTTTTGATTGAGATATCCACGGATGTAGTAGCGACGTCTTACGCGACGTCCGATTCTCGATTTGATCCGGATCAATGTGAAGCTCTGCCATTTCTGAACTAACTGGTTCAGACACAAACAGGAGCTGCCCAATGCTTAAAAAATCTTTTGTCATATTGCTGATGCTATCCGCGCCCTTGCTGAGCGCGTGTGAGAATACCGGTGAGACGTACCCCGTTAGTGGTGAACAATGCGGTCCGGAAGATCCGGTGAAAACCCTTGACGCGGCCGATTGTAACGTACCGCCCGCAGGGATTTGATACGTGGCCCCGTTCCGGTTGCGTGACGGGTTTCGAAAAAGTGCTTTCGGCCGCAGGGGAGCCACCTTTGCGGCCGAGTTTCGTTTAGCTGCACGACAGGTATTGTGCTAAGCTGCTGCGAAAAGTGAATTCTAACGGAGTATCGGACCATGCGCTGGGCTATTTTCGCCATGTTCCTTCCAAGCGTCGTAGTGGCGGACCCGGCAATGGAATGTTCCGATGCAAGTTCGCAGGTCGAGGTCGGCGCTTGCGTTACTGAAATGGAAGGGCGCGTGAATGGCGCGCTGGAAGAAAGCTATTCTTTCGCTATTGCCGCAGCGAAGGAACTTGATGACGTGACCGGACGGGTCGCGGCGTTACCTGCGTTGGAAGCCGCGCAAAACGCGTGGGCCGCGTTCAGGGATGCACAATGCGAGGCGGTCGGTGCCTCATTCGGTGGCGGATCTGGCACGGGAATTGCAATTACGTCTTGCAGGATCGATTTGGGCCGTGCCCGCGTGGAAGAATTGCTGCATTTCGCAAATTGATCGGTACGAATTCTTTTGATCTTTGCGCGCAGTCCTATATAGAGGCGCATCCCAAGCCCGAAGCCCTGAGATTCAATCATGTCAGCCAAAGCGCCGATCACCCAAGACGTCATGACCATCCCCCGCAAACTGCCGGAGGGAAAGGTCAATCTTGTCGGTTTGACGCGCGACCGGCTGCGCGATGTTCTGATCGAACATGGCACGCCTGAAAAACAGGCCAAGATGCGAACGGGGCAGATCTGGCAATGGATCTATCAATGGGGTGTGCGTGACTTCGCAGAGATGACCAACCTGGCCAAAGCTTATCGCGCGCAACTGGCCGAAAACTTCGTGATCGAAACGCCCGAAGTTGTGACACGTCAGGTGTCAGAGGATGGCACGCGCAAATATCTGGTCCGCATCGCGGGCGGGCATGAAGTCGAAGTGGTCTACATCCCAGAAGAAGATCGCGGCACGCTGTGTATCTCGTCACAGGTTGGGTGCACGTTAACCTGTTCGTTCTGTCACACCGGCACCCAAAAACTGGTGCGCAACCTGACGGCGGCTGAGATCGTCGGTCAGGTGATGATGGCGCGCGACGACTTGGACGAATGGCCGACGCCCGGCGCGCCCAAGGACGAAACCCGCCTGCTGTCGAACATCGTTCTGATGGGTATGGGCGAGCCGCTTTATAATTTCGAGAATGTTCGCGATGCGATGAAGATTGCCATGGACCCCGAAGGGATTTCCCTGTCGCGGCGCCGCATCACCCTGTCGACCTCGGGTGTTGTGCCCGAGATTGCGCGCACGGCCGAAGAAATCGGCTGTCTGCTGGCGATCTCGTTCCATGCTACCACCGACGACACCCGCGATTTTCTGGTACCGATCAACAAACGCTGGAACATCGAAGAACTACTGCAGGCGCTGGCCAGCTATCCCAAAGTCTCGAACTCTGAGCGGATCACGTTTGAATACGTGATGCTGGATGGCGTGAATGACAGTGACGAGGATGCCCATCGCCTGATCGATCATATCAAGCGCCACAAAATCCCAGCCAAGATCAATCTGATCCCGTTCAATGAATGGCCCGGCGCGCCGTACAAGCGTAGCTCGAACAACCGTATTCGCGCTTTTGCAAACATTATCTATCAGGCGGGCTATGCCTCGCCCATCCGCAAGACGCGGGGCGAGGATATCATGGCCGCCTGTGGCCAGCTGAAATCGGCGACCGAACGCGCGCGTAAGTCGCGCAAACAGATCGAGGCCGAGGCGGGATTGAAGGGTTAGTCCCGACTGCAGCTCAACTCAACGCGTCAGCTCAGATCTGATACATTTTAGGTAAACAAAACCCGGTTGGCGTCTCAAATCTGCGCACAAGGCAGTGAGCGTGTCATGGCGAAATTGGCAACTTGCCTGATGATTGCTATTATTGCTCTTGCCAATCTACATGGCAAAACGGCGAACTGGTTTTCAGGTGGGCCACTATTATGATCATAAATTTTAAACAGAATTTCCAAAAAACAACGATAGCATTTGCCTTGCTTCTGGCTTTTACCAGTACGGCGATGGCCGACGAACAAGATGCGCATTTGGCGATCGAGAACCCAGCCGAGCTGAGCAAGGAAGAGGCCGAGGCGTTCTACAGGTCTTTGGCCCGCCGCATGGCCCGGGGCTATGCGGCCGCACGAATGGATCTGATCCGAAACTATCAAAACTGGCCATTGTTCAACGACGCACCCTACATCTCGGCCACCCATGGGCAGCGCTACGTCAACAGCTATGCCAACCGGATGGCGCACAATTATGGCACCCTGCTGGAAGGCGAAGCCCTGCCTATGGGCTCCGTTCTGGCCAAAGACAGTATGACCGTCACCGATGAAGGCAATGTGCACCCCGGCGCCATGTTTGTGATGGAAAAGCTGCCCGAAGGCACCAGCCCTGATACAGCTGACTGGCGGTACATTATGGTCTTACCGGACGGGTCGGTGTTCGGCGATACCACGGGTGATCGGTCTGCAGCTGTTGCCTATTGCCACGATTGCCATGAACAAGTCGCGGATCGCGATTACACGTTCTTTGTGCCGGAAGAGTACAGGGTGGCCAACTAATTTCGGCGGAAGCGCGCAGTGCCGATCACCTCGATCAAGGTGTTGCGAACAGCGTCAGGCTGGGCTTCGACCGCGCTCAGCACTTCCCGAAGTTCTGCCCGCAGACAATGCATCTGATCGATCAGAGAAATCATCATCGACAGCGCATCGGCTTCCATGTCGTATTGTTCATGCAACTCGCACGCCAGCTCAAGCCGCGCGACATCGATGCTCTGATACACCCAACCCTGTTCCGATTGCTCGGGGATCACGATTTCCGCGGCCAGATACTCTGATAAACGGTCCGAGGTGAGGCGCGTTATGGTGGCGATCAGTTCCTCTTCGGTCAGCGTACGGGTCATGACGGCATTCCTTTTCGCGGATCATAGCGGTGCGTTTCGCGCCAGCTCTCCATGAAGGTCTTCAGATCATCGTCAATTTTGTCGGGCACCGAGACAGTCAGCTCGATCAACTGATCCCCTCTGTCGGACGATCCACGTTTCTTGACACCTTTGCCCCGCAGTCGCAGGGTTTTGCCGCTGCTGGTTCCGGCTGGAACGTTGACATTGACGCCGCCATCAATTGTTGGGGCGGGGACTTTGCCACCCAGAACGGCCTCATCAATTGTGATGGGCAGCGTGATGTGGATGTCATCGCCCTGACGGTCAAACACCGGATGATCAGTAACCGATACCGACACCAGGGCATCACCCGCTGGGCCATCGCCATAGCCAGGCGCGCCCTTACCGCGCAAGCGGATGGTCTGTCCATTGGTGATGCCAGCTGGGATCTTGACCTCGATCCGATCGCCGTCGGGCAGGGTCAGCTTTTGGCTGGCGCCAAAAACTGCATCCAGAAAACTGATCTGAAGCGAATAGTTTAGGTTGTGGCCCGGGGCGTGAAACTGATGGGTGCGCTGCTGGCCATGCTGCCCACGTCCGCGCATGAACTCGGCAAAGATGTCGGACATGTCGTCGGGTTCGCCATAAGCCGCGCCCGAGCGATAAGGGTTTCCAGCGGCTTCAGCGTAGTCGCGATAGTACTGTTGCTGTGGACGTTCCTGACCCGAGGCGTCAATCTCTCCATTGTCGTATCGTGTGCGGGTTTCGGGATCTTTCAACAGATCATATGCCGCTGCGGCGGCTTTGAACTTTGCTTCCGCCTTGGCATCACCGGGCTTGAGATCCGGGTGACATTCCTTGGCGATACGCCGATAGGCTTTCTTGATATCGGCCGCGCTGGCATCCTTCGGGACACCGAGGACCGTGTAAGGATCGTCGCTCATCTCACTCTCGCTGGTGTGGTCAGGTCTGATCTTGATGAAAGTGTTTTATCACGTGATTTCAACAGGTCAAAATGAAGAAGGGCACAAGCAGCCTCGTAAATTTTCGCAACTCTGTTAGAATTTACGTGTTTCGAATTATTTATTGATGGAGGCCGACCCATGTCACGCAGAATTAAGTCCGCTTTGGCCTTGCTGGTCGGGAACGCCATTGGTTTATTGTTGGCGACCCTGCTTTTGGCCGGGTTTGCGATCCGGCCGCTGTCATTCATCGTTGTGGTGATTGTCTTCACCTTGGTTCAGCTTGTGGCTGAGCCTTTGATCCTGAAGCTGGGCGAAAAGAAAGCGCCAGCACTGAAAGGCGGGATCGCTTTGATCGTTACGTTCGTTGGGCTTTTGGTGACGGATTTGATCACGGCAGGCCTGACGGTTGGTGGCATTTCAAACCTTTTGGCTGCCACTTTGCTGGTCTGGCTGGGAGCGCTGATCGCCAGCGTCGTTCTGCCGATCTATGTCTTCAAAGAACTGCGCGACCCTAAGCACTGATTATAGCGCATTCAGGCTGGCCTCGATCGCCTGCCAAAGCTCCTCAACAGGTTCACAGCCGACAGACAGGCGAATAAAGGCCGGATCGACATCGTCCCCCCACCGGGCGCGGCGTTCTGCGGAACTGTGAACGCCTCCAAAGGAAGTAGCAGGTCGCAAAAGCAGGCACGCGTTGATGAACTGTTCGGCTTTTGCTTCGTCTTTCAATGTGATCGACAGTAAAAATCCGAACCGGGCCGTTTGCGCCTGCGCAAGGGGATGAGATGGGTCGTCCGGCAGGCCCGGATAGCGGACTTGTTGCACAGCCTTGTGCGCCTTGAAACGCTCGGCCAGAACCTGAGCAGACGTACACATCCGGTCAAACCGAACGTCCAGCGTTTCCAACCCGCGATGCAAAAGCCACGCTTCATGTGGGCCCGGAATCGCGCCGGACACACGTCGCCACTCTTCGATCCGTTCCATCATCGGTGCGCTACGACTGGCGACATGACCCATAAGAAGATCTGAATGCCCCCCCATTGCCTTGGTGTCAGAGGACACAACAATGTCGATCCCGAGATCCAGCGGGCGCTGACCCAAAGGCGTCAGTGTTGTGTTATCGGCAATCGTAATGCCGCCAGCCGCACGGACGTCCCGTGCGACAGAAGCAAGGTCAATCGTCTCGAGACCCGGGTTCGAGGGGCTTTCGACAAACACCACATCGAAGCCATCGAACCTACCATCAGCGAAGGCTAAGGTGGGGCGCTCTTCGACCGCAACCCCGAGGTTGGATAAGAACCTGTCCGCCAGCAGCCGCGTAACGTAGTAGCCATCCGACGGGATCAGAATTCGCGACCCGGCTTTGACAGTTGCAAACAAAGCTGCCGAAATCGCTGCCATACCAGATGGGAAAGTCAGACAGGGTGCGTTTTCCAGATGCGACAGCACATGCTCTAGGTGGAGCCATGTTGGGTTGTCGACACGCCCGTAAGCCGCGTGCCCGTCCGGCGTGCCGGGCAGGTGAAACATGCTGCTTTGGGTCAACGGCAATGCTACCGGATCGCCTTTGGCCAGGGCGTTTCCGCGCAAATGAAGCATTTCGCCTGATTTTGAGGGAGGTTTCATAGTGTCAGCGCCCGGGAATCTCATCCCGAGGCGGGGCAGGTTCCCAGTTCTCGATGATGTCAACTGCTTGCTGCGCCGTGTCGACAAAACGGAAAAGGTTCAGATCTTCATCTGAAATCGTGCCAGCATCGGCCAGTGCTTTCCAATTGATCACCTTCTCCCAGAACTCTCGCCCGAACAACAGGAATGGAACACGTTCCATGCGACCGGTCTGAATCAGGGTCAGGGATTCGAACAGTTCATCCATCGTGCCGAACCCGCCCGGGAAAATCGTAATTGCGCGGGCGCGCATCAGGAAATGCATCTTGCGGATGGCGAAATAGTGAAAGTTGAAGCTGAGTTCGGGTGTCACATATAGGTTCGGTGCCTGCTCGTGCGGCAGCACAATGTTCAGACCGATCGAGCAACCGCCTGCATCCTGCGCGCCACGGTTTCCCGCCTCCATCACACCGGGACCACCGCCGGTGACAATCACGTTTTCGTGGCCTCCACTTTGGTGCGATTTCTCTGTCATCAACCGGGCGAACTCGCGTGCCTCATCATAATATTGCGACAAACCCGCCAGTGTTTCGGTCCGCGCGGTGTGCTTCCGCGCAGGCTCAGGGATACGCGCGCCCCCGAACATCACGATGGTCGAGGTGATCTCACGCTCGGTCATGATCATTTCGGGTTTCAGCAGCTCCAATTGCAGGCGCACAGGGCGTAGTTCATCCCGGCACATGAAATCTTCGTCGGCGAACGCAAGACGATAGGCCGAGGAACGTGTCTGTGGCGTGTCCGGCACCTCGCTCGCAGTTGAGCGGTCGGTTTGTGCATCGCGAAAGGGGCTGAGGCGGTCTTCTCTCATTGCTGGGGCTTCCCTGCTTGCGTGTTTTTCAAACAGCTATAGGGTTCCCGGGCAGAGTGCCAGTCACGGAAAGACAAGAATGAATTGGAAGTCGGAAATTAAGGCAGCGGGCGATCGCATTGCTGGATACGCGCAGGTGACACCGGTTATGAAAAGCGACATTCCCGGATACCCGATTGAAATGAAGCTGGAACACTTGCAGCACACCGGCAGCTTCAAAGCGCGCGGGGCTTTCAACACGTTGCTCAGTTCTGATGTGCCAAGCGCAGGTGTGGTGGCCGCGTCGGGCGGCAATCATGGCGCAGCAGCAGCCTACGCCGCCCGCGCCTTGGGATATCCGGCGAAAATTTTCGTGCCAGAGCTGGCAGGCCCATCCAAAATTGCCCTGATTGAACAGACTGGCGCGGACCTGAGCGTGGTGTCCGGCGAGTATGCCAACGCCCTGACAACGGCGCGCGCGCATGAAAAAGAAACCGGGGCCATGCAGATCCACGCCTATGACGCACCAGCGACAGTGGCTGGGCAAGGCACCTGTTTTGCAGAATGGGACGCGCAGGGTTTACGGGCCGATACAGTCCTGATCGCGGTTGGCGGCGGCGGCCTGATTGCCGGGGCACTGGCCTGGTTTCAGGGTGCGCGCAAAGTGGTCGCGGTCGAACCCGAAACCTCATGCGCTTTGAATGCCGCGCTAAAGGCCAACAAGCCGGTGGATGTTACCGTCTCAGGCATTGCGGCCAACGCGCTGGGCGCCCGCCAGATCGGGCAGATCTGCTTCGGGCTGGCGCAGGATGTAACCTCGGTGCTTGTGCCGGACGCCGCGATTTCCAAGGCCCAAAAGGCATTGTGGCAATCCCATCGGCTTCTGGTCGAACCGGCCGGGGCGACCGCGCTGGCCGCTTTGACGTCGGGGCGGTATCAGCCGGAGCCGGGTGAACGGGTGGCGGTTCTGATCTGTGGCGGGAATGTTGCTCCGGATCCGTTTGCGTCCTAGTCAGACTGTCTTCTGAAACTCAGGTTTCTGCCATGGTTCGCGGATTGATCGGGCGCTGACGCAATTTGGTTCACCTACGTCGCATTGCGCCATGGGCCATGCTTGCGTATAGGCCAAACCAACGTGAACAGATTCTGCAGGGAGTACCCCCATGTCCAACGCACAATTGGAAGCCGCGATTGAAGCCGCCTGGGAGGCACGTGACACGATCACCCCAGCCACCACAGGTGAGCAGCGCGAGGCGATCGAGGACACTCTGAACGCGCTGGACAGTGGCGCATTGCGTGTGGCCGAAAAGCAAAGTGATGGCAGCTGGCATGTAAACCAGTGGGCCAAGAAGGCGGTTTTACTGGGCTTCCGCATCAAGGACATGGAAGTCCAAACTGGCGGTCCGCAGGACGGTGGTTGGTGGGATAAGGTGGACAGCAAGTTCGCCGGTTGGGGTGAAAACCAATGGCGCGCTGCCGGTTTCCGGGCCGTGCCGAACTGCATTGTCCGTAAATCCGCGTATGTGGCGCCGGGCGTCGTTCTGATGCCGTCCTTCGTTAATCTGGGCGCCTATGTCGACGAAGGCACCATGGTCGACACCTGGGCAACCGTCGGGTCCTGTGCGCAGATCGGCAAAAACGTACACCTGTCGGGCGGTGTCGGCATTGGCGGTGTGCTAGAGCCGATGCAGGCAGGCCCAACCATTATCGAGGACAACTGCTTTATTGGCGCACGTTCCGAAGTTGTCGAAGGCTGCATCGTCCGCGAAGGCTCGGTTCTGGGGATGGGCGTCTACATTGGCCAATCCACAAAGATCGTGGATCGCGAAACCGGCGAGGTTACATACGGTGAAGTGCCGCCTTACTCGGTTGTTGTGTCGGGGTCGATGCCATCCAAGAACAACATCAGCCTGTATTGCGCTGTCATCGTGAAGCGGGTCGACGAAAAGACCCGTTCAAAAACTGGCATCAACGAGCTGTTGCGCGACTGATCCGATCACAG
This sequence comes from uncultured Ruegeria sp., assembly GCF_947489545.1. Lineage (NCBI taxonomy): Bacteria > Pseudomonadati > Pseudomonadota > Alphaproteobacteria > Rhodobacterales > Roseobacteraceae > Ruegeria > uncultured Ruegeria sp. The sequence goes on along the minus strand of NZ_CANLDZ010000004.1, from coordinate 35,606 downwards.
TGTCTCGGAATTGAAGCAGGTCGCCGCGGCAGTCGCTGCGACCTTTTTTCTGCGACGCCAAAGTGCAAAGCTTAACAGAGTCTAAGTAGAAACTACCCATTCTTTGTCTGCAGTGCAGGCCAAACCTGCCACTACTTTAGATCAGATCGATGTCTGCAGTTGTGTTTAGCCGGTGCTCCCCAGAGAACACCTCTTCGTCTTCTTTTCCAGATGGGCTATCTCCCTTTTCGGTGAGTTCAGGAAGAAACCGATGGTCGAGCGCAAAACTGGGGACAAGCTGGGTGACATCCGTCGCGCAACCATAGCGGAGGTCTTGGAATGTGGGTCTTCGGCTGCTTCCGTGATCGCTATTGCCAAACGCGCAGGGCTGGCTGTCGGAACTGTGTACCGCTACTATGAGAACAAGGAACAGCTCCTTCGTGCCGTCTATCTTGCGGTCAAAACGGAGCTCCACAATGCAATGATGACCGCTGCGGCAGAGGCATCAGGATCTAAGGTAAAAATTCGATCCATGTGGTTCGCTGTGCTGGCGCGCCATAAAGGCTTGATCTAACATAAAATGAGCAATCAGTCATTTTAGAAACTATCAATAGGTCTGCCATGCGTCGCTCGTCCATCCTTCTTTCGGCCACCATTCTAGCAACTTTCGCCACTCAGGGTGTCGCTCAGATGACGGAAGATGAGATTCGCCGGGGTTTTCAGGAACATGCTGCACTGGCCCAATACTACCGATGGTATCAGTTCTACGAGCGTGTCGAGGGCGGCGTGTCGAACGCCATCGATATTCTCGCCGAAGATGTGGTCGTCACATCTGGTTTGGGGACAGCCAGAGGTCATGACGAATATGCGGCACGTGTGTCACAACTCCCGGACACTTGGAACAATGCGCATCACGTGCAGTCGGTCGCTATCGAGCATGGTGATGAGGGGGCTATGACGCTCAACGCTCAGATCACTTACCAGAATCGGGGCATGTTACCGGACGGTGCGGTGCGGCAGGCTGATCTAAGTTACACTGTCGAAATGGTGCCTGGGGAAACGGTCTTACCGCTACTGTCCAACGTTCTGATTGAGCAGGATGCTGAAACCGAAGCTGAAGACTTCAAGGATGCTTACGCCACTAACCGGATGCGGAGTCTTGTGCATTACTGGCTTGCGCTTATCGAAGATCCATCACGCAATGCGGAGCCGGTGCGCGAAATCCTCGCTGATGATTTCTCATTGAACTTTTCGAGCGGCGCGATCACCGACTTTGACGGCGTTGCTGCGTGGCTGGCAGGACCAGGCTCCCAGGTGGTCGCGAGCACCCATCTCATCAGCAACTTCCAAGCTGAAGAAACAGCTTCCAACACCTATTCGGTGACGATGGATTTCGACTGGTCAGGCATCCTTCCCAATGAAACGGTTTTGGTCGCTAAAACTCAACACAGTTGGGTGGTCATAAACGATCCAACCGAGCGGTTCGCACGCATTCAATCCGTCGATGTCGAGGTACTTGAAGCTTTCCGCCCTCGGGAAAACTAGTGTCTTAGAATCGACCGTCAGACCAGGTTGCGGTGGAGGTTGCTGAACAGATTACTGCTGGTAGTGGCATTGCAGTGAGCCTTTCCCCGTATTTACGGGCACTCAGGAAAGCACGGATTCCATTCGCAACGATATCAGGGACCTCGATTTGCCGAACACGGCCAGCATTCTCTATCGTGATCAGTTCTGAATTCGAATTCTTCGTCGGTTTCGATGTCTTTTCCGAATCCAGTTTAGGTGGCATGATCGTTAAGCTTGAGCGTGGCCGCATTCAGCAGAACGAGCTTTTTGACATCGTCGGAGTATCTGATCGCGTAGGCGGAAGACGTGTGGCCGCCCATGGAAATCCCGACAAGGTGGAACTCATCCATATCAATTGCGCAGGAACGCAGGCAGGACAGACGAGTGCCTATCTATGGAGTAGTCCCGGCTCGGATTCCGCGTTCCCGCCGAGTCCGGCGAGGTCCGTTAGAACGAGATGATAGCACTCGGAAAATATCCCGCCAGACTGCAGGAAACTGTTCTTGTCGCCATCCAATCCGTGGACCAGCACGAGGGTTTCCTTGTCCGATGAGTTTACGCTTTCGAAATAGTTAACCTCGTAGCTGTTCAGAATGAATGATCATTCATTATACAGGCCGAGGAGAGCGAGACCAACCAAGGCCGATCGAGCCGCCAATAACCATCAGAAATTGTGCTACCAAGTGACTGAGAAGGCCAAAATCGAAGTAGATCAGTCACGAGTTGGACGGCAGCATACTTTAGAGCAGACGCGGCGCAGCTTTCTCGCGTTCATCAGACTCAAGCGCAAGAATGTCGGCGGCGGGTAGCTGAGAAAGCTGGACGCGCTCCTCGACCGGAATGAGCCCTCTCATCTGTAAATCAAGGTATCGCAGGCAGCACACGCGCAAGAAGGATGTGAAGTTACCAACGTCATGCCCGGCATCCAGGCTTTCATTGTAGAGACGATGCAGCAATTGCGGAACGCTGAGATCATCTCGCTCGCCAATCGTTTCCAGCGTCCGCCAGAAGAGTTCTTCCATGCGGACGCTTGTGACCATCCCATCCATACGGAACGAGCGGGTATGAGACGCCCAAAGTGCCGGATCAGCATCGATAAAGAGTTGGCACATTTCGACGTCTCCTATTAGGCAGCGCGGCCGATCCGGCTTTTGACATCAGCTGCAAAGTCTTCATAACGGCGCAGAGATTTGACCTCGACCTGCACATGATGACCCATCTTCTGCATGATAGGCAAATCGAACAGAATGCGGTCGAGGACATCGGGGTTCTCAACTTCAACGATAGCGACAACTTTGCGCTCCCCGACAACTTTCCAAAGGTCTTTGACAACGCCCGCATCTTTTGCGCCAAGAGCTGCCTCAGCTTCCTCCTCCCAGACGCCAAGCAGGCCTTGTTGCGCCATCGTTGAATCGTACTCAACAGTAAAATCGAGCTTATAAAGCATGGTTTCCTCCCTTTATGCTTCTGTGGTCTTAGGCAAAGCGACCGCCCTTCTCGATGACCTCGATCTGATAACCGTCGGGATCGTTCACAAAAAAGAAACGCGCGACACGATCTCCACCGGGACAAAAGTCGACGATGTCTTTTGGTGTTGCTCCGGCGGTTTCAGTCTTGGCCCTGGCGGCCTCAAGATCATCAACAACGATCGCCAGATGACCGTATCCATCCCCAATGTCGTAAGGTGTGTCGCGCTCTTTGTTGACGGTCAGTTCGATTTCGAAGCTGGCAGTGGGCAACGCCATGTAGATCAACGTGAACTTCTCAAAGTCCAGGCGGTCGACAATCTCTAAATCGAAGGCCCTCTGATAGAACGAGACGGATGTATCCTCGTTGATCACGCGGATCATGGAATGCGCAAGTTTGGTCATGGCTCCTCCTATCGAATGCTCCTAGCATTTGTTTACGAGGAGGTGGTATTAGGGGGCTACTACTTGCGGAATTTCTAGATTGGCGAAACGGACTTTCGTAGCAGCGTCTTTCCGTGCAGGAGAGTTGTCGTCGTTTCGTATTCGCTGCTGAAGTTTGTGGTCTGTGTAAGTCAGAAAGAACGCACGCTTAGCTGAATGGCGGACTATAGAAATCCTGTTCGGCCTTTGTTTCCAGAAAACTCAAGTTTGGGATTAGAGGTCTTGGGATGGACGGCAAAAACCGTCTGTGATCCTATGCGGTCGCAACTAATGGGCAGTCAATGCGTTCAATGCCGTACATTGTTGGCTTTTTTGGGGCCGCTGTCGCCAGCCTTGGCCTCTATCTGATATCCTATCAATATTTCCTTTCAGAAGAACACTCCAAGGTTCTGGGGCGGCTGTCTCTGTACAAAAGCTCGGTCAAGGCCGAGTTGGAGCGGTTTTCCCACCTCACATATGTGCTGTCAAAAGACCCCTTTGTCATCGGAACAGCCGAAGGAGACGGCACAGGAACGTTGAACCGGCGCCTCGAGGATTTCGCGGCGCAGGCAGGTTTAGATGCGATTTACCTAATGGATAAAAACGGTATCACCATTTCCGCATCGAATTACCGCGATGTCGGAAGCTTTGTGGGTCAAAACTACGCCTTCCGCCCGTACTTTCAGAACGCCCTCTCGGGTGAGCAAGGGCAGTTTTATGCAATTGGAGCGACAACCGGTCTGCCGGGATACTTTATTGCCAATGTGGTACTCAACGACGCGGCCGCACCGACCGGTGTCATTGCGATCAAGATTGATTTTTCGGATCTTCAGGAAAGTTGGAGAAATTCTGGTGAGCAGGTCCTGCTGGCAAACGAGGACGGAGTTGTTCTTTTGTCCTCTGATCCGGATTGGCAGTACCGTGTGTTGAATCCGCTTTCTGATCAACAACAGGAAAGGATCAGAAAGGCTCGGCAGTTTACAGGTCATAAGCTTGATCCGTTGGACTGGATCGAGTTGCCGGGAAACCAAGCCAGGATTTCAGGGGCGAAACGTCTTCATCTGGCCGCAACTGACCTGCCTCATGGTTGGTCGCTTCATTATTTTGCAAGTGACGACCGGGCGGTCGCGCGAAGCTGGCTTGTCACCGCTCTCTTCGTCCTCCTTGCAGGTGTGGCGTTCATCTTCCTGCAAATACAACGAACGCGCCGCGTCGGGGCTGCGTTGGCAAGATCTGAGCAGGAAGAGGCACAGTTGCGTCAGGCAAACGAGCGGCTTGCAATCGAAATCGACGACCGGAAGACTGCGGAACGACGCCTCAAGCGCACACAAGGCGAGTTGGAGCGCGCAAGTCGGCTGGCTGCTTTGGGGCAACTCTCTGCGTCTGTCACGCACGAACTGGGCCAACCCATTGCCGCCATGCGCAACCATCTGGTGGCGGCCGAGATCGGGACGTCTGGCCAAACCTCGCTAACGCAGAAAGTCGGCAGCCTTGTAGATCGTATGGAGGGCATAACACGCCAGTTGCGGTTCTTCGCTCGTTCGGAAAATGAACCGTTCGATAACGTCGATCTGTGCAACTCTGTGCGCGCCGCCCTGGCCCTGGTCGATCCGAATATTGAGCAGGCAAAAGTGGAAGTTTCGCTGGATGTACCAGCCAACCCGGTTCTGATCCGAGGAATTGCTTTACGTGTCGAACAGGTGATAACCAACTTGTTGCGAAATGCCATGGACGCAACAGACGAAACGAGCGCGCCTGAAATTCGAATAGCCGTCACAGTTTCCAAAGACCAAGCCACACTTGAAATTCAAGACAATGGTCACGGCTTAGGGGAGGCGACACTGGCCGAGTTGCAAGAACCATTTGTAACCACAAGGGAGAGCGGGCGAGGCATGGGTTTGGGTTTGGCCATTTCCGCCAGCATTGTCAAAGATCACGATGGCACAATGACGGCCCGAAACCGGAATGGCGGTGGAACGGTATTCTGTGTCACCTTCCCGATAGCCTCACGACCTGAAGAAGCGAACGAATGACCCAACAGCAACCCTTCAAAGTGTTGATCGTCGACGATGATAAATCTATGCGACATTCCCTTATCGAGTTGCTCGAAGCCGCAGGGTGGCGCGTCAGCGCCGTGTCGCGCGCGACTCAGGTGGCGGAATATCTGACCGATGCCACGCCGGATGTAGTCCTTTCGGATGTGCGGATGCCAGGTATGTCGGGTCTTGAACTACTGGCCAGCCTAGATAAACAGATCGCACCGCCGGTTGTGATTATCTCGGCGCATGGCGACATCCCGATGGCAGTGCAAGCCATTCAGGATGGGGCATATGGGTTCATTGAAAAACCCTATGAGCCGCGCCGTTTGCTGACGGTGCTGACACACGCGGCTGAGCAAAGCCGTATGCGTAAAAGCAACGCGCGGCTGAAGGACAGGCTGCTAAAACTGTCTGGACTGGACCGCATTTTGCTTGGCCGAACCGATACGATTAAAGCGTTGCGGCAAGAGGTTCTCGATCTTGCTGACACCTCTGTTGCGGTCCTTTTGCAAGGCGATACAGGGACCGGAAAGGAGCTGGTAGCCCATGCCCTACATGATTTGGGTGGTTCGCCCGATGCACCGTTTCTTGCTCTTAACTGTGCCGCTTTATCCACCGATACGTTCGGAGCCGAAATGTTCGGGGTCGCGGGGGCATCTCACGGAAGGCTGGTGGCGGCATCGGGTGGAACCTTGTTTCTGGATGAAATTTGCTCGTGTCCACTCGTGGTTCAGGCCAAGCTGCTAAGGGTAATCGAAGATCAGCAGGTGTTGCCGGTAGGTGCTGTCTCGCCGTTGCCGGTAAGCTTCAGGGTCGTGTCAGCGACTAACGAAGATGTCGTACAGGCAGCCGAGGAAGGCCGCCTGCGTCAGGACCTTTTGTTTCGATTGAACACGGTCGTATTGACTTTGCCTCCGTTGCGGCAAAGACGGGATGATCTGGTTCTTTTGGCAACGCATTTTCTGAACGAATACGCTCAGGTTTACGAGATCGATGCGCCAGAGCTCAATCAGGACGATCTCGCCGCTCTGCTTGCACATGACTGGCCCGGCAATGTGCGTGAATTGCGCCATGTCTGCGAACGGCGCATTTTGGCGGCCCGACGCGGAGGAGGGTCGGTGGCGCAGGCTATCCAAAGCGATCAGCACTTTGACGATGTGCCGGATACGCTGCGCGAAGCGGTTGCTGCTTTCGAACGCGAGCTCATTGGCAAAGCCATAAAGGCGCACAAAGGCCGTATGGATGCCGCCGCCGAAGCGCTTGGAATCGGACGACGTACTCTCAACGAAAAGATCGTCAAACTTGGTCTCGATAAAGAGACCTTGCTTTAAGCGATACAGCCCTGCGGAAATCCGCAGAGTACGTGGAACATGACCCGCATTTTCCTTCATAGTCAGCAAGCGTCGCATTCTGAATACTCCGCCCAAACGAATTGCGTGATCTGGGAGGAGCCACTATGCGCAAACACCTTAACCGGGCGGCCATTGCCGTCCTGTCGCTGACCGTCGCATCTGAGGCATTGGCCGTTGAATGGAATGTTTCCCTTTGGGGCAAGCGCCGCGCCTTTACGGAGCATGTCGAAAAACTTGCCGAACTGGTGAACGAAAAGACCAACGGCGAATTTACCCTGAACATCAGCTACGGCGGGCTGTCGAAGAACAAGGAAAACCTCGACGGTATTTCGATCGGTGCTTTCGAAATGGCCCAGTTCTGCGCTGGCTATCACCGCGACAAGAATCCATCGATCACCGTTCTGGAACTGCCGTTCTTGGGCGTGACATCACTGGAACAGGAAGTCGACTTGTCGATGGCTGTCTACCAGCACCCGGCGGTGATCGAGGATCTGGCCCGCTGGGACGCGACCCTACTGATGCCGTCGCCCCTGCCGCAATACAACCTTGTCGGTGTTGGTGAAGCGCCGAAATCTCTGGCGGATTTTGAAGGTCTGAGTGTGCGTGCTACCGGCGGTATCGGCAAGGCAATGCAGACAGTTGGGGCGGTTCCAACTTCGATGTCCGCGTCCGAAGTACGTCAGGCAATGGACAGCGGTATCGTCAAGGCCGTCAGCTTTGCACCGCACGCCCATATGTCCTTCGGGACCATTGAGAACGGTACGTGGTGGACGACGAACCTGAACCCCGGAACCGTCAACTGCCCGGTCGTGGTGAACACACTTGCACTGGAAGGCCTTTCAGATGAGCATCGTGAGGCTCTGATGGGTTCGGTTGATGAAGCGCTGGATCACTACGTTTCCCACTACCAGACCAAAACGATGGAAGCCTGGGGCCCCGAGCTGGATCAGCGCGGCATCGAACGGGTCACGTTCAGCGATGAAGAAATCGCAGCGTTCAAAGAAGCAGCCGCCGCACCCGCTGCAGAGGCTTGGATTGCAGATAACACCGAACGCGGCCTTCCAGCACAAGAGCTTTATGATCTTGTGACCGGGAAGATCGCAAACGGTAGCTAATCCACTCACTACCCGGCGGCAAAACGGCCGCCGGGTAGTCTTTCTTTCCTGATAGCGGAGGAAACGATGGCCGGGTCATCCCTTGTGCTGTCCGACGACAGCCGTCTTAGCATTCTTGATCAACGCCTCTACAAGCTCGAAGGGTTTTTGGCCCTGATCAGCGGTCTGGCAGTCTTTTCCCTGATGCTGATGGCTGTGGTTTCCGTCGGCGGCAGAAATTTCGCCAACGCGCCATTGCCTGGCTATGTCGACTGGATCGAGCAGGCGATGCCGCTGATTGCCTTCATGGGCATATCCTACGCACAGCGCGATGGTGGTCACATTCGAATGGACATGGTTGTAGGCGCACTAAAAGGGCGGACGTTGTACATTGTCGAATTCGTGACGACCGCTGTCATTCTGGCGCTGATCGTCTTGCTGATCTGGGGAAGCTGGGCGCATTTCGCACGCAGTTTCGACTTTGGCGCACCGCTTTGGAGCCGCGACAGCTCAATCGATATCGGCATTCCGCTGTGGCCCGCCAAGCTGTTGGCCCCGGTGGCCTTCAGTGTTCTTTGTCTAAGGCTCTTTCTGCAGCTCTGGGCCTACGGTCGCGCCATCCGTCACCCTGAACAATCGCCCATCGCCGTCCCGCTAATCGCTGACGCCGCCACTCAGGCTGCGATGGAAGCCGAGCATGTCTCCGGCCACGACAACTGAGGTAAAATCTGATGGAACCCATTGATATTGGCCTGATTGTCTCTGGCGGTATGCTTGTTCTTGTGGTGCTTGGAATGCGTGTGGCTTTTGCCGCCGCGACTGCGGGCATGGTTGGGCTGATCTGGATTTTCTGGGCCAAGTTCGGATACGATCCGGCGCGGTTCGGCAAGGCTGTGACTGTGGCGGTCAAAACCGCCGGGCAGGTACCTCATTCAAAGATTTCGAGCCAGGCGCTCAGCCTCATTCCGACTTTCATCCTGATCGGTTACCTTGCCTACTATGCAGGCTTGACCAAAGCGCTGTTTGAAGCCGCCAAGCGTTGGCTCGCCTGGGTTCCTGGCGGGCTGGCGGTTTCGACTGTCTTCGCGACCGCCGGGTTCGCTGCGGTTTCCGGAGCCTCGGTTGCCACGTCAGCCGTTTTCGCCCGCATCGCCATCCCCGAGATGCTGAAAATCGGCTACGACAAGCGCTTTGCTGCAGGTGTCGTCGCTGCAGGCGGCACGTTGGCCTCGCTCATCCCTCCCTCGGCAATTCTGGTCATCTACGCGATCATCGTGGAGCAAGACGTGGGCAAACTGCTTTTAGCCGGTTTCATTCCGGGCATGTTCTCGGCGCTGATCTACGGCTTGTTGATCATTGGCATGGCCGTTGTGATCAAAGACTTTGGTCCGGCAGTCTCAGGCTTTACATGGAAAGAGCGATTCATGTCTTTGCCGCCCGCACTGCCTATCTTGTTTGTCGTCGTGACGATTATCTTCTTTGTCTACAACCCATTCGGAGGCGATGCTTGGGGCACGCCAACCGAGGGCGGCGCAATCGGTGCCTTCGTTGTCTTCTTGATGGCGCTGTACCAGGGCATGCGCTGGTCTGAGCTCAAAGACGCGCTTTTGGAAACCGCCAAGCTGAGCGTAATGATCTTTACCATTATCTGGGGCGTGTTGGTCTACGTTCGCTTTCTGGGATTTGCTGAGCTGCCAAGCGCCTTTTCCGACTGGATAACCTCGCTTGAGATGTCACCCATGTTGATCCTGATCTGCATTCTTCTGGCCTACGCGGTTCTGGGCATGTTCATGGATGCGATCGGGATGCTGCTGCTGACACTGCCGGTCGTCTACCCCGCCGTCATGGCGCTGAACGGTGGCGACGCCGTAAGTGCAGCCGACAGTACCTTCGGCATGTCTGGGCCAATGTGTGCAATCTGGTTCGGTATCCTGGTCGTCAAAATGGCCGAGTTCTGTCTGATCACGCCACCGATTGGATTGAACTGCTTTGTCGTGGCTGGCGTGCGCGATGATCTAAGCGTTCAGGATGTCTTTAAAGGCGTAACACCCTTCTTTCTGGCGGATGCGGCGACAATCGCAATGCTCGTTGCCTTCCCCGCAATCGTACTTTGGCTCCCAGGACAGGTTTGAAGTATCACGTGGGTGGTTACAATGAAATTCGAAAAGACGAGTGGAAAGCATGAGCGTTCAATTTACGCGTCGTAGCGCATGAGGTTAAACCGTTTGCAACTAAAGCAATCTTTGTCCGCGTTTGGTGAATTCACTAATCTCAAAGTTTTGCGTTTGCGACGAACGTCGAAAAAGCGGGCATTAGCTGCATCCCGGTAGCTGTTGATGTCTCTCATGGGCTACTACGGTCATTTGATTTGTGACCGATTACTTTCGCCGAGCTGACTCATCTAGCGTCTAGCGGATTTTGACCGTCGAACGGAGATTTCTGCGTTGATTTGCGTAGTGTTCGGTACTCGATAGGCGATTGTCCGTAGACCCGTTGGAATGCACGATAGAAGTTTGAACGTGCGATGAACCCTGATTGAGTAGCGATTTTGGCAACGCTTTCGTCAGTGTCGGTAAGCAATCGGGCCGCATGAGCCAAACGAAACTCGTTCACGTATTGCGACATGTTGGTTCCCTGAGTTCTGTTGACAGCAGACGACACAGCGCGGGCCGGAAGGCTCAGGCGCTTGGCAAGTCGTTGAACGGTAATGTTGGGGTCCAGAAAAAGCTGTTGTTCATCCATCAATACCTGCAGTCGATCTACGACTTCTGCGTCTTCAGTACTGGCAACTGGCGTTGAGTTTGACGCCGCGTTGACCTTGGAGAACATCAGTGGGAGCGTGATTGATGTCGCAAGAAGAAGAAGGATCAACGGAACAGTTCCGTAAGAAATCAGTATTGAGGCATTGGCGCCCTTGTTAACTGCAAAGTCGATTGCGATCGCGCTGTCCAAAACAAGTACAAAGACGAGGAACCCAATGCTGCGTAAAAGCCAGTTGGAAAGGGTCTGGGTAACATCGACCCGTGCTTGAATCAGTGCGTCGGGACCCTTCCGCCAAAGTAAGAAGAGAGCGACGCAATAATACGAATAGCTGGCACTGATAACCCAATCCAGACTTCTCAAGTCGCTGGCCAAGAGCAGGTACAACCCGATCAAAATGAATGGTGCAGCCAGGTGCATCAAGACGATCTTGGCGACGTCGTGCCTTTCGAGAGCCAGCGATGCAAAGCTCAGATAAAGGAGTGGCCCGAGGAACAAGGGCAACGTGCGTTGCAGCGGGATCAACTCCTCGATTCCATAGCCAAACCGCAGACCGACCAACAGGGATGAGAAGGCGCCCAACCCAAAAAAAGCCGAGAACAACATGTTGGCCAGACGAAAGCCCAGATCCAGACGCCAGGCCAGCATGGTAAGCACACCGCAAAGCAGCGCTGTCGCCAGCGGCAAGGGGAAACTGATCAACCCGGGGCTGTCCATTTGTCCTCTTTCTATCGCGACCTGTCCTCGATCAGGATCAAGGACAGGTATAGGCAGTGCAACTCATTGTTTCAAATAAACCTACGGCTCAGCTTTGACGTATCTTGAACGATGATCGGAGCTTTCGATGAGACAAACTTCTTACCTTTTTGCTGGAATCTTAGCTATGTGCGCAGCCACGGCATTTGCTCAGCCCTACCGGTCTGCAATGACAGAACTCAATATCGCCGACGTCGAGGGAGAACGCGATCTGTCCGGATTTATTTGGTATCCAACAGATGCCATCGGGCCAGAAACTTACGACTTCGACAGTGAAGTTTGGGTGGGGACGAAAGTTGTGAAAGATGCTGCGCCAGCGACGAGCCGGTTCCCACTTGTTGTCTTATCTCATGGTATGTTTGGTAACGCTTACAATCAGGCGTGGCTTGCCGGGGCCCTAGCGCAACGCGGTTACATTGTGGCCGCGGTCAGCCATCCTGGTACATCAACCTGGTCCCGCGATCCCGATCTAACGCGGCAACTATGGGAGCGGCCAAAGGACATTTCCCGTGTTATCGACCATGCGACTGGCGCATCTGATTTTTCGCAATATGTCGATTCAGACAGGATCTATATGGCGGGACACTCACTGGGTGGGTTCACGGCTGTTGCCCTGGCCGGTGCGCGCTACGACGCGGCTGGGTTAAGTCAATTTTGCGCCACTCAGCCAGACGAGCTGGCCTGTGGCATCCTTTCGAATTGGAAAATCGCGCAAACACCTGAAGATCGCGTTCAGATGGAGGCCGATCTGTCCGACAGCCGGATCAAGGCATTTGCCGTTTTTGACCTTGGCGGAACTCAGAGCTTTTCCGGCACCAGCCTTCGTCAAATTGACCGACCCATGCTTGTTTTTGGGGCACCAATCATGAATTCGGGTCTGACGCTCGACATTGAATCCCGCGCGTTGATTGCTGCCCTACCAGAGAGCAATTCGCGCTATATTGAACCGGAGACGCTATCGCATTTCGATTTCTTGGGTCGCTGCAAGCCCGAAGGCTATGAACTTCTGGCAAAAGAAGAACCGGGAGACGAGATCATCTGCGCAGATGGCGGCACAGCGCGCGCTGCCAAGCATGAGATGATCATCGACGCTGTTACGGATTTCTTCTCGAATTCCTAACGCGACCGGAGGCGGAGTGCTATGGCGACACCGGCCCTCCGCTTTCGCCATCAACAGCTGTCATGATCGCATAAACCAGTTTAAGCGACACCACCTTCGACGACCTGCTCGGGAAATCGTTCCGCCCAATCTGACAAAAACTCGGATACCGCGTCCTGGCTTGCCAGTTCTATGGCACGGTGTGGGAGAGCGACACCTTCCCGCAGTGCCAGACTCAGACACCGAGTATAGTCGCGGTCTAATCGTTGCGGGCAGTTCTCCGACCCATGAATAATTGTCGACAGAAGTGTTCCCCCATAGCCGTTCACATGTGTCAGGTCGGGCTTTAACGACAGAAGGTATTCCATGACGTCTGGCAAACCCTCCCATCCGGCAACCTGCACCGGTGTCAATCCTTCGGTATCCGGGCGGTCATATTCAACTCCTACGGCGACCAGCCGTTGAACGTGATCCAGTTTGCCCGGGATGTGCAAGATCATTCGGATGATATTGCGGTAAGCGTCAGGTATCTTGTCTGGATCAACTTTGCCCGACGGCTGAACGCCATCGGCAACAGCAGCTAGTAGTGTTTCGATCTCACTCAAATCAGTATCTGCGCCGCGCTCTTCGAGCACCCTCGCCAAACTGGCATTTCCAAACACTCGCGCATAAGCATAGGGCGTTGTGTTCTCGAAAGGGCGGTTCAATTCGGCGCCATTTTCAAGAAGAAGTTCCACCATATCTGGTGTGGCCATCCTTCGCGCCGCCTGGTGTAGCGGAGGAACGACCCATGGTGCTTCGCCGCCAACATGCGTCCCGTCAAATTCATCTACTTTAGCCCCATGGTTGAGAAGCATCTGAACCGCCGTTGTGTCATGGAAGTCCATCGCGCGCAGCAATGCGTTTGTCCCCTTCGGGTCGGCGCCATGATCCAGAAGCAGTTGTAATCCCTTATGATGACCGAGCTCGGTAGAGTGATAAAGGCTCTCGCCGTCGTTCGGATTTGCTCCGTTCTCTAGCAACCATTGCCCAAGAACCATATTGTCCGCATGGCCGATGGCGAAGTAAAGCGGCGATAGCTTATAGTCGTTGCCATGATAGACCGGCGCACCGAGATCGACATCAGCACCAGATTTCAGAAGTGCATTCGCGATATCAAGCATGTCATTAGCCAGCTCAGGTGCGCGATGGATCCACTTGGATCGGGCAAGGATCGTTAAAGGAGGCGCCAGATCGCCAATGAGCTGCGTCGCCAATTTAGGCGTCCGGTCTAGAAGTTTCCTTACGTCGGACTTGCGATAAAGGGCCAAACAAAGCCCGAAATCTCCGTCTGCCAAGTCTGGTGTGTCAGCAAGAAGTTGATCAACAGCGGTGAAGTGACCTTGAGCAAGCGCCAGTTTCAGGCGTTGCCGCTTGGCGGCTTTGTCCATGCCAAGCAAATCGGCCGCGAACTTTAGGGCAGGCCAGGATGGAAAACTGTGCTCGCGCGCAATGACGTGCAAATAGTCGGAGTGTTTAAGAGCTGTTGCCTCCGGTCGAGGTGGGTAGTTTGCGATGCGTTGACGGGCACGCAATTCGCCTGCTTCATAGGCTTTGCGAAGTGCTTTGGCGTCGCGGCGCAATTGGTCCAGGGATTTTGTCATCGGTGTCCTCACTTTTGGCTCGATGGTCCGCTGGAAACGAGCATGAGACATACCGAAAGAAGGTTGTCGTCTTGTTGATAGAGATGCCGATGACAGCTTTCCGCGGACCTGGACGCTTTCCCTAAAAGCCTTCTCAACATAACCACTCGAAGTAGTACCCGCAAGATCAGCTTGAGTGGGGCGCGAAGGGCGGAGCGACCGCAAAGCAAAAGCCGCGGTGCAGAGAGAAGTACACTTGTGGATGTCCGCCTCGGGTCGTCCTCGAGATTTGTCAGATGTGGGGTAGGGGGTTACAATGCACTACCTCCGATGTCTGCTGCGAGCCCAACCTATGAATTCGGTTTTCTCGCTGCGTGCGCTCGCAGCAGAAACGTTTCTGCATCTGCTCAGCTTTTGGTATGGCAGTGCCGCATGATAACCGTTCGTAAGCGCTCAGCGAGGCGACGACGGCCAAGGGTCAAGTTGCGGGCTTTGCTGCTGTTGGCCGGGTGTCTGGAATGGTGTGAAGAAAAGAAAAGCCGGAGGCTAAGCAGTGATCGAAGGGTTAAGTCACATGACGTTCATCGTGAGCGATCTCGATAAGATGGAGGAGATGCTAACGAGTGTTCTGGACGCAAAGAAAATCTACGACAGCGGAGAGAAGACTTTTTCGCTTTCGAAGGAACGCTTTTTCGGTATTGGCGGTGTTTGGGTTACGACTATGGAGGGCGAGCCCCTTGCAGAGAAGACCTACAACCATGTGGCTTTCAAAATGGCAGCCGATGAATACGATGACAGGCTACAGCGGATACAGGCGCTAGGATTGGAAGTCCGAGAAGGTCGCTCGCGCGTTGATGGTGAAGGACACTCGATCTATTTCTATGACCATGACAACCACATGTTTGAATTGCACAGTGGCTCGCTGGACGAGCGGCTACGACGTTACGCAGAAACCTGAAACCTCTCGTTTGCTGTACCCTGTCCAATGAGCGAGTTGGGCTAGACGCAGACATTTGTTTCATGCCCTAGCGACGCCAATTCCCGTCGTCATACTTGTAATTTCACACCAGCGACCATTTGACCGACTAAATTTGTCAGTTTTTGTTGCATCTATCGCAGAATCGTTTAATTGACCAAATCAGTCGGATTAAACTCCGCCACGAGATTTACTATGTTGGGAGACATCATGCTGAAATCCTCGACCTGTATTGCGGCCGCTTTGACAGCCGTCATTGCCACCTCGGCGGCCGCCGAAGGTGAGTTGAACCTCTATTCCTCACGCCACTATGACACGGATGAGCGCCTGTATTCGGATTTCGAAGACGCGACTGGCATCAAGATCAACCGCATCGAAGGCAAGGCCGACGAGTTGATTGCCCGGATGGAAGCCGAAGGTGCCAATTCTCCTGCAGACATTCTGCTGACCGTCGATACGTCGCGCCTGGAACGCGCCAAAAACGCAGGCGTTCTGCAGTCGATCGACAGCGCCGTTCTGGAAGAGCGTATCCCGTCCAACCTTCAGGACAGCGACAATGAATGGTTCGGCTTCTCTCAGCGTGCCCGGATCCTGTTCTATGACAAGAACGACGTGAGCGAACCGCCACAGACCTATGCCGAACTGGCTGATCCCAAATATAAGGGGATGGTCTGCATCCGCTCGAGCTCTAACGTGTACAGCCAGACGATCCTGGCGGCCATCATCGAGCATGCTGGTGCCGATGCTGCCAAAGAATGGGCCGAAGGTGTGGTTGCGAACTTTGCACGTGATCCGCAGGGTGGGGATACCGACCAACTGCGCGGCATCGTATCCGGCGAGTGCGACATCTCGATGTCGAACACCTATTATTTTGCCCGCGCTATCCGCAAAGACGTTGATGGTGTCTCGGCCGACCGCGAGATGATCGGCTGGGTCTTCCCGGATCAAGGCGGCAACGGGGCACACGTAAACCTGTCGGGTGGTGGCGTAGCAGCACATGCCCCGAACAAAGAGAACGCGATCATGTTCCTGGAGTATCTGGCAAGCGATCAGGCGCAACAGTATTTCTCGGCGGGTAACGACGAATACCCGACTGTTGAGGGCGTGGCCCTGTCTGCTTCGGTTGCCGCTCTGGGTGACTATCAGGCCGACGCTGTTGACCTTTCGGCAGTTGCGAAGAACGTTCCCGACGCTCAGAAAATCTTCAATGAGGTTGGCTGGAAGTAATTCAACCCAAAGAACCACGCAGGCCGAGGGTGCAGATTATTCTGCACCCTTTTTTGTTGCGCGGTTATATATTTCAGTTACTTTTCTCATATTCGGAACTGATTCTCGGATATGAACTATGTTGGACGATCTCTCAAACAGACTTGCAGACCATCTGGGCGAGCTTCGCAAGGCGCGCCGTTGGTCCCTGGATCAATTGTCAGAACACAGTGGTATCAGCAGGGCCACCTTGTCCCGGATGGAAAAGGGCGAGGTCAGCCCGACCGCCGAAAGCCTCGGGCGCTTGTGCGCGGCTTACGGCGTACCGATGTCACGTTTGCTGATGATGGTCGAAGACAGTTTTGACCCCAAAGTCCCCCTTGACCGACAGGCTGAATGGCGCGATCCAGAAACGGGTTTTACCCGACGCTCCGTTTCTCCACCCTCGGCTGGCCTGACCGGAGAGGTGCTGGAGTGTCACCTGCCCCGTGACACAGATATAACGTACCAGGCCCCCCCAAAACCGGGCCAGGAACATCACCTGATCATGCTGGACGGCATGTTGACCCTGACGGTCGACAATACTGCGCATATGCTGTCTGGCGGTGATTGCCTGCGCTATCACCTGTCCGGGGCGACCCAATTTGAAACAGGCGCACGGCGTGGTGCGCGTTACATTCTGGTGCTGATATGATCACCCGACTGACCGCGGATTACTTCCCAGACGTGTTGGATGATCTGACGGATATCCTACACGCCTGCGTGCATACCGGTGCCAGCATCGGGTTCATACTCCCCTTCTTGCCCGATGATGCCCGAGCCTATTGGACAACGCGCGTACAGTCCGAGCTGGGTGCGGGCGGTCTGGATCTGTTCGCCGTCTATGGCGAAGGGCGCGTTTTGGGAACGGTGCAACTGATTCCGGCGACCATGCCTAATCAACCGCATCGCGCCGATGTGGCGAAGCTGCTTGTTCATCCGGACGCCAGGCGACGTGGGCTCGGACGTACTTTGATGCATGCTCTTGAATGCCGCGCTTCAGAACTGGGAAGAACCATGCTGGTACTGGACACACGCAGCTCGGATCCATCCCGTCTTTTGTATCAAAGTCTGGGATTTCAGATCGCCGGCGAAATCCCTAACTATTGCCGCAACCCTTTTGAAGAGAGGTTGGAGCCGACGACGTTTATGTACAAAGACCTGAGTCCGGGCACCTGAAAGCGGGCGCCAGCCCTCCTGCAGTCACCTTTTATTCTGCGGCAGTGACTTTCTCGGGGAATTTGTTTGGCAGCAAGCCAAGCTTGCGGGCATGCCGGATATCGGCCAGCAGATCACGATCTGCTGCTGCAAAAAGGTCCTCTGAATCGTTTAGAACAAAATAGCCCATCTGGTGCATATCAATGCGGTACGGGGTGCGCAGGATGGTCAGGATGTCGAACGGATCCCGATCCGGCGTATCACTTGTAACTGCGTAAACCAATTCGGTCGGTGAAGACGCAAGCCCGGACCCTAGTGCTTTGATTTCACCATCCTGACGACGCAGTCCAAATTCGATTGAGAACCAATAGAGCCGGATCAACCAGGCATAATCTGCTGCATCCGCCCGGGTTCCGGCCTGCCCGATGGCGTGGCTGAAGGCGGCAAAGCGGGCATCGCTCAGCAGCGGTGTGTGGCCGAAAATCTCGTGAAAGATATCGGGCTCTTCAATATAGTCGAAATCCTCGCGCGAGCGGATAAAGGATGCAGCTGGAAAGACGCGATCTGCCAGCATACCGAAGAAGGTTTTGAACCCAATCAGCGCAGGAACCGGTTGAACGCGCCATCCGGTCAGATCCAGCAAACGTTCAGATATATCGGCGCAAGACGGAACGGAGGTTTTCGGCAAATCCAACCGCGTCAGCCCGTCAAGATATTCCCGCGCCATGTATTGCTGAACATTCTCTTCCTGTGCGGCATACAGATCAGCCCAGACGGCGTCTTCCTCGGCGGTGTAATCGATATGGCCGCGTGCATCGGCAATTTTGGCGACATATTTGGTCGATTTGGGCATTGGACTCCTCCTTCTGGATGACAGGATACCCCCTCCTCATCGACAAAATTCGTTTGAATATAGAGAGATTTGAGGTAACGTGACGAATACGTACCGTTTTTAGAGATAATCCGAAACAAATGCTTCAAACCGCAGATATTGCCATCCTCCGCGAGCTGCAAATCAGTGGACGCTTGTCGATGCAAGAGCTCGCCGAGCGCACGGGACTTTCCGCGTCGCAGTGTTGGCGGCGCGTTCGTGATCTCGAGGCGTCAGGTGTAGTGTCTGGCTATCGTGCGCAAGTGGCCGCAAAGGCCGTTGGGTTGAATGCGATCGCGTATGTCCACATTGCCCTGCAGGATCATCAGGAAAAAAGCATCTCGGATTTCCTGCGCCTCGTCGAAACTGAACCACAGATCGTCGAGTGCGCTTCGATCACCGGAGATCATGATTTCATTCTTAAGGTCTATGCCAAAACCCCCGAGGATCTGGAGGTGTTTATCATGCAGCGCTTGCTGAAATCCGGTCTCGTCCGTGACACACGTAGCAACTTTGTCCTGCGGCAAACCAAAACGCGGGGGCCCTTGCCCATTCTTTGACCGAACGTAGGTTTGCAGCTTTGGAATCACGCGAGCACAGCGCGAGACTTAAAATGAGGTATCGGCCTTTTGCGGTCCTTAGCATGACAGTGTTTTCCAATATTGCTATCGGATGCTAAAGCATGGCCATGCACAATCTTGATCCGCGTTTCTTTCCACCCAGTAACACGCGCACACACGAGGTCTGCGGGCCCGGCGCAGACGTGTTTGCATTCACGCTCGCTGCGCGGCTTCGCGGCAGTGTTATGTGGGTACGAGAGCGGTGGGAGCCAAGCCAGATTAACCCGGACGGGTTTGTCGAATTCATTGATTCTGCGTCCCTGACGCTGTGTAACACCAAGGACCAGACTGAAACCTTGGCTGTCGCCGAAGAAGCTCTGCGTTCAGGGGTCATCTCGTTGGTGGTGATGCAGTTGACAAAACCCCTCGGTCTGACCGCGGGGCGGCGTTTGCAGCTTGCGGCGCGTGATGGAAAATCCACCGGGTTGTCGATTATACCTGAAGGTATGGGCAGCAATGCGGCTGAAA
Source organism: uncultured Ruegeria sp. (assembly GCF_947489545.1). NCBI lineage: Bacteria > Pseudomonadati > Pseudomonadota > Alphaproteobacteria > Rhodobacterales > Roseobacteraceae > Ruegeria > uncultured Ruegeria sp. The sequence continues at coordinate 16,112 of NZ_CANLDZ010000004.1, read as the reverse complement.
CCCGTTGGCATTGTGCACCTGTGTTTGATCCCAGATTCAGCTCTCAGGACTCGACTCTGCAAAAGTGGGAACTTATAAAGAACAAATCAGGAACATTAGGTGTTTGGTATGTTCGATGGGATCCCGCGCCGCGTCGTCTCATTATGGTTTCCCCGGCTGGCGAGTGACCAGATTTTGCGGCGCTGCCCGTCGGGTGGTCCCTTTGCCCTGACGCTGAAACAAAGCAACATCAATCGGCTCTATTGCCTTAATGCTCAGGCCACGCAGCAGGGTTTGCATCCCGGCATGCCCTATTCCGATGCCCGTGCTTTTTGTCCCAACTTACAAACGGCACCGGTTGATCTGCTGCAAGGCCAGCGATTTTTGCAGATCCTGTGCCGTTGGGCCACGCGGTACTGTCCTTGGGTGGGGCTGGAAGGTCGTGATGGGCTGGTGCTGGATATCAGCGGCTCCACCCATCTCTTTGGCGGTGAAAAAGAGATGCTGAGTGATATGCGCACCCGCTTGACGCGTGCGGGCCTGTCGGTGCAGATCGGCCTGGCGGACACGCGCGCGGCGGCCTGGGCCCTGGCGCATCATGGTGAGGGACTGGCGCCACCCGGTGATATGTTGGCCGCGCTGCAGAACCTCCCTGTTGCTGCCTTGCAGCTGGATGAGAAAACCTCAACGGCTTTGACCCGATTGGGGCTGCGTAAGATTGGTGATCTTGCTGCGGCACCGCGTGCGCCGCTGACCCGCCGCTTTGGACCGGATGTACTGAGACGGCTGGATCAGGCTGTGGGGCAGCAGCCGGAAGGGATCACGCCCGTGGCTGACCCGCCCCATTACGGAGTGCGCATGACATTGCCAGAGCCTATTGGCCTCATCAGCGACGTGATGGCTGGTACAAAGCGATTGCTGACCCGGCTTTGCGCCAAATTGAAAGCGCAGGAAATGGGCGCGCGAGGGCTAACAATGACACTGCGCCGGGTGGATCAGGATCATCAAGAGGTTGAGCTGCGTCTGGCGCGCCCTTTGCGGGACCCTCATCGCATTCTACCGTTGTTTGAACGGGGGTTGGCCGAGGTGGATGCAGGTTTTGGCATCGACCAGCTGCGGCTTGAGGCAACGCAGGTTGAGGCCTTGCCAGCCCAGCAACTCACCCATGTTTCGGCGGGGCGGAAGGGTCATTTGGAAGACCTCATCACCCGGATCGGCACAAGGATCGGGCTGACGAATATCCAACGTTTCCTGCCCGCTGACAGCCATATCCCAGAGCGCAGCTTTATCATTGCGCCTGCCGCTTATTCAGATCCTGCCAGCGGCTGGACCTGCACAAACCCACGCCCGCTGCGTCTGTTTCCACCTGAGCCGCTTATGGTCGCTGAACCACATCCGCCAGAACGGTTCCGCTGGCGGCGCATGTCATTGACCACGGCGCGCGCCACGGGCCCTGAACGCATCGCTCCTGAATGGTGGCTGGAGGATGACAACTGGCGTTCTGGCCTGCGCGATTACTGGCGTGTGGAAACCACGCAGGGACGGCGGCTCTGGTTGTTTTACACGCCGCAAAACCCTGGATGGTTCGTGCAGGGAGAATTTGCATGATTGAAGTCAATCGCACGCATCGTCCGGTAGAGGCCTTTCGCCGGGATCTGCTGCACACGCAGATACAGGGGCAAAGCTATGCCGAGCTTTGTGTCACCAGTAATTTCACCTTTTTGACCGGAGCTTCGCACCCCGAAGAACTGATCGTGCGGGCTGCAGAGTTGGGGCTGTCTGCGATTGCTATCACGGATCGCAATTCACTGGCGGGAGTGGTGCGAGCCTGGACCGCGCTCAAGGAGTTACGGCGAGACACTGCAGAAGCTTTGAAAATTCGTTCTCAGCAGCGTGTGGATGCCTCCTCCCGGCAAAAGATTGAATCGGGACAAGCCATTTCACACACCCCTTTCGCAACATTGCCCAGACTAATCGTTGGGTGCCGTCTGGTCTTGCGTGACAGTTCGGTGGAATGGGTCGCCTTACCCCGTGATCGGGCAGCATATCAACGCCTGACCCGCCTTCTGACCGCAGGTAAACGCCGGGCGGAAAAAGGTGATTGTGAGCTTTACAGCAAGGATATGATACCCGCCTGCAAAGGGATGATTTTGATTGCCCTGCCGCAACAGGGATTGAAAGAGGCCGTACCGGATATCCAGCGGCTGCAGCGACGCTTTCCCAATCACGTCTTTCTCGGGGCCGCCCCCCGTTATGACGGCAGCGATCAGGCTTATCTGGCGACCTGCGCAATGGCCGCGCAAAAGGCAGGTGCCCCGATGGTCGCGGTTGGCGATGTGCTGATGCATCGCGCAAACCGCAGACGGCTGGCCGATGTTTTGACCTGCATGCGCGACCATATCACCATTGATCAGATCGGCACGCGTGCGCTGCCCAATGCCGAACGCCGGATCAAGTCCGGTCAGGATATGGCGCGGCTGTTTCGTAACCATCTGGGCGCAATACGCCGTACATTGGAGATCACCGATAAATGCAGCTTTGACTTGGGCGAACTCTCCTATGAATACCCCCATGAAGACACTGAGGAAGAAACGCCGCAAGCCCGGCTGCAACGGCTGGCCCGAGAAGGCCTGACACGACGCTACCCTCATGGTCCGCCCTCCAAAGTAACCCACCTGCTGAAAAAAGAGCTGGCCGTGGTCAAGGAATTGGATTTCCCAGCCTATTTCCTGACTGTCCACGATATTGTGCAATTCGCCAGATCGCGGGGCATCTTATGTCAGGGGCGCGGGTCCGCTGCGAATTCAATCCTTTGCTATCTTTTAGGCATCACCGATGTCAGTCCGGATATGATCTCGATGGTGTTTGAGCGGTTTGTCTCAAAGTACCGTGGCGAGCCACCGGATATCGATGTCGATTTCGAACATGAGCGGCGCGAAGAGGTGATCCAGTGGATTTACAGGAAATACGGCCGTCACCGTGCCGGGCTTTGCGCAACCGTCATTCACTTTCGCACACGGGCCGCCATTCGTGAGGTGGGTAAGGTCATGGGCCTGTCTCAGGATGTGACTGCCGGTCTGTCGGGCCAAATCTGGGGCATGAGCAATGGCGGGATTGATCTTGATCGCATCCGCGAGATTGGCCTTAACCCCGAAGACCGCCGCCTTATGCAAACCATCCAGCTTATTGGCGAGATCATCGGCTTTCCCCGACACCTGTCGCAGCATGTAGGAGGCTTTGTCATCACACGTGGTCGTCTGGATGAACTGTCGCCGATTTCCAATGCTGCGATGGAAGATCGCACCGTCATCGAATGGGATAAGGATGACATTGATGCACTTGGTATTCTGAAGGTCGATGTCCTGGGACTCGGCATGCTGAGCTGTGTACAAAAAGCCTTTGCGTTGATGCAGCAACACGAAGGGCGCAGCCTCAGTATCGCTACGGTTCCGCAGGAAGATAAGCCCACATATGATATGCTTTGCGTTGCCGATGCGGTGGGGGTGTTTCAGGTTGAGAGCCGTGCCCAGATGAACTTTCTGCCCCGAATGAAACCCCGAACATTCTATGATCTGGTGATCGAAGTTGCCATCGTGCGCCCCGGTCCGATCCAGGGCGGCATGGTGCAGCCCTATATCAAACGCCGCCAGGGTCTGGAGCAGGCTGAACCCTTTGGACCCGCACTGGAAGAGGTCACAAAACGTACGCTTGGCGTACCGCTGTTTCAGGAGCAGGCCATGCAAATCGCTGTGGTGGGGGCGGGTTTTTCCGCCGAAGAGGCCGATCACCTGCGCCGATCACTCGCCTCATTCCGGCGTATGGGTACCATCGGAGCCTTTGAGGAGAAATTCATTAATGGAATGCTCCGGAATGGCTATGATCTGGACGTCGCCAAGCGCTGTTTCTCTCAGATCCAGGGCTTTGCCGATTACGGTTTCCCCGAAAGCCACGCCGCCGCTTTTGCAATGCTCGCTTATGTCTCGGCCTGGCTGAAATGCCATCACCCGGCGATCTTTGCCTGTGCGCTTCTCAACTCCCAGCCTATGGGGTTTTACGCCCCCGCCCAGATCGTCCGCGATGCGCGGGAACATAGTGTTGAAACACGCCCCATATGCGTGAACCATTCAGAATGGGACAATACCCTTGAGCGCCGCCCCGATGGTGCATTGGCTCTGCGGTTGGGGTTTCGCCAAATCAAAGGTTTCAAAGAAGAAGATGCAGGCTGGATTGTTGCGGCACGGGGCAATGGGTATCGCGATCCAGAGGCGCTGTGGCTGCGGGCAGGCCTGCGCCCCGATGTGTTGATACGGTTGGCCGAAGCGGATGCGTTCTCTGACATGGACCTCACGCGTCGAGATGCTCTGTGGCAAGTCAAAGCCATCCGCAGCGAAAAACCGCTGCCGCTTTTTAACGACCCGATTGATGGGGAAAGCATTAATGAACCGCAGATCGCCCTGCCCACCATGCATTTGGGTGAAGAAGTCGTTGAGGATTATGTATCCACCCGCCTTTCCCTGCGCGCCCATCCAATGGAATTGCTACGCCCCGGCATTCCGGACCTTACCCCTCACAACGCACTAAAGGATGTGCCTCTGGGGCAGCATACGGTCTGCGGGCTTGTCATCACCCGCCAACGCCCCGGCACGGCGTCCGGGGTGATTTTCCTGACGCTTGAGGATGAAACCGGGGTCAGTAATGTCGTCGTCTGGCCCAAAATATATGAGCGTTTCCGGCGCATCGTGATGGGGGCACGGCTCCTGCGTGTCCGGGGTTATCTGCAACGCGAAGGCATTGTCGTGCATCTGATTGCTCAGGAGATTTACGACATGTCCTATAAGCTCTCGGACCTGGGCCACCCATTGCCAGAGGCTCTGACCACCGAAGGCCTGCGCGCGGATGACACCCCCAAAGCATCCCGCTACCCCGCCCGCGCCATGCATCCGCGTGATCAAGCCAAGCGACTGTTTCCGAGCCGGGATTTTCATTAAGCAGGCATCCATGCAGACCGCGGCATCCGCTTGTTTGCGATTTCCCAACCCGTGCGCCCCACTTGACGAACAGCAGCTTCTGTACTGTTGAATTTCCGGTTAACCGCAAAGCGCCAGCGCTCGGTCACCGGCGCCCAGATCGGCCTTGAGGGCTTCGCGTTGCTCCGGTATCTCGCCCAGCTCCTTAATCATCCCTGTATCGCGTGTTCCATGCATGCACGATGGATTCAAGAGACCCGATTGTTCAGCGGGTTGTTGATGCATAAGGCCGGGCTTACTTATGAAGCGAAGGGCTCATGCACAGGAAATCGTTTCTTCCAAAGGATCGCGCGTTCCGCGTCGCGCGCCTCATATTCGGCAATTGCATCATTGATATCCCGCTCGATCAGACTCTCTTGGTCTTCACCAAGGTCCGTCATCCGCATCGTAAACCAAGCTGTCATTCCTCCTGGCGGCAGGGTGGCGAATCGAGGAAAAGCAGGGTCACCTTTGCCCGCCTGCCATGACAAAGGCAGCGATGGATCAAGGACGAAACCCCGCGCAAGGCCAACCGCATCCACATCACCCTGAATGATCGCGGCCTCTGCCTCGTCATAATGCTTGAACCCTCCGGTGATCATGAGAGGGGTCGTGGTCAACCCGCGTGCGGCACCGGCGAATTCGAGAAAATATGGGCCTTTGGATGCTCGTTCGGAACTTGATGGGGCACCGGGGAAATAGGTTCCACCGCTGATGTCCAGTAAATCAACGCCTTTGCCCTCAAGTCCTGCAACAACTTTGAGGGCATCATCTTCCGTTAGCCCACCGTCCAGCTGGTCAGTGGCATTCAGTTTGACTGCAACCACAAAGTCAGTCGGTACAGCAGCACGAACGGCCTCGACCGTCTCGACAAGCAGCCGCATACGTGCATGGATCGAACCACCATAATCATCCGTCCGGTGGTTGAAGAGAGGGGACAGGAACTGGCTTAAGAGAAACCCATGAGCCGCATGAATCTGAACGCCTCCAAACCCCAGCTCACACGCGCGCCGTGCCGTTTGGGCAAAAGAACTAGGAATGCTCCTAATCTCGGCCAGAGACATCGCTTCGGTACTAAAATTGGGAAAGTCGATGGCACTTGGTCCCCTCGGCTTGCTGATCGGCAGGTGAGACAATGCCCCGGCGTGGCCAAGTTGCAACCAGAGATGCGCCCCGTTTGCTGACCCGCGCCGCGCCAGATCACGGAACGCTGCAGTGTCGGCCCCTTGATCGAGCACAAGATTGCCCGGTTTTTCAGGGTACCGTGGGTCGCCCTGCACTTCTCCGATGATCGACGCTGCCAGACCACCGTCGGCCCAGCGTTCATACAACCTTATCTGTCTGGCAGTCGGATCGCCACGTCCATCCGCGAGTGAGTCAGACATGGCCGATTTGATGATCCGATTTTTTAGCACACGCCCGTTCGGTAGGGTGAGTGGCTTAAAAAGCAAATTATTCGAAGCTGCGTGCAAGTCAGTTCTCGCTGGGGTTTTAACCTCGACCCAAGATGCTTTGGGTGGTTGTCTTCGATAACACGTTGTTTAGGAGGGGCTTCAAGGTTTGACAAGACCAAGGTCTCGCTGAAACATCTGTTTCCCGGCCGTCAGTCCGTTCACCTTATCGACGATGGCATCGGCATCAATACCATGATGGCGATAGAGATCGCCGATCAAATGGATAGACAGTCACTAAACCTGTTAGGTGAACCATGGCGATGTTATCTTCAAAACCATTTTAAGGTAGTTGTGAGATCATCTTTTGGTGCTTGGCGTTTCGGGTATGAAGCAAAGAAATTGAGTTCATCTAGGATCTCGCAAAGCGAATTGCTTGAGCCGTTGTCACGCGTTCGCGATGATATGTCTGCAGTTTGATGCACCCGTCGCTTTGGAAATGACGTTTGCATTGTGCGAGGGTTCCCGACTGATCATCTTACGAGACGTTTTCCAGAACGCAGATCTTGAAGCCGACGGCGATCGGCAGCAAGGTCCGCATGGTGTGGGTTCGGGCGGATCTCAAATTTGAAGTTGCGTTGAGTAACCGGTTGGATTGAGCTGCCCAGCGGCGCCAAATACTGGGATAGAATCTTTTCTATGGCTCGTCTGTGGCCTCATTCGCTGCCAGCTCTGTCCCTGGAGTACTCTTTGCGGACGGCGAATCTTGGCTGGCACATGACATAGTCGCAAGTGCTGCTCCAATCTGGAGGTCTCACCGCAATTCAAACGCATAAAAGATCGAACAGTTTCGGAATACTTATGTAACCCTCCAGAAGTGGCACAAGTTCGATCAAGCTAGGCTCGCTGTCCTTCGAGATGTTGAGATTCCCATGGACGAAGGGGCAGTGATCTGGTCCAGATTTGGATCGGACGGTCTCGCATGGCAGCAGCCAGCCAATCGGTGAATGTCGAACCCGCTGGTTAGTGCGCATTTAGCCGGGTTAGAAGGCCAGCATCAACACGCGTCAGATAGTTCTTGAATACGTATTCATGATAATCTTACCCTAGGTAACCAAATGTTGCGATTCGTGAGGGAGGAGAGAATGCGCAGACAGACTCTATTGAAGGCAGGCGTCGTCGTGACCGCAATGTCGTTGATGCCGCTCAACGCCGCCGCAGAAGACATTCCCTATGATCTGAAGGAAGGTCAGCCATATGCAGGGGCAAAGCTCAACATCCTAAGCGTGGTAACCCCACAATTCGACGGCTTGATGCTGCGGGACGACGAATTCACCGAACTGACAGGGATCGAAACAGAGTGGACGTTTATTCCTTTCGGGTCGCTGCAAGAGAAAATCAATGCCGAAGGGATTGCGGCCAACGGAACCTTCGATGTGGTCAATTACCTCGACAGTTGGGGCCCTCCTAATGCGCATTGGCTGATGCCAATCGATGATATGATGGCGCAGGACGGGATTTCGATGGATCGCTATCCAGCTGCATTTGCGCGGTCAGCCCAGTATGATGGCAAGACGCTTGGCTTCCCCCTGCGCGCCCATCCGCAGCTGATGTTCTATCGCAAGGATCTGATTCCAGAGCCGCCGACATCCTGGCAGGAAGTGATCGAGATTGGCAAAGCTCTGAAGGAAACCAACCCCGACATTGCCCCTCTTGCGCTCTACTATAACAACGACGGCAACCGACAGAACCTGTTCATCTGGATCAACTTCCTTTGGGCCGCTGAGGCGGATATCTTCAACGATGACTGGACCGCTGCCTGGACCAGTGACGAAGCGATAAAAGCCACTGAGGATTATATCGCATTACACACTGTTCACGGCGTCACGAACCCCAACAGCCTGGCCTTTGTCGAACAGGACGCGCGTCAGTCGTTCATGCAGGGTAAATCTGCGATGATCCCTGTTTGGTGGTGGGCTTATTCTGGTTTTTACAACCCGGAATCGTCTACTCTGACCAAGGATCAGGTCGGGTTCACCGGGATGCCGTCTTATGATGGTCGGACGAAAACCTATGCAATTTCGATGCCGTTTTCTATTTCTGAGTATTCCGAGAACAAGGAAGCTGCGTGGGAATTCATGAAATGGCTTTCGAACCCAGAAATGGATAAGGCCAACGCCATCGAACGCGAAGTGGCTGGCAAGTCGATCGTGAACAACGTTGTCACTCATATCTCATCGCTGCAGGACGCGGATGTAAACGCGGCAAATGATGGTATTCAGGCAGCAGCCTGGGAGTCACTGGAAGAGTCCGACATCATGCCGCAAATTCCCGAATGGCCCGAAGTCGGAGACATCTTATCAGCCGCTATCGCTGAGGCAGCGGCCGGTGGCGATGTCCGGGAACTGATGACCGAGGCCGCCGAGCAATCCAACCGCGTGCTCAAGCGCGCTGGGCGTATCGAGTGATATTTTGCAGGGTGTGGCCATGACGGCTGCGCCCGCCACAATCGGATCGGACGGACAATGCGTGACAATACGCTGAAATACCTGCTGGTGCTGCCAGCGGTGCTGGTCGTTTTCGCCACCGCGATCTGGCCGCTTGTTGAGTCTCTGCGCTTGTCTTTCACTGTGGGGCGGCTCAACAAACCCGACTTCCCTCAGGGCTACCTTGGTTTCGAGAACTACACATGGGCGTTCTGGGAAGAACCAGCTTTCTGGAATTCGGTCTGGGTGACCGGGATTTACACTGTGTTGACGGTTGCCTTGACGACCGTGCTAGCCTTGGGTTTGGCAATGCTTCTGGCTCCGGGTGGACGGCTCAGGTCGGGTGTGCAGACGTTGCTGATCCTGCCCTTTGCCATGTCGCCGGCATTAATAGGTGTCTCGTTCCGGTTCATGTTCAACCCCGAATTCGGACTGTTCGACGCGTTTTTCGGGGCCGTCTTTCCGCCGCTGGCTGACATCAGCTGGCTCGCCCATCCACAGCTTGCCTTTGCGGTTTGCGTGATGGCCGATGTCTGGGGATGGATCCCGTTCCTGACACTTGTGCTGATCGGCGGGCTGGCGTCGGTTCCGCAGGAAACGATCGAGGCCGCGCAGGTTGACGGCGCTTCGGGCTGGCGGGTGTTTCGCGATGTGACGCTGCCGCAACTTGCACCTGTTTTGGCCGTGGTGATTATCCTGAAATCAATCTTTAGCCTGAAAACCTTCGATCAGATCTTCATGTTGACCAACGGCGGGCCTGGCACGGCCACCCAGACGCTCAGCCACTACATTTACTTCAACGGCATGAAATACGGACAGATCGGCTATTCGGCATCCGTCGCCTGGCTTATGGTTATCCCGATGATCTTCCTCACCTACGCCTATGCCAAGTTCGTGTTCAGGAAAGCATCATGACCGGGCGCCAGAAAAAACAGATCGTCGATGCGATCCAGATTGTGCTGATCCTGATCGCGATCTTCATCATGCTGGTCCCGATCATCTGGATCTTTCTTGCTGCGTTCAAGAACCACGTGGATGTTTATCAACTAAAACTACTATTCACACCGACGCTGAAAAACTTTGGGATCGTGTTCGACGCGCCGTATTACTTGGGCGCCAAGTTGATCAACTCGACCGTCGTGGCGCTTGTCACCGTAGTCATCGCGATCCCCATTGCCACCATGGCGGCCTATTCCTTTTCCCGGTTCCGCCTGACCGGTGAAACGGCGATGCTGGTGATGATCCTTGCGACCCAGTTCGTCCCGGCAGTGGTCATCATCCTGCCGTTCTTCGTGATGTTCCGTGACATCGGGCTGCTCGATACCCGCTCGGGACTGATCCTGGTCAACCTCGCCATCGTGATGCCTTTTGCCATCTGGATGATCAAAGGCTTCATCGACGGCATCCCGCTGGACACGGAAGAGGCGGCGATGGTGGATGGCTCTTCCCGGATACAGGTGATCCTCAACATCGTGTTGCCGATGGCGGCGCCGGGCCTGCTGACGGCGGGGATCTTCTGTTTCATCATTGCCTGGAACGAGTTCCTGTTCGCGCTGATCCTGACCAACAAGGACGCGGTCACGCTGCCCATCGGGCTGGCCCTGTTCAAAGGCGAAGAGGGCGATCTGTGGAACCTGCTCAGCGCGGCGGGCATCATCATCATGCTGCCGATGTTCGTCCTCGCCCTCATCATCCGGAAATACTTTGTGCAAGGCATGACCATGGGAGCCGTACGCTGATGGCCGAAGTCATTCTCAAGAATCTGACCAAGCGCTGGGGTGATTTCGTCGGCGTCGACGACCAGTCCCTTGAAATCCAGGACCGGGAGTTTCTGGTGCTGCTCGGCCCCTCGGGCTGCGGCAAGACCACGACCATGCGCATGATCGCCGGTCTCGAAGATCCCACGAATGGCGAAATCTGGATCGGCGATCGGATGGTCAATGACGATCTGCCAAAGGATCGGGACGTGGCCATGGTGTTCCAGAACTACGGCCTCTACCCCCACATGACGATCTTCGACAACATCGCCTATCCCCTGAAAGTGCGCGGCACGCCGAAACCGGACATCGCGCCCAAAGTGCACGAAGCCGCCGAGAAGGTTGAGCTGACCCAGTTTCTGGACCGCAAGCCCAAGGCCCTGTCAGGCGGCCAGAGGCAGCGCGTCGCGCTGGCACGCGCAATCGTGCGCGCACCCAAGGTCTTTCTGATGGATGAGCCGCTCTCCAATCTCGACGCCAAGCTGCGCGTGACGATGCGGGCCGAGCTGAAACATCTCAGCCGCCAGATGAAGATCACTACGGTCTATGTCACCCATGACCAGATCGAAGCCATGACCCTGGCCGACCGCGTGGCGGTGATGAAACACGGGGTAATCCAGCAGCTCGGCACACCGGACGAGATCTACAACGACCCGGCCAACCTGTTTGTTGCGGGTTTCATCGGCTCTCCGGCCATGAACCTGATCAACGGGTCGGTTCAGGACGGCATGTTCGTCACCACGGGCGGAACACGACTGGTCAAGGTGGCAATCCCCGATCGTCCTGCCGTCATCCTCGGCGTGCGTGCCGACGACATGAAGGTGTTCGAGCCCGGCGAAGGCGACATAGACGTCACCATCTACGCCTTCGAAAACACCGGTGAAAGCACACTGCTGACGGTTCAATGGGGAAAACAGCGCGTCATTGCTCGCGGTAGTCGGCACCTGCGCAAGAACCAAGACGATGTTGTCGGTATCTCGCTATCGGCCGAGCATCTGTATCTGTTTGACCCAGAATCTGGCAGCCGAATTCGGGAAGACTGACTTGCCAGCCGGTATTGCAAATCAGGTATACTAACTTTGGTCATGGTCAGGCGATTGCACATTCGTATGAGCTGCTCTGGCGATCATAACTCGGCTTGTGATAAAGCTGCAGGATATCGTTGAACAAGCGGGTCGTGCATGCGGGTGAGCCGAACAACAGCGGCAGAGGTTGCAAAACTGGCAGGTGTTAGCCAGCCAACGGTAAGTCGCGTCTTTATGCAGGGATCAAAAGTCTCCGCCGACAAACAACGACGCGTACGCGAGGCAGCACTTAAGCTCGGATATCGACCTAACACACTGGCCCGTTCATTGAACACCGGCCGGTCCCGAACCATAGGTATTGTTCTCGCCTACCTAAAAAATCCGTTCTACACCGAAGCTTTGGAGAAGCTGTCCTCCGAGTTCCATGAACATGGTTATCATATCATGACCTTCTTCGCCTCAAACCTGACCGACGAAGTTGATGGCGTTGTCGAAGATCTTCTTGCTCATCAGGTCGATGGTATCATTCTGGCGTCCGTCAGTGTGTCCAGCGAGCTAACAAAACGCTTACAAGATCATGGTATCCCGCTAGTGCTGTTCAATCGAGGACAAGAAAACCCCAATCTAGCTTCGGTAACGGCGGCGAATTTCGAAGGTGGGCGAGTTGCGGCAAGGTTCTTACTGGCCGGAGGTCACAAGCGAATAGCGCATATCGCAGGCTGGCAAAAATCTCTTAACGGTCGTGAGCGGCAGGCCGGGTTTCTGGCGGAAATGTCAGCTCAGGGAACAGAGCCGTTTCACGTTGTTGATTGCGAATACAGCCGAGTGATCGCGCGCAAGGCGACGCTTGGCCTGTTCGAGAAGGGTTGTGGGCCGGATTCGATATTCGTCGGCAACGACCATATGGCTTTTGCGGTTCTTGAAACACTAAAGCACGAGCTTGGTCTGGATGTTCCAGGGGATGTGTCTGTCATCGGCTATGATGATGTCGCGATGGCGGCATGGAAAACTTTTGACCTAACCACGATGCGCCAGCCGGCGAACCGAATGGCTGAAGCGACGGTCAGGATGTTGCTATCGATGATTGATGATCCTGAACCGTCTCTGGGGCGCATTGAAATCGAAAGCCAGTTGATTGTTAGGGGAAGCACAAGAAATCCACCTGATTGGCAACGCGACCCATAAACTGCCCGGCATAATGGTTTTGTGTGAGCTGAGCGAAAACCGCAGCCCTTTCTGACTGAACCTTGCCGTCGTGTGTGAAGGGTGGTTGAAAGTTCACGAAGGAAAGCAAGCGACGCGAGCACTCGTAAGCAATCACAATGCCATTGCAGATGTCTTTATAAAGTGAATGTCTCCACTCTGCGCGATCATTGTGGATATCGACCGCTTTTGCGTCCCCGCTTTTCCGCATGTCGAATATGATACCCGCCGGTCTGAAGACTTCTTCAGGTGTTCCGAGTGGATGTGTGGACACCATTCTTGATCTGCCTGCACCGGTTTGAGTAGGTGCAAACACAGCACCGCACTTTACATACAAGTATTGCGACTACAAAAATGATGCCGATCTTGTCGGCCTTTTCGGTTCCTCAGATCAGTGCAAACACACGCGCCGGACCTCCGGTGCCACCCGCATGTTTAGGCGCGCCGATGACAAGTGTTGCACCTGATGCCGGGACGCGATCCAGACCGGCAAGACACTCAATACCAAACCGGCCCGAGGGCAGCCACGCATAGTGGGTGGCGAAATCGGCCGACATGCCGTGATCCAGCGACAAGGTATCCACGGCAACCGACCGGGCGCCTGTGTCCTCCATCAGCATTTGTGCAGCCTCGACATGAAAACCGGGATAATGCTGTGCCTCCCCGTCGAAATTCCGAAAGCCATCGGTTGCAACCTTGGCGGACCAACCTGAGTGCATTGCGACGCAGGCTCCGTCGGGGATATCGCCATTGGATGCAATCCAAGCTTTCAAGTCATCCGGCGTGACCCGTGTATCAGCATCCTCGGAGGCACGAGCGGCGATGTCGACAACGCAAAGCGGTGCGACCAGATCTGTGACCGGGATTTCGTCAACCGAAGCGCCATCCGCCGAAAAATGCAAAGGCGCGTCGATATGTGTGCCCGTATGTTCATTGATGGAAAGGTTGAACAGGTTGAAGCCGTGATCCGCAAAGTTGAAAGCTTGCTCAGCTGAAATACCCGGCTCACCTCCCCAAGTCGGAAAATCAGGGCTGAGGGTGTGGGTCATGTCTTCGACCGCGCCGTGGCCGTCGGCCAGCGCCGCTGGCGCTGAAACGCCCGTTGCGGCGGCTGCCACACCGGTGGCTGCTGCTGCCTTGAAGAACCCTCGCCGCGACAACATACGATCCTTGACCGCGTTCATTACGCAAATGTCACACATGGTATTCTCCCTAAGCGGTTTCGCAATCCATTCGGATGGCCCAACCATCCGCCCAATTACACTTACTATTCTGCGGTCCAGCCTGCACTTTTGGCCCTGCACTTGTAAAGTTCACGCTTCCTGGCAGCTCGCCGAACTGGCGCAAGGTGTCGACGCCATTGTGAACGTTACAGTCACTTCTCTCAATCGTGACGCCCGTTTCCTTGGCTCTGTGGTATCAGACATTACCTTGTTCCCGAGGCTGATTGACTACGGAGACCCAAATGGCGCAACGCTGGACCAACACTTTGACATATGCCGACGTCACCCCGCGGACGGCGTTTTTGAACCGGCGGCAGGTCGTGGCCGGTATGGCTGGTGTCGGGCTGACTGCTATGTCCCGGCCAGCTGCGGCTGAGGATGGTCTTGAAGCCAATACTTGGGAAGAGATTACGTCTTACAACAACTACTACGAGTTTGGCACAGGCAAGGACGACCCGGCCAAGTATGCCGGATCACTGACAACTGAACCGTGGAGCATCAAGATTGATGGCTTGGTGGATCGCCCCGGGGAATACGGCTTCAAGGACATTTTGTCCGAGATGACGATTGAAGAGCGTATCTATCGATTCCGCTGCGTCGAAGCCTGGTCGATGGTGATCCCTTGGAACGGGTTTGAATTGTCCGATCTGCTGAACATGGCCGGTGTTCAGGAGGATGCAAAATATGTGGCCTTCGAGACCGCCTATCGTCCGGAAGAAATGCCGGGGGTTCGTTCCCCTGTTCTCGAATGGCCCTATCGCGAAGGTCTGCGTATGGATGAGGCGATGCATCCTCTGACAATTATGGCAACTGGGATTTATGACCGACCTATCCCGAACCAGAACGGGGCACCTCTGCGTTTGGTGGTGCCTTGGAAATATGGGTTCAAGTCGATCAAGTCGATTGTCCGCATAACGTTGACTGACACTCAGCCGCCGACCAGTTGGAACATGGCCGGTCCGCGAGAGTATGGTTTCTATAGCAATGTAAACCCCAATGTGGATCATCCCCGCTGGTCGCAGGGCTCGGAGCGGCGCATTGGAGGTGGTCTGTTTTCCAAGCGCGTTCCCACCTTGATGTTCAATGGATATGAACAAGAGGTTGCCAGCTTGTATAATGGCATGGATCTGGCAAAGAATTACTGAGATCATGCAGGCGGTGAACCAGATATTGCGTAAGGTCCCTGTCTGGGGCGTCTACCTGGTGGGCGCGTTGCCTGCACCCTGGTTGCTGTATCTCGCAATGACCGGCGGGCTGGGGGTCGAGCCGATCAAAGCGCTCGAGCACGAGTTGGGTGAACTAGCGCTGCAGCTGCTGATCGTTGGTCTGGCTGTTACACCTCTGCGGCGGCATGTCGGTTTGAACCTGATGAAGTTTCGTCGGGCAATCGGAGTGCTGACATTTGCCTATGTCAGCCTGCATCTGGTGGTTTGGCTGGTGCTGGATGTACAACTGCCTAGCCAGATCTGGGCCGACATCGTCAAGCGCCCATACATCACAGTTGGTATGATCGCGTTCCTAATGTTGCTTCCCTTGGCAGTTACGTCGAATAACTGGTCAGTGCGGCGTCTAGGTCCGTCCTGGCGCAAACTACATCGGCTGGTTTATCCCGCAGCGCTTCTCGGGGCGCTTCATTATGTGATGCTTGCTAAGGGGTTTCAGATCGAACCTTTGATCTATCTGGCGATCATCGCGGGCCTGCTTGTCCTGCGTTTTCCGAGTCCAGGTGGGTTTGCCCGCTGGCGACAGGCCGATTCCGCCTGACTCGCGACCGAGTCTGCCGGTATTTTTAAGTACACGCTTTGTGGCGGCGTTTTTTCGAGTTGGATACGCGCGTTTTAGGCGCGGTTGCGCTCAGGTGTATTTATGTAGCTTTTTGATAAATAAATATAAAATGGTCAGTTGAGAGATTTTCTGAGTTTTTGTCTTTTTCTGCTTGCGGTCTTTGTCAGTAGTACTTAGAACCCCCTTCACCGGCGCTGCTGAGACGGCGCTGACGGGTCGGGGAGACGGCCGGACGGGTTGGAGAGACAGCTGGACGC